>JAYYZW010000040.1:0-14922 GCA_036339995.1 Pseudomonadota bacterium
AAGGGCAAGGGTTTCGATTTGCAGGATTTTCGTGATCAGCTCGACCAGATGAACAACTTGGGCGGGATGTCGACGCTACTCGGCAAACTGCCCGGCATGGCCGATCTGCCGAATACCGTGCGCAACAAGGTCAACGACGGCGAGTTTATGAAGCTGGCGGCGATCATCGATTCCATGACGCCGCGCGAACGACAGTTTCCCGCGGTGATCAAGGGCTCGCGCAAGAAACGCATTGCCAACGGCTCGGGAATGCAGGTGCAAGACGTCAACCGGTTGCTCAAACAGTTCAACCAGATGCAGAAGATGATAAAGAAGATGTCAAAAAAAGGCGGCGTGAAGAATCTTATGCGCGGGCAGCTTCCGCGAGGATTCCCGGTGCAATGAGCCTCGCTCAAGATCGATCGTGAATCGCAAAATCGACGACCTCGACGCACGCGCGCTTGAGTATCACACGACGCCGAGGCCGGGCAAGATCGAGATTGCTCCGATCAAACCGCTTGCCAATCAGAACGATCTTGCACTCGCTTACTCACCGGGCGTTG
The DNA here is from genome assembly GCA_036339995.1 of Pseudomonadota bacterium. Lineage (GTDB taxonomy): Bacteria > Pseudomonadota > Gammaproteobacteria > JAYYZW01. The sequence goes on from JAYYZW010000040.1 coordinate 543, forward strand.
CAGTGCCGTGCGAGCGTATTGCCGAGGATCCCGCCGCGGCCTCGCTCTATACCGCCCGCGGTAACCTCGTCGCGGTGATCACCAATGGTTCCGCCGTGCTTGGCCTTGGCAATATCGGCCCCCTGGCGGCGAAGCCCGTAATGGAAGGTAAGGCCGTCCTGTTCAAGAAATTTGCCGGCATCGACGTCTTCGACATCGAAATCGACGAATCGGATCCCGATAGGCTGGTCGAGATCATCGCGAGTCTGGAGCCGACGTTCGGCGGGATAAACCTCGAGGACATCAAGGCACCGGAGTGCTTCTTCGTCGAGCAGAAGCTTAAAGACCGAGTACGAATCCCGGTCTTTCACGATGACCAGCACGGTACCGCGATCATCGCCTCCGCGGCGATCATCAATGCGCTCAAACTCGTCGGAAAAAATATCGAAGAGGTAAAGCTCGTCGCCTCCGGCGCGGGCGCCGCCTCAATCGCCTGCCTGCGCCTACTCGATTCCCTCGGAATGCAGCGCGAGAACATTCTCGTGACCGACCGCAGCGGCGTGATCTACGAGGGCCGCGTCGAGCATATGAACGAGTACAAGGCATTCTTTGCCCGCAAGACCGAGCACCGCACCCTGGCTGACGCGATCGTCGGGGCGGATATTTTTCTCGGCGTGTCAGGCCCCGGAGTGCTGACCGGCGACATGATCAAAACGATGGCCGAGCAACCATTGGTCCTGGCGCTGGCCAACCCGACGCCGGAGATTCTGCCGGAAGAAGCGCACGCGGTGCGGGCCGACGCGATCATTGCCACCGGTCGCTCGGATTATCCCAACCAGGTCAACAACGTACTGTGCTTCCCGTACCTCTTTCGCGGCGCGCTCGACGTCGGTGCTACCACCATCAACGAGGAAATGAAACTCGCCTGCGTGCACGCGCTGGCCAAGCTGACCCTGCAGGAGGCGTCCGACATCGTCCTCGCCGCTTACGGCCGCGATGCACTGGAGTTCGGCCCGGAGTACCTGATTCCCAATCCCTTCGATCCTCGATTGATCACAGAAATCGCCCCGGCCGTTGCCGCGGCCGCGATGAAGAGTGGGGTGGCGACGCGGCCGATCGAGGATTTCACAGCTTACCGCGATCAACTCTCGAAGTTCGTGTTCCAATCGGTGCTCTTGATGCGGCCGCTTTACGACCAGGCCAAGCAAGACCGCAAGCGGCTCGTTTACGCTGACGGCGAAGCGCCGACGGTATTGCGCGCGGTACAGTCGGTCGTCGACGACGGCATCGCGATTCCGATGCTGATCGGACAGCGCCGCGTAATCGAAAAGCAAATAGGCAAACTCGGGCTCCGGATCCGTGCGGGAAAAGATTTCGAAGTCATCGACACCGAGAGCGACAGCCAATTCGACGAATACGCGGCTTTCTATGATGAGATCATGGGACGCGAAGGCATTTCACTTGAAGGTGCCAAGGAGGTGCTCCGGTCGAATACCACGGTCGTCGCGGCCCTGCTGGTGCGCAAAGGAGCAGCCGACGCCATGGTGTGCGGGATGGTAGGCGTGTACCACGATCACCTCGTGCACGTGCAGAACGTGCTCGGCACGCGCGACGGCGTGAGCGACATGGCGGCCATGAACGTGCTGGTTCTGCGCAAGGGCACGTATTTTGTGTGTGACGCCTACGTGCAGCCCGAACCCTCCGCGGGGCAGATTGCGAGCATGACGGCACTCGCAGCCGAGCAGGTTAAACGCTTCGGCCTCACACCCAAGGCGGCGTTGCTATCGCATTCCAATTTCGGCACCACCGACACCGACACCTCGCGTAAGATGCGCAAAGCCCTCGGTCTCATCCGCCGGCAGATTCCGGATCTCGAGATTGACGGCGAGATGCAAGCGGACGCGGCGCTCGTTCCCGCGATCCGTGAGGCGGCGCGGGCGCACTCGAGGCTTAAGGGCCAGGCCAACCTCCTGGTCATGCCGACCATGGACGCTGCCAACATTGCGCTGAATCTCCTCACGGTTCTCGGCGAAGGCGTGGCCGTCGGTCCCATCCTGCTCGGCTGCCGCTACCCGGCGCATATCCTGACGCCGACCGCGAGTGTTCGCCGCATTTTGAACATGAGTGCGCTCGCGGTGGTCGACGCCCAGATGTCACAGGATTGATCGCGTTGAACGAGGCAGCGTGACGATTCGCCCGCAAGCGGGCGAATCATTCAATTGATTTACGGGCTAGTGACCGAGCGCTGCCCGCGACGGCACGTTGTGCCGGCCGTGCTCGGCGATGAACTTCTCCAGGATCTCGTCGACGTAGCCGTAGACGTTCGCGAGATTGAACGGATCGATGACGCCGCTGCGCCCGTCCGACCAGACCGTCTCCGATATATAGCTCTGTCCCGTTGCGTCGAGTGGCAACTTGCGGTTGAGCTGCACTGAGATCCGATAGAAATATAAGGCCGAGGCATCTTCGTTCGCATTCAACTTGATGTGCAATTGAGCGGTCTGCTTGTCATTGACGGCGACGGCTTCGCTGACGATCTCGATGCCATAGGCTGACAAGCGGTCCTCGGTTCGCTTGCGGAGTTCTCTGGCCGTCAGGCCGTTGCGTTCGCATTTCACCGAAATGCCGTCCACCGCGACGTATAGGCGATCAACGCCGCGCAAGACTTTCGCCGAGAACGTTCCGGCGTGTGCGCCGACGGCCAGCATCGCGACGATACAAGTCGCGAGAATTTTTACCGAGCGAAGGCCGATCCTCGGGATGATTTCAGTCATGAGCAATGACCTACAGACTAAGGAATCTCTGAATAAGTCATGGCACATCTGCCTTGCCAATAGTCCCCGCTATGGCCTGCGATTCGTGCCTTGATCTGCACAATTTCATGAACAATTCAGACGCACCATGACTTATTCAGAGGTTCCCTAATTGTCGCTCGCCCGCAACCACATGAACGTGACATAAGCCACGAAAATCGAACAAAAGCAAACGAGCGACCATTCGGCGATGGAGAGTCCCAGAAAGGTCCAGGCGACCTCCGCGCATTCCCCGGTGCCGATGAAGGCCTTCTGGATCACTTCGGCGAGCGGGTAGACTTCGAGCATGAATGCGAGTCCGGGCCCGCATTCGGGCACGAGATCGGGCGGCAGGTGCTGCAGCCAGACCTGGCGCCCGGCGATGGCGGCTCCGACCGCGGCGGAGAGTACGGTCAGTGACGCGTACACGTATACGGCGCGAAGTTTCGGACCATGCACCGCGCCGGCCAGGCTCACGATTGCGATGGCGAAGTAGCAGATCCGCTGCAGGATGCACATGGGACACGGTTCGAGTCCTTCCACAAACTGCAGGTAATACCCGTAGCCGAGCAGACTCGCACACGCGAAGGCCGTCAAGAGGAATACGATACGCGGCGAAAGGCTCATGGGATCCCTTAAGTACTTTTTATCGGACATTGGCTCCCGCTGTACACTGCGCCCGGTGTTCGTTCAAATGAGAAACGATGCGATCGTCGAGCCAGTATCGCAACCGCCAGGGCCATCGGCCCGCAACGAATCCGACGTGACCACCGCCGTTAGTCATTTCGAGTGTGAGCTTGGGACTGAGTTCCGACGCGCTCGGTACTGCAGCCGCGGGCACGAAGGGGTCATTGTCGGCATGCAGGATCAAGGTCGGCACCTCGATATGTTTCAGGTAGGAGCGGCTGCTGCTCGAGGCGTAATAATCATGAACGTCGCGAAAGCTATGTAGCGGCGCCGTCACGGCGTCGTCGTAGGACCAGAAAGTCCTAAGCCGGCGAACGTCCTCGATCGCGAGCGGCGAGGGGCGCCGCGCGAACTTCTCCTGGTATTTCCGCCGCATGCTGCGGATCAACCGCCATTGGTAGAAGCGGGAGAAGCCCTGATTGAGGCGGGTGGCGCAGGCGCCGAGATCGAATGGTACGGAGACTGCGACGGCCGTGGTGAGGCGGGCGTCGCCGGCGAGTTCGCCCAGCCACTTGAGCACTACGTTACCGCCCAGCGAGTATCCGATCGCAGCGAAGAGGGGCCGGCCGTAGCGTTTTTCGATGACGCCCGCGACGTGTGCGGCGTCCCCGGTGTCACCCGAGTGGTAGTTGCGATCGAGCCGATTGGGACCGCCGCTGCAGCCGCGGAACTGGAGCAGCACCCCGTGGTAGCCGACGGCCTGTATCCGGGCCAAGATCGCACGCGCATAGGTCGATTCGTGGCAGCCTTCAAGACCGTGCAGCACCAGCACCACGGGACCGCCGTTGTCCTGCGTCCAGGCGAGGTCGACGAAGTCCCCGTCGGGAAGTTCGAGACGTTCGAAAGTGAAGTCGACTGCGGGCGTGGGCCGGCACACCGTGGCCCAGATCGTCGGCAGGTGGGGTCCCGGCAAGCAGGGCGCGGACTTGAAATCGGAAGCTGCGACGACGCGGCCATGCGGCGCGCCGGAATCCGCTTCAGGAGGCAACGGAGTACGGCAGGGTCTCTCGATTGAGGTCCGTCTCGGTGTCCCCATCGAGCGCGATCGCCCCGGCGGCGAGATCCAGCACCCCAAGCAGTTCGAAAGCATTCGCCGCGGACTTAGCGGAGAACAGCACGGTACCGACGGGTTTGCCCGCGGGCGACGATACGATGCGTGTGCCGGGCTCTGGCGTCGCGTTCCCCGCGCTGATCAACCGGCTCAAGCGCCGTTTGACCGCGCCGCGAAACTTGACCCGCGCGACGATTTCCTGGCCCGGGTAACAACCCTTCTCAAAACTAAGGCCGCCCAGGGCATCGAGGTTCAGTTCCTGCGGCAGGAATGCTTCGGCGAGCGCTTGCATAAGGCGCGGCTGGCCGAGGCGGATGTCCGCAAGCGCCGCCGCATTTTCGCCGACCGGCGTTCCCGGGATCCCGGGCCAGGCCTCAATCAGCGTTTCGAACCCGCCCACGACCCAACACTGCCCGCGAGCGTCGCTAGCAGCGCAGACGGCATCCTCTGCTTCTCTTAGCGCCTCGATACAAGTCTGATCCGGACCCTGATTCACGACGATGACGCCTTGGCTTGCACTTAGATCCGAAATCTCGACTTTCGCGCGCAGCACGAACAAGGATAGGCGCTTGACAAAATCGCCTGCCTGATCGCGCGGCAATAATGCGAGATACGACGCCCCGTGGCACACCAACCGCAAGAGATAAAGCACGCGACCTTTGGGCGTGCACCAGGCTGTCAAGCGGCTGTCGCCATCGGCTAGGGTAAGGCACTCAGCGCTCAACTGGGCGTGCAGGAATTCCGCGGCTTCGGGACCGCCGATACCGACCACGCCGCATTCACCGAGCGGCGTTTTCGTGGTTTGCGAGTCGATGATCGCCGCTTCGGTAAGAACATCGCCAAAATGTGCGGCCCGGTCGCCTGTACGAACGACCGAGTCCGGCGCAAGACGGGTGAGCCATTGTCCTAGATCGTTCATGGGATCTAGGCGCCTGCGTTCAGCCGGTCGGCATCGAGAATCGAATTGACCAATGCGGCGAACTCCGCATCAGCCGGTGTGCTGCGCCGGGTCAGCCAGGTATGGAGATCCATATCGCTGGAGTCCAAAAAACGATCGAGCAGCTCCAAGTCAGCGATCGTCATCGTCGCATTTCGCTGCGTGAAATAAGATTCCAGCAGGACGTCGAGTTCGCGCATGCCGCGCCGGCAACGCCAGCGCAATCGCTTGGTGGGATCGGTACCGGGAAGCGTGTCGTCCTGCACTAGAGACTGCGCGACACCATCATCTTCTTGATTTCGGCGATGGCTTTTGCGGGGTTGAGTCCCTTGGGACAGGCATTGGCGCAGTTCATGATGGTATGACAGCGGTACAGGCGGAACGGGTCTTCTAATTCGTCCAGGCGTTCGCCCGTCGCTTCATCGCGGCTGACGGCGAGCCAGCGGTAGGCCTGCAACAGCGCCGCGGGGCCCAGGAACCGTTCGTCGTTCCACCAATAACTCGGGCAGGCGGTCGAGCAGCACGCGCAAAGAATGCATTCATAGAGACCGTCGAGTTGCGCGCGATCCTCTTTGGATTGTAGCTGTTCCTTGTCGGGCTGTGCCGGCGTCCGGGTCTGCATCCAAGGTTTGATAGAGGTATATTGCGCGTAGAAATGACGCAGGTCCGGAACAAGGTCCTTGCAGACTTTTAGATGCGGCAGGGGATAGATCTTGACCGTGCCCTTGACCGACTGCGTCGCCAGGGTGCAGGCGAGGGTGTTGGTGCCGTCGATGTTCATGGAGCACGAACCGCAAATCCCTTCGCGGCAGGAGCGACGAAATGTGAGTGTCGGATCGATCTCATTCTTGATATAAATGATGGCGTCGAGCACCATCGGCCCGCATTGTTCGAGATCGATCTCGTAGGTGTCCATCCGCGGGTTTCGATCCAGGTCCGGATCCCAGCGGTAGATCCTGAACGTTTTGGCCTGCCTGGCGCCGTTGGCGTGCTTGAAGGTCTTGCCCTCGCCGATCTTCGAATTCTTCGGTAGCGTGAATTTAGCCATATCAATAAACGCGCTTTTTCGGTGGTACGACTTCAACATCGTCGGTTAGTGTGTACATGTGTACCGGACGGTAGTCGAACCTGACCTCGCCGTCGTCGTTGAGCCAGGTCAGGGTGTGCTTCATCCAGTTTTGATCGTCCCGAGCCGGATAGTCTTCGCGCGCATGCGCGCCACGGCTTTCGGTCCGGTTGCTCGCCGCATGCAGGCTGACGATCGCACTCTGTAGCAGATTTTCGAGTTCGAGGGTCTCGACGAGATCGGTATTCCATATCATCGAGCGATCGCTGACCTTGACGTGCCGGAACGCCTCCCAGACTTCGCGGAGTTTCGCCTTGCCTTCATCCATCACCTTGCCAGTGCGAAATACCGCGGCGTAATTCTGCATGGTGCGTTGCATGTCGACGCGAAGCTTCGCGGTAGGTTCGCTGCCGTCCGCATAGCGCAAGGCGTCGAAGTGGGACACGATGCGTTCGGTGGCGTCACTGTCCAGCGGGGCGTGCGTACTGCCGCGCGTGATCAGGCTCGCGCAGCGCTTGGCCGCGGCCCGCCCGAAAACAATGAGGTCCAGCAGCGAATTCGAACCGAGCCGATTGGCGCCGTGCACGGAAACGCAGGCTGCCTCGCCGATCGATAGCAGGCCCGGCACGATCGAATCGGGATCACCGTCGGTGAGCGTCACGACTTCACCGTGGAAGTTGGTCGGAACGCCGCCCATGTTGTAATGCACTGTTGGCAGCACCGGAATCGGCTCGCGCGCGACATCGACGCCCGCGAAGATTTCGGCGGATTCTGCGATGCCCGGCAGGCGCTCGTTGATGACTTCGGGGCCGAGGTGTTCGAGGTGCAGGTGGATGTGATCGCGTTCCTCGCCGACGCCGCGCCCCTCGCGGATCTCGATCGTCATCGAGCGCGACACCACGTCGCGAGAGGCGAGATCCTTGGCATTCGGGGCATAGCGCTCCATGAAGCGCTCGCCTTCGGAGTTCGTCAAGTACCCGCCTTCACCGCGAACCCCTTCCGTAATGAGGCAGCCCGCGCCGTAGATCCCGGTCGGATGAAACTGGGTGAATTCCATGTCCTGCAAGGGCAGACCGGCGCGCAACACCATGCCGTTGCCGTCGCCCGTACAGGTATGCGCGGAGGTGCACGATAAATACGTGCGGCCGTAACCCCCGGTCGCGAGCACTACCGCGTGCGCGCGAAAGAGGTGCAGGGAGCCGTCTTCGAGGTTCCAGGCGACGACGCCGCGGCAGGCGCCATCGGCATCCATTACGAGATCGATCGCGAAATATTCGATCATGAATTCGGCGTCGTGTTTGAGCGATTGCTGATAGAGCGTGTGTAAGATCGCGTGACCCGTGCGATCCGCCGCGGCACAGGTGCGGTGCGCGATGCCGCCTTCGCCGAACTCGGTCGTCATGCCGCCGAACGGGCGCTGATAGATCTCGCCGGACTCGGTACGCGAGAACGGCACGCCGTAATGTTCGAGTTCGATCACCGCCGGGATCGCTTCGCGGCACATGTATTCAATCGCGTCCTGATCGCCCAGCCAGTCTGAGCCCTTGACGGTGTCGTACATGTGCCAGCGCCAATCGTCGGGACCCATGTTACCTAGCGCTGCGCTCATGCCGCCCTGCGCGGCAACGGTATGACTGCGGGTTGGAAAGACCTTGGTGATGCAAGCCGTGGAGAGGCCCTCGGCGGCCATGCCGAAGGTGGCGCGCAAACCGGCGCCGCCGGCTCCGACTATGACTACGTCGTAATGATGTTCTATGAGTTCGTATGCTTCAGGCATGAGCGGTCCCGTCAGGCCATTCCAAAAGATATCTTGAGGACCGCGACGATGCCGAGCAGCGCGCCGAAGACCAGGGCGAATTTCATCAGGATCAAGAGCCCAATCTTAAGTAGTTCGCCGTGCACATAATCTTCAATGACGACCTGCATACCGAGCAGGGCGTGATAAAATGTGCCGATGATGAGCGCGATCAGGAGCGCGGTCACGAGCGGCGAGCTGATCCACTGGACGGTATCGATGTAACTCGCATCCAGTTGTCCAAGCAGGGCGATGACGAACCACAAGCCCAGCGGCACCAACGCGATGGCGCTCAGGCGTTGGTGCCACCAGTGGTGCGCACCTGCTTTCGCCGAGCCCAGGCCACGCGCGCGGCTCAAATCACTGCGCAGTTTCATAACACCCCGCCCTGGGCCAGTATGCAGGCCCAGGTCAGCCCGGTCATGACGAACGTCAGCACGACTACCGCGTAACCGGTTCTATACGTAATGTCGAGCTCGAATCCCAAGCCCAGGTCCCAAAACAAATGCCGCACGCCATTCAACAGGTGGAAGTAAAAGGAGAACGTCCAGGCGGCGAGCACGATTTGGGATGGCATTGATCCGATGCAGCGTTGCGCGTCGGCGTAGGCATTGGCACCGAGCGCCGCTGCAACCAGCCAGTACAGCAGAATCACCGTGCCGAGGCTCAGGAATACGCCGGTCGCGCGATGCATGATCGACAGCACGGAGGTCAGCTGCGGCCGATAGATTTGCAGGTGGGGGGATAGGGGGTTGTCGGCCATGGATTTATTGCTTTATCGGACGGGTTATCAATTTTTTTGAGAGGTATCGCAGGAGCAGCGGCCGGCTCAAAAATCGATACACCTGCCCTTGCGTTCCCAATCCCCGTAACGCGTCGGCTCAGGCCCTTTCGGCCCGCCGATTTCGCGCGGTTTGTCGGTCTTCGTCCGACCGTCAATTGGGTCTTCGCGATCTTCAGTCGCGGTGGAATCCGGCTTTTTTTCCTGCATAGTCCTGCGGCGGTAATAGGTGGAGTTTCGGATTCCCTTCGTTACGGGATGCGGGAGTAGTATCTTTTCACAGGCAGGTAATATCAAGTTGGCAGGCTAACCCTTATCCTTTGTTGCAGGATGCCGGGATTCGAGGGACCGATTTACTTCGCGCTGCGCCCGTCGGCGAGCCTGGCCGCGACGCCTTATGTCACGCGCAAAATCACCGTGTTGCCGCTCAAGCTCGACGATGGAACCGTCAAGCGCGTGGTCCTGTTACCCGACGGTACCGATCCCGACGCGTTCAGACGTCTGCGGGTTCGCTTGCGGTTTAATGTTGCTTAACCAGTTATGCGCGTGCGCCACGCGATCCACAACTTGTGGACCGGTAGGAGTTCGATGCGCCGTTCGAGGACCTGGCACCCGCCTTCCACTGTGAGTAGCAGAGCGCGCCGAATGATGCGGGCGAGCGTGCAGAACAAACGCCCGCGCTGGCGCGCCGGTCTGCCCAGCGCCGCATGAGCGTTATCGAGGCGCGCGAGGGCATACTCGATCTCTTGGTTCATTAAATCACCGAGTGCCGCTGAACCCGTCACCTGCCGTAGTTGCTCGACGTGCAGGCCGTGCCGGCCGAGGGCATCGCCGGCCAGGTATAGGAGACCGCCGCGACGATGTTGCCGCAGGTCACGCAACTCGTAGGCGAGTTCGGTCGCGCAGGCGAGGTCGACCAGAGCTGCCATCGCCACCGCGTCGCAGTCGCCGACCGCGAGGATCATGCGCCGAAAGACCACGCCGTGCAGGTTGCGGATCGCCTCGAACACGTCCTCGCGGGTCTCGTACACGGGATCGTGCAGTGAAGCGTCGGTCTTTTCAACCAGCTCCACGAAGACTTCGGCGAGGCCAGCGTCGACTGCGTGCAGCGGAGACAGGCCGTGCGTGAGTTCATGACGTGGCGAAGCCTGCCCGAGACGTTCGAATTCGTCTCGCCACCAGGCCAGCTTGGTGTGAGCAACGCCGCGATCTGAACAGGTTTGCGGGATGCGCGTGATCTCCCGCCGGCAGGCTTCGAGCACATTGACCGCGGCGCGCGCGCGCGGCAGCAGATATAGACCGGCGTAATAAAAATCGCTGCCGGGCGCGGGCGCGATCGCCGTAACGGATGTGGGCGTCCCGCCAGACGCGTCCGGTGCTAAAGCCATGAAAGGATATCGAGAGGTGCCGCGACCCGGCCGTCGCCGCCCCAGGCGTGCGGATCCTCGCCGGGCGCGATATAGCCGTACAGCGCAATGATCACCGGCATGCGCGCCGCTTTCGCCGCTTCGACGTCGCGTTGGTCATCGCCGACGTATAAGCAGTTCGCTGGGGGTGTGTTCAATTGTTCGGCGGCTTCGAGCAGCGGATCCGGGTGCGGCTTGACGTTCCGGGTCGAGTCGCCGGAAATGACGCACGCTGCACGTTCATCGAGTCCCAGCGCTTTAAGCAGGGGGGTGGTCAGCCAGCCCGGCTTGTTGGTGACGATGCCCCAGCAGCGCCCGGTACTCTCGATCTGCCCCAGCACCTCGGACATCCCGGCAAACAGCCGCGTGTCTTCGGCGAGATGTTCGCTGTAAACGTCGAGCAGCCGTTGCCGCCGTTCGGCGAATTCCTTTGAATCTTGCGCATACTCGAAGCCGAGCCGGGTGAGCGCGAGGCTGCCCTGTGAAACGAAAGGACGGATGCCGTCATAGGGCAGAGGTTCGAGCCCGTCTTCAGCGCGGACGCTGTTCAACGCGAACGCAAAATCCGGCGCCGTGTCGAGCAGCGTGCCATCGAGGTCGAACAGGATCGCCCGTGGTTCGGATCTCGGCGGCATTAGGGAACCTCCGAATAAGTCATGGTGCGTGTGAATGGTGCATGAAATCGTGCAGATCAAGGCACGAATCGTAGGTAATAGCGGGGACTATAGGCAAGATTCGTAACGTAAGGCTCCGCGATTTCAGGGGCAAGGCACGTGTGCCATGACTTATTCAGAGGTTTCTTAAGCTTAATCGGTCATGCGCCGGTGCGCCTGAAGCTCGCAAAATAATTGACGACCGGTGAACGGCGCAGACGGGCGTGCCGGGTAAGCGGGTTGTAAGCCATGCCGCTCACGTCTTCGAGCACGAGCCCATACCGCCGCGCGCTGCGCGCGAGTTCGGACGGCTTGATGAAATTCGCGTAATCGTGGGTTCCTCGGGGAAGCAATGAAAATGCATACTCGGCCGCGACGATGCCTAAGGCGTAGGCTTCGGGCGTTCGATTGAGCGTCGAGACCACGAGAAGACCATTGGGTTTGACCATCCGCGCGCAGTCTTTGAGCAGCGCATCGGGATCGGGGACATGCTCGATGAGTTCCATGCATACCACGGCGTCGAATCTGGCGGCATCGCTTGCCGCCAGTTCGCTCGATGTGCCTAAGCGGTAGTCGATCTCGATCGCACTCTCGAGCGCGTGCTCGCGGGCGACGTCGATCAACTCCCTGGTCGCGTCGATCCCCGTCACGCGGGCGCCTTTGCGTGCGAGAGCTTCGCTAAAGATGCCACCGCCGCATCCGACATCAGCGATCGCCGCGCCGGATAATTCCATGCGCGCCCTGAGGTAGTCGAGCCGGCACGGATTGAGATCGTGGAGCGGGCGGCAGGGTCCGCGTTCATCCCACCAGGTAGCTGCCAGGTCGGCGAACTTGTCGAGTTCTTCCGGATTCAGGTTAGCCTGCATGTCTCACCATGCCGAATGTCGCGTGCGCTCGGAGGAGTGGACGCGGCTAATTGATGACGCATACGACGCGAAATCCCGTGTAGCGATCGCCTCGCGCTGCCGATTACTTTCGGCGCGAGGTGCTCTTTGGGACCACCCCGTATTTCTTGATCAAGTCCCGCGAAAGCTTTTTCGCTTCGGTCCGCTCCGTTTCCGACAGCTTAGCGGCCACCTTTTTAAGCGCATCGGCGCCTTTCGCGTTGCCGACATGAGCCGCTACGCTGTACCAGCCATAGGCGTATTCCATGTCACCGGGCACGCCTTTGCCGCGCTCGTAAAGTGCGCCGAGTCGGTATGAGGCGTCGCCCACGCCTTTCTCCGCCGCTTTGCGATACCACCCGGCGGCCGTCCCGAGATTTTGCTCCACGCCCTGGCCGACGGCGTACATGCGCCCCAGGAAATACTGTGCATAGGCATGATCCGACGTTTCCGCGAGGGGTACAAAGGTGGCGAGCGCCGTGTCGTAATTGCCGCTCATGAGCGCAACCACCCCATCGTTGAAGTCGGCCCGCGCCGGCCCGGCCATCACGACCAGTACGAGTGCCAGGATCGGAAGTGTTCTCGTCAGGGTCATGGTGTTCGTTGAGGGGAGAATCTCGGGAGGTGCCATCGCAGCCGCGCCGTGATGTTTTGGACGCCGGCAGTGTAACCGAGTTCCGCCGACCGTCAAACCGGCCGGGATGATAGAATCGCCTCCCTTTCACCTGCTCGAAGCTTGCTGCACATGCCTGCTAAGACCTTATACGACAAGCTCTGGGAAGCGCATGTCGTGCGCCACTTCGACGACGGTACGGCACTGGTCTATATCGATCGGCATATCGCGCACGAAGTGACGACGCCGCAGGCGTTTGAAGGGCTGAAACTCGCCGGCCGCGGCCTGTGGCGCGCGCAGGCGACCAAAGCGGTTTCCGATCACAATGTGCCGACGCGCGACGTCGCCAACATCACCGATCCGATCGCGCGCAAGCAGCTTGAGATGCTCTCGAAGAACTGCGCCGAACACGGCATCACGCATCATGACATCGGCGACGTGCGCCAGGGTATCGTACACGTTACCGGGCCCGAGCAGGGCTGGAGCCTGCCCGGCATGACCATCGTCTGCGGCGATTCGCACACCGCGACCAACGGCGCATTGGCGGCGCTTGCGTTCGGCATCGGCAGCTCCGAGGTCGAACATGTCATGGCAACCCAGTGTCTGATCTTGCGCAAGGCGAAGAACATGCGCATCACCATCCACGGCGCGCTTGGGCGCGGCGTCACGCCCAAGGATTTGGTGTTACATATCATCGGCGCGATCGGTACCGCGGGCGCGACCGGCCACACCCTGGAGTATGCGGGCGAGACGATCGCCTCGATGAGCATGGAGGGGCGCATGACGGTCTGCAACATGTCGATCGAGGCTGGTGGCCGTGCCGGCATGATGGCCTTCGACGACACCACACGCGACTTCGTTAAAGGGCGGCCCTATGCGCCGGATGGGGCGCTGTGGGATCGGGCGCTGGCGTCGTGGCAGGATCTGCACTCGGATCCGGACGCGGTGTTCGATCGCGAAGTCTCCTTTGACGCCGCCGCCATCGAGCCGCAGGTATCGTGGGGGACCTCGCCGGAGATGGTGGTCGCCGTCAACGGCGTCGTGCCGGATCCGGATGAAGCCGGCAGCGAAATTCAGAAAACCGGGATGCAAAACGCACTGCATTACATGGACCTCGCGCCTGGTACGTCGATCACCGATATCTCCATCGACAAGGTATTCATCGGCTCGTGCACGAATTCGCGTATCGAAGATCTGCGCACCGCGGCCGCGATCGTCAAAGGGCGGCAGCGTGCGGCCAACGTCAATGCTGCCTTGGTCGTGCCTGGCTCCGGCCTTGTCAAGAAACAAGCCGAGGCCGAGGGCCTGGATAAGGTATTCCTCGACGCCGGCTTCGAATGGCGCGAGCCTGGCTGTTCGATGTGCCTCGGCATGAACCCGGATCAACTCGGCGAAGGCGAGCGCTGCGCGAGCACCTCCAACCGGAATTTCGAGGGCCGGCAAGGCCGCGGCGGGCGCACCCATTTGGTCAGCCCGGCCATGGCGGCGGCGGCCGGCGTCACCGGGCACTTCATCGACGTGCGGGGCCTCTAAGGAACTTCTGAATAAGTCATGGCACATCTGCCTTGCCCACGAAATCGCGGAGCCTTACGTTGCGAACCTTGCCAATAACCCCCGCTATGGCCTGCGATTCATGCCTTGATCTGCACTGTTCATGAAAAATTCAGACGCACCATGGCTTATTCAGAGGTTCCCTAATTCGCCTGAAATCCGGTCGAGTAAGATCGCCTCAAACG
>JAYYZW010000041.1:0-5872 GCA_036339995.1 Pseudomonadota bacterium
GTGCGTCTGAATTGTTCATGAAATGGCGCAGATCAAGGCACGAATCGCAGGCTATAGCGGGGACTATTGGCAAGGTTCGTAACGCGGAGCTGCGCCATTTCATGGGCAAGGCAGATGGGCCATGACTTATTCAGAGGTTCCCTAAATGTCTGCGCCTGCGCATTCGGCCGTACCTTGGGCGGACAAGGTCGACATTTTCCTTTCTCACCCTACCGAGTATCACTAATGGACATCGTGCTCGCGAGTGCCAATCCCGGCAAGATCAGGGAACTCAAGGCGATAATGGAAGGGCTAGCCGTGCGAGTCCATCCGCAGTCGGAATTCGAAATCCCACCGGTGGACGAGACCGGCACGACCTTCGTCGAGAACGCGATCATCAAGGCACGCCATGCGGCAAAGCATGCCCGGCTGCCCGCGATTGCCGATGACTCCGGCCTCTCGGTCGACGCGTTGAACGGCGCGCCCGGCGTTTATTCTGCGCGCTACGCAGGTATTGGAGCGAGTGATGATGCGAACCTCAGGAAACTTCTTGCCGACGTTGAATCCGTGCCCGATCGTGAACGTTCTTGTCGCTTCATCTGCGTTATCGCGTACTTCAAAAGCGCTGACGATCCCCTGCCTCAGATCGCGACCGGCGTATGGGAAGGATTCCTGCTGAAATCGCCGCGCGGTAGCAACGGTTTCGGCTACGATCCGATCTTCTATATCCCAGACCGGGACTGCGCCTCGGCGGAACTTGATCCGACTACGAAGAACCGCATCAGCCACCGAAGCCAGGCGCTGAACGCATTGCTCGCGTTATTTCGTCCGGCATGAGCGCTAACCTCTACGTCCACCTGCCCTGGTGCGTGAGCAAGTGTCCCTATTGTGATTTCAATTCCTATGAGCGTGATCCGGTGGTGGCGGAAGATGAATACGTTCGTGCCCTTCTAATGGATCTCGACTGCGACCTCGATGCCTGGGGCGCGATCGAGTTCGCGAGCGTTTTCATCGGCGGCGGGACGCCCAGTCTCTTCAGTGGTGGTGCGATCGCGGCGCTGCTCGACGGACTTAGCGCGCGCTGTGTCTTCGAGGACGACATCGAAATCACTCTCGAAGCGAATCCGGGGACGGTCGACGCGGCGCGGTTTCGCGATTTCCGCGCGGCCGGCGTCAATCGGCTCTCTATCGGTGTGCAGAGCTTCGACGATGGCAAACTCCAGGCCCTGGGCCGGATCCACGACGGCGCCGAAGCGCGCTGCGCCATCGATGCCGCCCGTGACGCCGGCTTCGGCAATCTCAATTTGGATTTGATGTTCGGTTTGCCCGGCGATCGTCCGGGGGACGGCGTTGTTGATCTAGAACAAGCGATGGCTTTCACACCCGAGCATATTTCGTGGTACCAGCTCACCATTGAGGAAGGGACCGCGTTCGCGCGCAAGCCGCCGCCATTGCCGGGACACGATCAGATCTGCGACGATTACGAACACGGCGTCGAACGGCTGGCGCAGGGCGGCTTCGTGCAGTATGAAATCTCGGCGTACGCGCGGTCCGGTCGTGAGGCGCGGCACAACCTGAACTACTGGCGATTCGGCGATTACCTCGGGATTGGCGCCGGTGCGCACGGTAAGCGTACGGATGCGACGGAGATCGTGCGCACGGTCAAGGTTCGCCATCCCCGGCGCTACATTAAGCAAGCTCGCCGCGGCGGCGCGCTCGAAAGCGAGCAGGCGATAGCGGGCGCGACCCTGGCGACGGAATTCATGCTTAATGCACTCCGGCTCAAGCAGGGATTTACACTGCGCGATTTCGAGTGGAGCACGCGGCTGCCCGCGAGTGTCATTGTCGCTCCGCTGGAGAAAGCCGTCGATCGCGGTTGGCTGCATCAGACAGACGGGCGGGTCGAGCCCACGGCAAGGGGCTTTCGCTTTCTGAACGATCTGCAGATCCTCTTTACCGATCTCGAGGAAGAAGTTGATGCCCACGCCTGAAACAATGCAGGCGATGCGGCTGCATGAGGCCGGGCAGCACCTGATTCTCGAAACGATCCCAGTTCCCGCGCCGCGGGTCGGTGAAGTTCTGGTGCAGGTATCCGCCTGTGGCGGTCTGCCGCACGGATCTGCACATCGTCGACGGCGATCTCGAAGCCGCGAAGTATCCCGTCATCCCCGGCCACGAGATCGTCGGCCGCGTGGTGGTGGTCGGCCGCGGTGTCGAGGATCTCACCCTTAACCAGCGCATCGGTATTTCCTGACTGGGGTATACGTGTGGTGAGTGCGGCTACTGCAAGGACGGGCGGGAGAATCTCTCTGACCGGGCGGGATTTGCCGGCTATACCGTAGACGGCGGCTACGCGGAATATTGCGTCGCCGATGCCCGCTACTGTTTCGAATTGCCGTCGGTTTTCGGCGACCTCGAGGCGGCCCCGCTTTTATGCGCGGGTCTGATCGGTTACCGCCCATTGTGCAAGGCGGGATCCGCACGTCGCCTCGGCATCATGGGATTCGGCGCAGCAGGACACATCCTGGCGCAGATCGCGGTCTTCCAGGAACGTCAGGTGTTCGCGTTTACGCGCCCGGGCGATAGCGCGGCGCAGAATTTCGTGCGCGAGATGGGCGCCACTTGGGCCGGCGGCTCGGACGAGACGCCGTTCTCGGAGTTGGACGCCGTGATCATCTTGGCACCGGTTGGCACGCTCGTGCCGGCGGCACTCGCGATACTGTCCAAGGGCGGCCAAGTTGTCTGCGGCATCCACATGAGCGACATTCCGGCCTTTCCCTACGACATCCTGTGGGGCGAACGCCAGATCGTATCGGTCGCGAATCTGACCCGCGACGACGCTCGCGAGTTCTTCGACCTTGCCGCGCGAGTCTCTGTCAGGACTCACGTCAAGCCCTACACTCTCGGGGATGCGAATAAAGCACTTGACGATCTGCGGGCCGGTCGACTTGAGGGCGCCGCCGTTCTCACCATCGAATGAACGGGCGGGGCAGTGGGTTGCCGAGAGAGGTACGCGGACGCGGAGTCGAATCTGTTCAGCGTCACTCTATAATGATCGCGAGTCCGCATCGAAAAAATCCGACATGAGCCGCGAGCAACTTGAAAATGCCCTGGAACGCCTGCGCTGCGAACTCGATGGCCTCGACCCGGGTGCAGTAGACGTCGATGCAAGACTGCGCGCACTCATCGACGACGTCGAAGGACGGCTCGATACGCTGGAACGCGGCGATGGTGACGCCTCGCTCGTTGACGCCGTAAAGCATCACATCGAGCAATTCGAGCTTGCACACCCCCGGATTACCAATATTCTGAATGACATCATGGTGACCCTGAGCAACATGGGGATCTAAGAAAGCTCTGAACAATTCAGACCCACCATGACTTATTCAGAGGTTCCCTGAAATACCTCAGGCTGGGGCGAATGCGTTCCCGTAGGATTCAGTAAAAACCATCTCTTCCAGCGGCCGCCGATTGAGCTTTGTCGGAAATGGTTTTACCGGCCATCCCATCGGCACCATGGCGGCGGTCGAGACGTCGTCGGGGATGCCGAGCAGGGATTTGACCTGCGGCTCAACGGCGCAGAGCAGGGTCGTCAGAGCGGTTCCGAGGCCGACGTTGCGCGCGGCGAGCATCATGTTCTGTATCTGGGGATAGACCGAGGCGCCGCCGACGATGCTCAGGCGCTCGAGGTCGACATCGGTCGGGTGGACGTCGGCAAGTCGTGCGCAGACCACCACCAGGATCGGGATCTCGGCGAGGTGCCGCGCAAAGTAATCGGCGTCGGCAATGAGTTGCGAACGTCCGCCGACCTGGACTTTTCCCTGGTCGATGCCGACGACATAGGCGTCCCAGATCGGTAGGTAAAGGTCCTGCAGTTTTTGCTTCATCTCGGTTTTGCGCACCAGGATCAGGCTCACCGGTTGGCGGTTGCCGCCGCTGGGGCCCCATCGCGCCGCATCGAGCACCTTCGCCAGCACCTCAGCGGGGACGGGATCGGGCTTGAAATAACGGCAGGTGTGAGTGGTGCGGACGATAGCTGTGAATTCCATTTGAAACCTCGTTAGATGGCCCCCCGGGCAGCCGGCGCGAGCGTGACGGAACCGTGCCGGCGGCGCACGCCGGGGGACGTACTTGCCGTACGGCTTGATTAAGCGGGCGCTACGGAAAGCTCCCGGTGCGGTTATGGGACCCGCGCCTGCGTTCCGATGCGAACAAACCCTGGGCCGGGTAGTTCTCGGGGACGGCCCCGAGGATGAATCGGAGCTGTCTTATCTAGCCGCCGCTCCCCGAATACTGTTGCCACCATTGGTTGTCGAGTTTCGAGACGTCGATGAGGTCGTAGACGATCTCTTCCTCGTCGGCAGCGACCGTTTCTTCCGTCGTCGCCGGACTTTCGCTCGCCGCGGGTTTCGCGGCCTGGGGCGCCGGCTTATCGTCTCCGCAGGCGGTGATGAGCAGTCCTGCCAGGAACAGCAGTAATACACGGTATTTCACGATGCCCTCCTCCCGAATCGGTACGTGGAGCACTATATCACCGCCAAGGTCCGGGCATGTAATAGATGCCGAAGACGCCAGCCAGTCAGGTGGCATCGGTCGGTGTCTATGCCGTCAGGATCATTCGTTCGCCGACGGCGGGCGCCGCAGGCCCTTGGTGCGCGCGCGGTTCTTTTTGTCATTGAGCCTACGCTTGCGTGATGCCGCAGACGGCCGGGTGGCGATGCGGGGCCGCGGGCGGCTGCCGCCACGGCAGATCAAGGCCCGCAACCGTTCGAGCGCGTCCTCTCGATTTCGATCCTGGCTGCGATAGCGTTGCGCTTTGATGGTGACGACGCCCGGGCTCGAAACGCGGCGGTCGGCGAGCGCGAGCACGCCGTCTTTGTAGCGTTGCGGTAGCGAGGAGCGCGCTACGTCGAACCGCAGGACGACGGCTGTCGAGACTTTGTTTACGTTCTGCCCGCCGGGGCCGCTGGCGCGCGTCGCGGAGATTTCGATCTCGTGAGCCGGGATCTCGATGTCGTGCGTGATTTTTAGCATCGGCGCAGCATATCACCCCGTCAGTTCGGTCCCGGTGCTTAAATGCAGTTTGCGCAACCGCTGTTCATTCGAGTCTCTGCGTTCCAATCCGTTGGTAGTTTTCGCGCTCACCCTGGTAGAAAAGGCGCCCGCGTTCGTCGACCACGATCGCGATCGTCGCGGACGGTTCGTCCGTCCGTCTGAAATGCTGCGCGTTGACGGCAAGCAGCGGCTGCGGCTCGCCACCGCTTTTGCGGGTAAGGATTTGGCCACGCGTCACCGTGATCTCCATGTGGCCGGGTTCGTCGTTTGGATCTTGCGGGAACCGGTAAGTCGCCGGTTCATACGTCCCCGTGATGACGCTTGCCTTAATGTCCGCCACTGGCTCGAATTCTGCCGTCGGGACGTCGCGTGTTAGGTATTGCTCGATTGCCTTACGCATTTTTCTAAGCGGCACATGCGTGAAGGCGTTGACAACGACGAAGTAGCCTCGCGCCGTTCGCGGACTATAGCCGAAGTGGGCGAGATAACCATCGCCGTCGCCGCCGTGGCCATGAAACAGCACGCCGTTGCTAAACCAGGAATAAATCCCGAGTCCATATCCGAACCGCAGGCCGGAGCGCGCGGCGAGTGTCGACTCCGGAAACTCCATGCGCGCGATCAGCGTCTCGGGCACGATGCGCCGTCCCCCGACTTCGCCGCGGCCTGTGAACAGCTTAATAAAGCCGGCCATATCGCGCGGCCGCGCATTGATCGCGCCGAACGCGCGAAACAGCATGTGCCAATAGGGGATGGGCGTCCTGGTATCACTGTCATATCCGGCGGCGAGGGAGTTTCGTGTCGTCGAATCGAGTATTAGCGCGGCCGTGTCCATGGCGAG
>JAYYZW010000042.1:0-6845 GCA_036339995.1 Pseudomonadota bacterium
TCATTCCCAAGCAGTTTCTGAAATCGATCAAGCGTAGCGGCTTCGGACCCTATCTCTTCGACGAATGGCGCTACCTCGACAAGGGCGAGGCCGATCAGGATTGTAGCGGTCGACCGCTGAACGAGGACTTCGTACTCAACCACGCACGCTACCAGGGTGCCCAGGTCCTGCTTGCGCGCGATAATTTTGGCTGCGGCTCCTCGCGCGAACATGCGCCCTGGGCGCTGTTTGATTTCGGGATCCGCGCGGTAGTGGCACCGAGCTTTGCCGACATTTTCTTCAACAACTGCTGCAAGAACGGTCTCTTACCCATCACCTTACCGGCGCAGACCATCGATCGATTGTTCAACGAGGTCGCAACCATCGAGAGCTACCGGCTCGCGATCGATCTGGAGCAGCAGACGGTGACCACGCCGGATGGCGAAATTTTGTCTTTCGAGTTCGAGGAAAGTTTGAAGGAGCGCCTGCTACAGGGGCTGGACGATGTCAGCATGACTCTTAACCACGCGAATGAGATCAAGGCCTACGAAGCGCGCCGTCAGACCGAAGCGCCCTGGCTGTTTAATTAAATGTAGGAGCCCGCAAGCGGGCGAATCAATCTCCCCACGCCGTCTAACTCAGCGACCCCATCTCTTCGGTCTGCTTACGCAGCTTGAATTTCTGGATCTTGCCGGTGGAGGTCTTCGGCAGTTCGCAGAAAACGATCGTTTTCGGTGCCTTGAAGTGGGCGATGTTCGCGCGGCAGTAGTCGATGATCTGATCCGCGGTCACGCCGTCCGCGGCGGCCTTCAGAGTCACGAAGGCGCAGGGGGTCTCGCCCCATTTGTCGTCCGGTCGCGCGACCACCGCGGCCTCGAGGATGTCGGGATGCTTATAGAGCATGTCCTCGACCTCGATCGAGGAGACATTCTCGCCGCCGGTGATGATGATGTCCTTCGAGCGATCCTTAATCTGCAAGTAGCCGTCCGGGTGCATGACCGCCAGATCCCCCGAACGGAAATAGCCATCGGCGAGCGATTCCTCTGTCGCCTTCTTGTTCTTGAGGTAGCCGCTCATGACGTTGTTGCCCTGGAACACGATCTCGCCGATGGTCTCGCCGTCGCGCGGCACGGGCTTCATCGTCTCGGGATCCATGACCTCGAGGTCTTCGAGCACATGAAAACGCACGCCCTGCCGGATCATCTTTTCCGCGAGCGCGTTGTCGTCGAGCGCATCCCACTCATCCTGCGGCGCGTTGAACACCGCCGGCCCGTAGGTTTCGGTTAGGCCGTAGCCGTGGGTAATGTGAAAGCCGGCCGCCTTCATCCCATTGAGGATGGCGGCCGGCGGCGCGGCGCCCGCGGTCATGACCTCGACCGTGTGAGGCAACGGTTTCCTGTCGTCGGCGCTTGCGTTCACGATGAAGTTCAAAACGATCGGCGCACCGCAGAAATGCGTGACCTTGTCCCGGTCGATCGCACCGTAGATGTCCTTTGCCGCGATGCGGCGCAGGCATACGTTCGTACCCCCCATGGCGGCGATGGTCCACGGGAAGGTCCAGCCGCAGCAGTGGAACATCGGCAGTGTCCACAGATAAACGGGATGGTGCGTCATGTTCCAGGCGAGCGCGCAACCGATGGCGTTTAGATAGGCGCCGCGGTGATGGTAGACCACGCCTTTGGGATTGCCGGTCGTGCCGGAGGTATAGCAGAGCGCCATCGCGTCCCATTCGTCTTCCGGCAGCCGCCACGGGTGATCCGGGTCGCCCTCGGCGATGAAGTCTTCGTATTCGATCTCGCCGAGACGATCGTGACACTCGGCGGCGGGATCCGCGATGTCGACTACCAGGGGATCACCTTCGCACTGTGCCAGCGCCTCTTTCACGACGGGCGCGAATTCGGTGTCGGTCAGTACGAGCTTGGCGCCGCCGTGATCGAGAATGAAGGCGATGGCGGCGGCGTCGAGCCGGATGTTGATCGGGTTAATGACGGCACCCGCCGCCGCGATCCCGTAGAGTGCTTCATAGAACGCCGGAATGTTGGTCGCGATCACAGCGACGGTGTCGCCCTTGCCGATATTGCGCTTGACCAGGCTAGATGCGAGTTGACGACAGCGCGTGAAGGTTTCCGACCAGGTCAAGCGGCGATCGCCGTGGATCACCGCCGTGCGGTTCGGATAGACCGCCGCGGCGCGCTCGAGGAAGCTCAACGGCGAGAGCGGTGTGTAGTTGGCGGTGACCTGGTCCAGATCCTGTTCATACGGATTTGAAGCTGCGTCATTCATGTGGGCTTCGTCCTTTCGTTGTTTATATCAGCGGTCTTGCCACTGCGGTTTGCGCTTCTCGATAAAGGCGGTGAGGCCCTCGATGCCGTCCTCGGCCAGCAGGTTGCAGACGAGATCTTCTGAGCCACTGCGGTAGGCGCTGTCGAGCGGCTGGTTAGCTTGACGGTAGAACGAAGCCTTGCCGAGGCGCACGGCCATCTGCGATTTTTCAGCGATCTTTCCGGCGAATTCGCGCGCGGCCTGTTCCAGTTCGGAGTCGTCGACCACGTGATTGACGAGTCCGATCTCGGCGGCGCGTTCGGCGTTGATGAAATCCCCGGTCAAGAGCATCTCAAGGGCATGCTTGCGTGCGACCACGCGGCTCAGGGCAACTTGGGGTGTCGCGCAGTAGAGGCCGTTTTGAATACCGTTGGTCGCAAAGCGCGCGGTGCGCGCGGCAATGGCGAGATCACAGCTCGCCACTAGCTGGCAGCCGGCCGCGGTGGCAATCCCCTGGACCTGTGCGATGATGGGCTGGGGCTGGGCGACGACAGCCTGCATCATCTTCGAGCACTCACCGAGCAGTTGGCGATAAAACGCCTCGTCCCGGTTGGCGTTCATTTCCTTGAGATCGTGCCCCGTCGAAAATGCTTTGCCGGTCGAGGCGATGATGATCACCCGCGCCACCGGCTTGGATGCCAGGGCTTCCAGGTGGCTGGAGAGGGCCGCGATCACGCCGCTAGTCAGGGTGTTGTAAGCCTGGGGTCGGTTGAGCGTGAGGGTCGCGATCCCGTCTTCAATCTCGCATAGGACATCCGACTGCTTTTCAAGCGATTGCGTGGCTTCGGACATGGAGCGGCTCCAGGGTCTTGGTATCAAGGGCGCCATTTTCGAGCGGTGCCGACAGCGGCGCAAGTCGCGGGTCGGAATATCGCGCGCTGCAACGCCATTTCCGCTCTACCTGTAGGTCACATCAGCGTCATCTGGCGCTGATAATCGGGCACGTCCGTTCAAAATTGCTGCGTCCGAGTCTAGAAATATTAAAATCCCCTGTTCTAAAATCTACGGTTACTGAATAACCGTTCGCCCCGCTTATTACCCTGATCGCTGCGAAATATTGCTGGATTCTGCCGCCCTGGGCTTCAAGCAGTTCCATTCACTTCGTATTTTTCATGCGCTGATCGATGGCATACAGGGTTCGGCCGCGGATATCACATCCACTCTTTATTTCAAATCTCGGTCCCCTGGGTGGATTAGGACTGATGTCGATCAGGGTAGTGCGCGCAGGATTGGCCTCTCTCGACCACAGCTCCGGGCAGCTGTCTTTCGAAATCGAAAGTACCGCTGTATTGGGTACTCGAACCCGTGAGCCAGCTCTTGTGTAGCCAGTCTTGCGCGGATTTTTGAAAAGACATCGTGATGTGATACTCGCCGAAGATCTCCTGCGGCAGCGTGCGCGCAAGGATCCGACATGCTTGTCCCGAGCCGATGAGACCAATGCGCCGCATCGTCTCCCCCCTTCCTTACTCCCCCGTAGCTTCGATGGACGTAATTATTTCAATTACCGACAAAGCGACTCGCACAGCGCACCGTCTTTATCGTCATCCAGGCGATTCAGAACGCGTTTCGTCAGGTAAAACCGAGCCTCCTCGCACGATTCCATTTCTTTGCAGTAACGTTTGCTCCCGCACGTGAACGCCTCGCCCTTTGATTCGGACGCCGGCTGCAATTTCTGCCGATCCACTTTCCGCCATTCCCACGGCGGCACCTTTTCGGCTTCTGACAGCGCCCACAAGCCGCTCCTGGCAGCCCTGGCTTCTTTCTCGAGGGCGAGTAGAAATTCGTCCTCAGAATATTCTCTGTAGACCCAGGCGTGGCCCAAGTGGACCATCTCGGCGTTCACGTCAAGGTCGTCGATGTACACGCGGCCGATGACGCGACCGTACCGATCCTTCTCCGACCAGACTACATGGGCATCCTTCTGAAAGGCGAGCTCGGCGAGCGCCTTACGAGCCTTTATCCCGTAGGGCTGCCCCTTCTCGGGGGTGTCGATTTCCGCGAGGCGAATCTTGACCTGTTCTCGGCCGGCAACGAGCAGCGTCAGCGTGTCCCCATCGGCGATGGACACAACCTTGCCGGACAACTCGACCGCAGTTACGAGCTGCGGGGAAAGCAGTGCTACAAGAAGGATAATACGTATCACCGCCGTGAGGATGGAATCACGACCATGAAAGATCAAGCAACCTGCAAAGCGACGACGACCGTCCTCCGCATCTATTTGTAAACAACTGGAAAAATGGCGTCCCCTGGGGGAGTCGAACCCCCGTTGCCGCCGTGAAAGGGCGGTGTCCTAGGCCACTAGACGAAGGGGACCGGATTGGTGGAGCCAGGCGGGATCGAACCGCCGACCTCTACAATGCCATTGTAGCGCTCTCCCAGCTGAGCTATGGCCCCGTCTGCATGGCGAAAGTGCTGAAGCAGAAGGCGGATCGCCTAACTGCTTAGCGTCGCATTATAGAGGACGCTTGAATCGGTAAAAAGCTGGGCTTCTCGCCTTAATTCAAGTCCTTACACTGCCCGTCCGAAGGGGGCGCAGGTTACGTGAGGGTGAGATCGGCTGTCAAGCTGCGGCAGTGCGGGCGTCTATGTATGCAAGGGCTTTGTCGAGGCGTTTCAGGCATTGTTCGCGGCCGACGAGGTGCAGGGTTACGTCGATGGACGGTGAGGCGGCGGATCCGGTGACGGCGACTCTCAACGGCTGGGCTATCTTGCCGAGTTTGAGTTCATGTGCGGCGGCGATTTCCTCGACCAGTGCGTGGAGCGCTTCGGGGGTCCAGGGATCCTTGGTTTCCAGACGTTTGCGGAGGTCGCGCAACGGCGGTCCGGCGATCGGGCGCAGGTGCTTTTTCGCGGCACCCTCATCGAAAGCATCGAGCTCACCGAAAAACGGGCGGCTCTTCTCGGCCATCTCGACCAGGGTATTCGCGCGGGTGCGTTGTGCGTCGATCACGGTTTCGAGCCTCGCGCTGTCGCTGGTATCGATCCCTGCCGCGACGAAATGTGGCGCCGCATGATCGCGGAGCTCCGCCATCGGCAGTGTCTGAATGTACTGCTGGTTGATCCATAAAAGCTTCTCCCGATCGAAGGTCGCGGCCGATTGATGGACGCCTTCGATATCGAAATACCCGGTCATCTCCGCCGGCGTGAAGATCTCCTGGTCGCCATGGGACCAACCGAGCCGTACGAGATAATTCAGCAGCGCCTGCGGTAGAAAACCTTCATCTCGGTACTGCAGGACGCTCACCGCGCCGTGCCGCTTGGAAAGCTTCTTCCCGTCGGCACCGTTGATCATCGGAATGTGCGCGTAGACGGGGCGCGCGGCGCCCAAGGCTTCGAGGATATGGATCTGGCGTGGGGTGTTGTTCAGGTGATCATCGCCTCGGATCACATGGGTGACACCCATGTCGACGTCGTCGACGACCACGGTCAGGTTGTAGGTCGGGCTGCCGTCAGATCTTGCAATGATCAAGTCATCGAGTTCGCTGTTCTGAATCGTCACCGTGCCGCGGACGCCGTCGGTGATCTCGATCGCGCCTTCCTGCGGCGTGCGGAAACGGACGACCGGCGGGTTGCCGCTTGCTGCGGCGTCCGGGTTGTCACGACAGTGGCCGTCGTAGCGTGGTTTTTCCTTAGCGACCATCTGTGCCTCACGCAAGACCTTGAGCCGTTCCCGGCTGCAGTAGCAGCGGTACGCCTTACCCTCCTCGACCAGCTTGGCTGTCACTGCGGCGTAGCGGTCGAAGCGCTGGGTTTGATAATACGGCCCTTCGTCATAATCGAGCCCGAGCCAGGCCATCCCTTTCAGGATGACGTCGACGGCTTGCTGCGTCGATCGTTCGCGATCCGTATCCTCCAGCCGTAATACGAAATGTCCGCCGTACCGGCGCGCGAACAGCCAGTTATAGAGCGCGGTGCGCGCGCTACCGATGTGGAGATAGCCTGTGGGGCTTGGCGGGAAGCGGGTGACGACGTTCATCGGAGCGATTCAAGCACGGCTTAGGCGTGGGCGCATTATAGGAAATCCCGTGCGCCCGCAAACGCGTGTGGATGCGACGGAGATTAATTTCCACCCGAAAGGGCCGTTTGACCCTCTAAACAACGCATCCTAGAATTGCCATTCTTCGATTCGGGCGATTAGCTCAGCGGGAGAGCACTGCCTTCACACGGCAGGGGTCGCTGGTTCGAACCCAGCATCGCCCACCATTTTTTCCTATATAATTAGTCACTTATGACGACCGCCTTTTTGGCGCTTAAGTCTGTACGGAATGAGTACGGAAAAGTGTTCCAAGAATTGGCCCTATTTACGGCCCCTATTCAGCCGCTTTAGTTAGGTACTTACAGCGGCGTTTGGCTACCGCTCAACTGCTCGCCCAGGTGGACGCACAAAACACGCCCCGCGGGAACTGGCAAGGGGAGTACGGATGAACTGCCGCACATGCCATCTCAGGGGCCCGTGGACGGCTTTTATGGGGTATTTCGGAACCCCGGAGCAAATCGGGCCGCAGGACGTGGGGCTTGTTCAGGAGATTCGTAACATGACAGCC
>JAYYZW010000043.1:0-9815 GCA_036339995.1 Pseudomonadota bacterium
ACACGAATCCCGGCGGTAAAGAAAGTCGGTTTCTACATGATCGCTATCTGTGGCCGACCGATCCAGATTTTCGCGATTTCGTATTCAATTCGGGTGTGGGCGAACTCGCAGCGCGCGCGATGAAGTCGTCACGTGCCCGCATTTACTTTGATCATATCTTCGTGAAGGAACCAAATACGCAAGAGGAATTCTTCTGGCATCAGGACCTGCCGTACTGGCCGTTCAAGGGCGAACAGATCTGCTCGGTATGGCTCGCATTGACCGATGCGGACGTCGAATCTAGCACGCTGGAGTTCGTGCGCGGCTCGCACGAATGGGGCAAATGGTTCAGACCCGTGATACCCGGCGGAGAAGACGAAAAGCTCGACGAATGGATCGGTTCGAGTCACGAGGAGGAGATCCCCGATTTCAATGTGCTTCGAGACGATTACGAATTCCTGAGCTTCGATGTGAAAGCAGGCGATGCGATAATTTTCAATACGGCGATCGTGCATACTTCGCACGGTAACAAGTCGCCGAATCGAAGACGCGTCGCTCTATCGACGCGGTGGCTCGGCGACGACGCTGTTTGGGACCCGCGCCCCGGGACTGATCCCATCGTGACACAGGACGACGTGTCGATAGAATCGGGCAGCCCCGCGAATGACGACTGGGCCTTTCCGATCGCTTGGCCGTTGGCGTTACGGCCGCCGAATGCCAAGTGATCGGTTTGATTCCGGCGGCTGAATCAAGCGGGGCGCGTGCCTCTGTAGGCATTCTGTAATAGCTCGAGTACGCCATCGCGCGTGACGGGCGTAGGGTTCTCAACAGGTGCTTCAGTCGCGATGTCGGCAATCTTTACCAGATCTTTTTCCCCGATACCGATATAACGAAGCGAAGTCGGCAGGCCCATGCCGGAAGAGAGATCGTGTATCCCCTGTGCGGCGTCGTCGACGCCGAGTGCCTCGGCGATGTGCGCCATTAGATCGGGCACAGCCGACGCTGCGTAGGCGACTGAATAGGGTAGGAGTATGGTGTGCGTTTCCGCGTGCGGCGCGTTGAAACTGCCACCGAGGGTGTGACACAAGCGGTGATGCAGACTGGTTACGCCGGCACCGAGCGCGGCACCCGCAAGTGCGGCGCCATAGAGCACTTGTTCGCGTGCTTCGAGATTGCCGGGTTCCATTACGACGGTCGGTAGGTAAGCTGCGATCGCGCGAATGGCTTCCAGGGCCATCGACATCATCACGGGATTTGTACGCCGGTCCTTGGCATTGATCGTCGCCTGCGCGAGTGCATTAATACCGCTCGGGCCGGCAATTTCTGGAGGCAGTCCAAGCGTAAGTTCGGCATCGTATAGAGTCAACTTGGGCAAGACTCGGAGATCGCGCCCGGTTTTTTTGCGGCCGTCTTCGGTCATGCCCCAGATATTGGTCATTTCAGATCCCGCGTAAGTAGTCGGTATTGCAATCAGCGGAATGCCCGGATTCAAAGCAAGGGCCTTGCCCAGGCCCGTCGTCGAGCCACCGCCGATCGAGACCGAGCAATCGGCGTTGCAGTCGCGTGCGGCCTGCGCCGCTTTGGCGGCGACTTCGACCGGCACGTGCATTCGCGCTGCGGAGAATATGCCGGCCGCCCGATCGCCCAGCAGATCCGCGATTCGCCTAGCATCGCGTTCCTGTTCGGGAGTGGACAGCACCAATGCCCGGGTAAATCCCAGTGATTCGAGTTCGCCCAGCAGCGACGCCAGCTTGCCGGCGCCGAACACGACGTTCCACGGCAAGGTCTGGAGTCTGAATTCTTTCATGTAAAAATCTAAACTGTTTCGACGTCCTGTTTGCGCACGTAGTCCGGAAGGGGAGTTTTCTTCTCACTCCGCTCTTTCTCCTCGATAGCCTTGGCGATGATGTCGCTGTCGTCTCCGAGACCGCAGACCTGCCGGGCCAGCTCGACCAGAGGTCCATCGAGAGAAAACTCGACGCGGTTCATGGTCAGGAGCTTGATCAAGAACAGCGGCGTACCGTTGAGTTTCTCGAAGGCTTCCTTGCGCGCGCCGCCTTCGGAGAAAAAGCGGTCGCGAATGACCTTTACGATCTTCATGCGGTCACGCGCACTGATGCTTTTACCACGCAGGGCGTCAGCGAGATGCGGACCGATATAGGGATCGTCTAGATCACCCTCGGTCGGCTGCATCATGATGCTGCGACCGCAGAGATCCGACAGCACGTCGATATGCTTACCGACGTTCTCGATGTAAAAAGCGCGGCCCAGATCGATGAAGATGTTGTTCGGCTTGTACAAACCGCTTGGAGTGACGTTACCGGTATCTTCGGCGGCGATAGTGAATGCCCGCACGGTCTCGCGAAAGCGGATGATGTCGGCGATTTGCGACATCACTACCGGATGCTTGTCGGTACCGAGCGCCGAGGTCATGAGCATCGCGAGCCCAACCATCAATTCCGCGTTAATGACGTGGCGATTCTGCGTTTCGATGTGCACCCAATCGAAAACGCGCTGGGGATAGTATTGCGCGTGTTCGATATTGCCCAGGTGAAAGATGTACTCCCACGGAATGACGACGTCATCGAAAAAAGCCATCGATTCGAGTTCGTCGCCGTGGCGTGACAGGGGATAATCGAAATCAGGGGCGTCGGGCCGCGCAAAGGAATCGCGCGCGACGTGGGTGATGCCCGGCATGTTGGCCGGAACGCGGCAGAAAATAACCTGGTCGGGCTGCGTTCCGACGTTCCACAGGATCCCAACGTTGATCCAGTTGGAGAACACGGTGCCGGTGCCGACCGCCTTCCAGCCGCGTACCAGGATGCCGTCGTCGCGCTCCTCGATCATGCGAAGCATCGGAATATCGGTATGATCGGAGCCCGAGCGGTCGAATTGAATGTCGATGAACATCGGGGACGCTGCTAGATCGCCATCCTTCAAATCCGCCCAAGCGCGGCGGATGTTGTCGGCCATGGGCTTGCCTTTGCCGAACACAGTTTGCGCTTCCCATGGCTCGGGGTCGTCGACCAGCAGCATCATGACGGTGTTGTTGCTGCACGGTAACCTCGACCACTGTCCGCCGCGGAAATGCCGAAAAATGTAGTCGAAGTACTCGCGGCGCTCGACCGCCTGTTCCTTGTTCTTCGGCATCATCCAGTGCTTGGCGCGCCGGACGCCGTCTTCGTCGATGTAGGTCAGGTGTTCCTGGTGTTTGGGATCGAGATGCAGGTCGTAGAATTCGGCGACCTGGCTGGCGTATCCGCTGGTTTTCGGATGGCTCGTTATGTCCTCGATGAGTTCACCGCCGCACATCACCCGTCGGCCGTCGCGCAAGGACTCGAGATACTGTTCACCGGTTCGCATCATGGTCGTCGCCTCCTCAAGCTGAATTCTTGTGGTAAGGGCATGGAAGTACGGGCACTTTATCCCGTACGGCTATGACGGCACCAGCTTCGATGCTGTCTGCACTAGGAGCGGCCTCGGGGTGCCTGCAAGGCGATGCCGTTCAATGTGGTCTCGATCAGACGCGGCTTGTCCGAAAATCATTGAGTTACCGTTCCGGGAGGTGCATTCTAGAATGTTCGTGTATTCCCCCAACGGCGAGGAGAAAGCCCATGACCACCAGTGCACCTGGGAATTACATCAAGAGGCACCACCACATCACGACTGCTACTGGTGGGGCACAGGAAGACTACGATTTCCACACCAAGATCCTGGGCCTGAAAAGCGTCAAGAAAACCGCCTTCTACGATGGGCCTATGCCCATTTACCACCTTTACTACGGTAACGATGCGGGTGAGGAAAGCTCGCTCTTGACGTCTTTTCCAATGGCGCATACGGGCGTGAAGGGCCGTAAGGGCTCGGGCCAGGTTTCCTATGTGAGCCTGTCCATTCCATCGTCGGCATTAGATTTCTGGCGTGCTCGATTAACCGAGCACGGCTTTGAGGTGAAGGACAACGAGCGTTTCGGTGAGAAGTATCTCGACTTTCAACATCCCTGCGGTGTCGAATATGCCCTGGTCGCGATCGACGAGGATGACCGCAAGCCGCACACGGGCGGACCGGTTGCGCCGGAGCTGATGATCCGGGGCACTTATTCGATCGGCGTATCCATGCGCGATGCCGAATTCATGGAAGAATTCATGCAGGTCGGTTGGGGCGGCACCCGCGTCGCCGATGACGGAAAACTCATCCGCTATGAAGTAGGCGAAGGCGGTGCCGGTGCGATCATCGATTTCGAAGTCGAGCCCGACCGCAAGCCCGGCACCTGGATCGTCGGCGAAGGGGCGATACACCACATGGCATTTCAGGTCGACAATCACGAGCAGCAGAACGAGTTGAAGTTCCACTTGGAAGGCCTGGGCTATACCGACGTATCGGACGTCAAGGACCGTGGTTACTTTGATTCTATTTACGTTCGCACGCCTTCCGGCGCGATGTTCGAAGCCACCGTCTCCCACGACGACGGTTTCACCTGCGACGAACCCGCCGACAAACTCGGTCTGGAAGTGATGATTGCGCCGCAGCTCAAGGTGAGCAAGGAAGAATTGATGGCGCAGCTCGGCTATCTGAAGGACTGACAGAATCTGGTCTTTCGAAAGGGTGGCCGGATCGCTGGGTCCGGCCGTTTTTTTTACATGTGTATTTGTGCGTTCCATGAATTCGGGGGATCGCCCGCGCCGCGGACAGGGTGCGGTCGCGGCAAGCCCGTGACCGGTCTTTGATGAAACTCTATCTCGTGCGCCACGGCGAAGCGACCGCGCGGTGGTCGCAGTCGCGTGACCCGGGACTGAGCGAACGCGGCCGGCAGCAGGCGCGTTCGATATGCGAGCGCTTCTGCGACCACACGCCGATGAAGGTGGTTACGAGTCCCTTGTTGCGTGCGCGGGAAACCGCGGCGCCACTCGCCGCGATGTGGGGCGTCGACGTACGGACCGACGACGCCTACCGCGAGTTGCCGTCGCTCGTCTCGTTCGAAGAACGCGCCGCCTGGCTTAAGCGCGTGATGCGGGGCACCTGGGATGAAGTCGACGAAGCGCTCGTGAACTGGCGCGACATCGCGTGGTGCGCCTTTAAGTCGATCGACACCGATGCCATCGTCTTCAGCCACTTCATGCTCATTAATGCGATCCTGAGCCGCCTCAAAGGCGACAATCGTCTCGTAAGTTTCGAGCCCGACTACATTTCCGTAACGGCGTTCGCAGTCGGTGACGACGGAGTCGAATTGATCGAGCTCGGTAAGGCGCTGGAGACAGTCGTACTCTGAATAGCCGTTCCGAATTACGAGACAGAATTCAATTCGCCCACAAGCTCCGCGGTGACGTATGATTTAGCACCTTGTGTCGAACTGCGGCGTATCGCGTAAGTAAGTATGCATGCGGACGACTTGTAGAAAATCAAAAGGATCGATCCCATGGGCGTCCAGTTCGGCATCTTCGACCACCTCGATCAAAGGCCAGAGGCGCCGGGGAAAACATTTTCCGATCGCATAGAGTTCATCAAGGCGGCAGAAGCGGCGGAATTCCGGACCTATCATCTCGCAGAGCATCATTGCACGCCGCTCGGTATGGCACCGTCGCCGGGTATCTTCCTCGCCGCCGTGGCGCGCGAAACGTCGAAAATTCGCTTGGGGCCGCTGGTCTATTTATTACCCTTGTACAACCCCCTGCGCCTGATCGAAGAGATCTGCATGCTCGATCATCTGAGCAACGGCCGTTTCGAAGTCGGGGTGGGGCGCGGGATCTCGCCGATCGAGGTCGGCTTCCTGGGCGTGGATCACGACGAAGCCCCGCTCATTTTTCGCGAGGCCTTGGAGGTGATATGCAAAGGCCTCGCCAGCGAGCGGCTGACCCACCACGGTAAGTATTTTGATTACGAAGACGTGCCGATGGCTTTGCGGCCCCTGCAGGATCCGGTGCCGTTCTGGTCCGCTTCCATGTCGCCGGAAGGGCTTGATACCGCCGGGCGTCTCGGCATGCACTGCGCCAGCCTCGGTGCCGTATCCATGGTACGGGATGCGGTCGACGGCTATACGGCGGCGTGCCGGAAATATGGGGCGATAAAGGGGGAACCACCGCTGATGGGCATGCATCGCATCGTCGTCGTGGCGGCCACCGACGCAGCCGCGATCGACATCGCCCGGCCTGCTTACAAGCAATGGTTCGACAAGCTGGCCAAGCTGTGGCGCGAACGTGGTATCGAGATCCCGATCGTCGGTCCAATCGCGGAGTTTGATGTGGCGCAGAAGCTGGGCGCGGTCATCGCCGGCTCGCCGGAGCAGGTTGCCGATACACTGGCGTCGCAGGTCGAGGCGACCGGCGTCAACTACCTCCTCACCGAACTGAGCTTCGGCGACATGAGCCATGCCGATGAAATGACCTCGCTCGACTTGTTCGCGACGAAGGTCAAGCCCGCGCTCGAGGCCTGATCAGCCGGGAAAGCCAAAGACGAAAAAGATTCGCGCGCGAGCGGGCGAAGGAGACACCATAGTGGCCCGGCGTTCAGCAGAAAACAGTCAATACGCCGGTATACCCGTATAGCCGGTTATGGAATATCTCGCCGTTGGCGAAGAAACCGACCAGCGGAATATCACCCAGCTCGTCGTGGATAAACTTGAGTTCTTCGGAGTTCTCGCCGAACTGATTGCGGCCGCGCCCGAGGCAGGAATAATAGACTGCGCCCTTCGGACGATCATCCATCCGCTTCCTGATGTCGGCCAACATTCGGAGCATGTCTTCCCGCGCGCTGTTGCCGTCGCGCCGGCAGAACATGATTTCGTTGCCTTCGGTGACGAGATCGCCGATGGCGATTACCTTTTGGTTTGGATCGATTCCGACAAGATTGCGGACCATGTAGTCACCGGTATCGGATCCTCGGACCGGGATGCCGGCAAAGATATAGCCGCCAACACGCTGCAGATCCTTCGCGATGACCTCACCAACGTCTTCCTTGAATACGTCGAGCGCCGGCCGGCCATCGAGTTTGATGATGATGTTACGCTCGCAGGAGGTGATGACGTGCTGGGAGGCGATCGGTGTACAGCCCTGGGTGTGTCCGGTAGCCACCGGCACATCGCTGGAGAACAGAACGCCCGAGATGCCGCCCGTAGACACGCCGTCGGCGACCTGGAGATTCTCGCCACCGGAGGACGTCAGTCCGCCGACGAAAAAAGCCCCCGGCGTTTTTTCGGCGAGTTTTGAGATCAGCTCAGGCGTTGCTGGATTGGTCGGATCGCCGTGCAGGATGCCGAAATGAAACGGATCGTTTTGAAGCCATTCACCCACCTCGCCGATGAATTCGTCCACGTCGAATTGCTGCAACGGAACGGTTCTAAAGGCGGTTTCGGGAAACGACGCCAGCATCACAGCGAGGGCCGGTTGTTCGTAATACTCCTGGCCCGTGGTACTGACGCCTACACCGACCGTGCCGGTCCAACGCACAATGCCGGTCTTTACCTTGAGTGTTTCCAGGATGTCGCGCAAATCAGCGGTCAGCGCATCGGTTGCGTAGATGAAACCGAAGTTGGCTTCCGCGGGAACGGCACCTATCTGGGAAAGGCATGCTTCGACCAGCCGGTTCGCATCGTTTCCGCTGCTGTGTCCGAATAGAAACTGTTGCATGGTCTGGTTACTGTTGCCGCCGATAAGCCGCTGACAGTATAGCGCGACCGGAGATGGGAACGGGTCGCGCACGCTGTGGCGATCATCTATAAGGAAAAAGTTATGAGCGCGAGTATACGCTGCGAAAGCTGGTCGTCCCGCTTCAGTTTTGTCATGGCATCGGTCGGTTTTGCCGTCGGCCTCGGCAACATCTGGCGCTTCCCCTACCTGACCGGAGAATACGGGGGCGCCGCCTTCGTACTGGTGTATTTGCTGTGCGCCTTTGGTATCGGTGTTCCGATCCTGATGGCCGAGATCCTGATCGGTCGCCGCGGTCGCCGGTCGCCGCCCGGATCGATGCGTGCGGTCGCGGAGCGCGAAGGCAGAAGCCGGTACTGGCACCTGGTCGGCGGCTTGAATCTGCTCGCCGCCTTCCTCATCGCAGTGGTCTATTGCGTGATCATCGGGTGGGTATTGTTCTATTTGTGCCAAGCGGTCGCGACCGGGTTCGCGGGCATGGATGGCCCCGCGGCGGCAGCACAGTTCGATGCCGTGCTTGCCAGTACGCCGACGATGCTGTCCTGGACGCTCGCGGGCTTGTTTTTAACGGGCTTAATCATTTACGCAGGTGTGGAAAAGGGCATTGAAAAAGCCGTGATCTTTCTCATGCCGGCGCTGTTCGGATTACTGGTCGTCCTGGTCCTCTACAATGCGTTCGCGGGTGGTTTCGCCCAGGCGCTGTCCTGGCTATTCACTCCGGACTTCAGCAAGCTGGATGGGGGCGTCTGCCTTGCGGCCCTGGGTCAGGCATTTTTTTCGATCGGTGTCGCGATGGCGGCGATGATGACCTACGGTGCCTATCTGCCGGAGCGGATCTCTATCGGACAATCGGTGGTCATGATAGTCACGGCTGACACACTGGTTGCACTGTTAGCAGGAATGGTGGTCTTCCCCGCCGTTTTTGCCAACGGACTGGATCCCGCCGCCGGAACGGGCCTCACGTTCAAGATCCTGCCGATCGCATTCGCCCGCATGCCGGGCGGTCATTTCGTTGGCAGCTTGTTCTTTCTGTTGCTTTCGGTGGCCGCGATCACGTCCATGATCGGATTCGTGCACTCGTTGACGACCTGGCTCGAGGAGAGCAGGGCTTACACGAGGCAAAAGAGCGTAATCGTTGTATTGATCGTGATAGCCGCGACGAGCGTCTCAAGCATCGCCTCGTACAATGTCCTTTCCGACTGGAAGATCATGGGCGTCAACTTGAACGCCGGCCTGGATTTTGTAGTTAATCAAGTGTTGCTGCCGATCGGAGGATTCTTGATCGCGGTCTTTGCGGGTTGGTTCATGAGTCGGAATTCGGTAATGGAAGAGTTGGCGATTGCAAACGATATTCTTTTCGGTATCTGGCGTTTATTGATCCGTTTCGCCGTACCTACGGCCGTAGCGATAATCTTCCTGTTCGGTATTATTTGAGCGGCCGTCCGCACCGGCAAAAGAGCGAAGCGCGTGTCAAGCAGCTTCGGAGTGCGCCGCCTCTATCGCTTCACGCATACGCGTGAACTCATCTTCGATCTCCGACCGCACGCTCGGTGCGGTATGCTGATTACACCGTTGCTCAATCTTCTCGAGATCGTCACCTGAAAGACGTTCGGTCGCAAGTTCGAACAGCTCAGTGTCGGTGGGCGTCATATGCATTCCGATGCAGTGCTACACAGGCCGTGGCTTCTTTCAAAAGTCGGTCCCGCGGAATCATATGCCCGGAACAGGCACCGTCTAATAAAGCGTAGACTTCATCTTCCAGAAGAGAATGCTGATCGTGTCGGCGTTTCATTTCCTCAACCTGGGGTTTCAAGTCGTCTTCGAGTTCGGCCAGGTATTCGAACAGCGTGTCGACGAACGGGTAGTGGATCGCGGTGGGATAGTGACAAAAATACCGCGCGATTTCCCGCAGCAAGTGATAGTCGGGATCTCGCGCGGGGTCACGCAGTATGTCCAGTTGTTCATCGAGCAAGTCGATCATCCGCGCGATATAGGCGCGTTCGAGCGCAATCGTGTCGAGAATATTAGCCAAGCTGCACCTCCTTGGCCCCCCGGTCGGTGATCGATGTTCACCCATCTCTACGGCCTTGCCTAAAGTATAGTCAAACCGACAGGCACTTTAGGTTATTGATATATAAGGTGTCTTTAGGGTTACGTCAATTATCTCAGCTGTCGATTCGCGGCCGCTGCGCCCGGGCC
>JAYYZW010000044.1:0-18310 GCA_036339995.1 Pseudomonadota bacterium
ACGGCGCACTAGGATCGATTAAGCGAAACGTGGGAAACTACCGATGAACAACGCGATCATTTCCAAAATAGCGATTTATCTCCATCAGGAATCGTGGCTGATCCAGGTTTTCATCGTCGTCTTTATCACCCTGTTAATAGACTTTATTCAAAAACGGGTGGTCGATCGCGTGTATCGCCAATTCCAAGAAACGAACAGCTACTGGGACGATGCCTTGGTGGATGCAATTCGCACGCCATTACGGGTCGTCATCTGGGTCACCGGTGGCATCGCCTGATTTCTGGTGCGCTTTATTACGCGGTGCGAAGCTTCGTATTTGAAACACAAGAGTGGTGCCGGTGAGGAGATTGATCAGACCACGGCGCACGCGATTACCCAACTCCTGCGATTGTCTGTCATCATCACGGCGGCGTTGGTTGGGCTGCAGACTTTGGGGTATAAAGTATCGGGCGTGCTCGCATTCGGGGGAATCGGCGGTATTGCTGTTGGCTTCGCCGCGAAGGATTTGCTCGCCAATATTTTCGGGGGAATGATTCACCTCGATCGGCCGTTCAGTGTTGGAGATTGGGTGCGATCGCCGGACAGAAACATAGAAGATACCGTGGAGAAAATTGGTTGGCGGTTGACGGTAATGCGAACCTTTGATAACCGCCCGCTGTACGTTCCAAATGCGCTGTTCACACAGATCGTCGTCGAAAACCCATCGCGTATGACGAACCGGCGGATAGTTGAGACGGTTGGAATCCGCTACGATGATGCGGGCCAGATGGCTGGTGTTGTTGCGGACGTAAAGGCAATGTCGGAAGCGCATCCAGAAATCGATACGGATCAGACATTGATCGTGAATTTCAATGAATTTTCGTCCTCTTCACGGGATTTTTTTGTATACACGTACACGAAAACGACTAATTGGGTGCGGTTTCACGAAATCAAGCAGGACGTCCTGTGGAAAATTATCGAGATCATCGAGGAGCATGGTGCCAAGTGCGCGTTCCCGACCTCAACGATCCATCTCTCCGGGCCGGATGGTCCCGAGACATCGATGTCGGCGGCCTGACGATGGCTTCAGTGAATGACTCGACATGAAAATTCCGTTCGTAAAAATGCACGGACTGGGTAACGACTTTGTGTTGCTCGACGAGCGTGATCGGTCATTTGACCTCGACCGCGAATCCCTCTCGTTACTCGCGGACAGGCGGCTGGGGGTCGGCTGTGATCAGGTGCTATCCATAGAAGCGGCCGGGGCCCCGCGTGCAGTCGCAAGGTACCGCGTATTCAACGCGGACGGCACAATGGCCGAACACTGCGGCAATGGCGTACGCTGTGTAGCGCTTTATATGGAACGGCGGGGCGAGGTTGCGTCCGATGGCATCGATATAGAAATCGATAAGACTGTCGTTCACTTGAACTTCGAACCGGATGGCCAGATTCGGGCAGACATGGGCCAGCCCCGATTTTCGCCGAGCGAGATTCCGATGAGCGCCATCGATCTGCAGACGCGTTATCAACTCGAGATCGAGGGGGAAACGATTGAGTTCGGAGCGGTTTCTCTGGGTAATCCGCACGCGGTAATCCAGGTCGAAGCGGTTACAGAAGCGCGCGTAACCCCGATCGGTGAACGCTTTCAACATTGCAGCCGGTTCCCACGGCGCGTGAACGTAGGTTTCATGCAGATCGTGGATCGTCAATTGATGAAGTTACGTGTTTACGAACGCGGAGTGGGGGAGACGCGCGCATGCGGTACCGGCGCTTGCGCGGCAGTTGCAATCGGCCGAAGATGGGATCTGCTGGACGATGAAGTGACTGTTGAACTCACGGGTGGCAGCTTAAAAATTGACTGGGATGGTGATCCACGGCACTCAATGTGGATGACTGGCCCGGCGACATTCGTTTACGAGGGGACGATAGAACTATGACGTCAGTGACATCTTCAGGGTCTCCTGAAGAACCCGGGTTGGATGAAGATGAGGACGTAAAATTCCTACGGCGTGATCCGACATTCCTCGACAAGCACCCTGAGCTTTTGCGCGACCTGTCCATTTCTCACGGCAGCGGAAACGCGGTATCTTTGTTGGAACGGCAAGTCATATTGCTGCGTGCAGAGAATACGGAAGTCAAAACCCGGTTGGAGAAGTTGGTTTCGCTCGCGCGTGAAAATGAAATACTCAATCGCAAGATACACAATCTGGTGTTGACATTGATGAATGCGGTTGGACCTCAAGCCATTTTTTCCAGCCTCGAGCAGCGATTGGCGAACGATTTCTCCGCCGACAAGGTTTTCAGCTACGTTTTTGCCGAACCGGCATTCATCGACAGCGGTGAAGTGTCCGAATTTGTCGGCACGAGTTCAACAACGAGGGCGGCATTTGCAGGCGTTATCGAATCTGCACGCACCGTTTGTGGACCATTATCAGCCGAACAGCGATTGGCGCTTTTCGGTGGTGAGGAACACGACGGCTCCGCAGTTGTGATGCCACTGAACGGAAACGGATGGGATGGTGTCCTGATCGTCAACAGTAATGATACCGATCGCTACGAGGCCGACATGGGAACCGAATTTCTTACTTATTTGGGCGACGTTGTAACCTTGGTTCTCGATCCCTGGGTAAAACGTCCCAAACCAGACTGATCGGGAGTCCAACAGCCATGAGCAGTGGCGGCGACGCGGTTCTGGATGAGTTGATTGAGGCCTACCTCGCGACCATCAATGGACACTCCGCGAACACCATCAAGGCCTATCGGCGCGATTTGCTGCAGTTCAGCCGGCACTGTCGGTCGGTTGGGATTACGGAGTGGGCGGCAGTGGATTCACATTGCATCCGTCATTACGTCGCGACACGCCATCGCGACGGCGTCCGGGGTCCTTCGCTCGCTCGTTCGCTGTCGGCGTTCAGGTCTTTTTTCAAGTTCCTCAGCTTGCGGGGTTTGACCGAGTCCAATCCGGCGCAATCGGTTCGCGCGCCGAAATCAACACGACGCCTTCCGCGTGCGCTCGACGTCGACCAGATGATTACTCTGCTCGAACAGACGCCGCAGACGCCGCTCGAACTGCGCGATCGCGCGATGTGGGAGGCACTTTATTCCTGCGGACTTAGAGTCTCCGAACTCGTCGGCATGAACGTGGCGGATCTCGACATGGCTAACGGGGAGGTCAGAGTGATGGGTAAGGGGCGAAAGGTACGTATCGCACCGATAGGGCGCCATGCTCTTGAACTTCTGGAACAATGGTTCGCACTTCGCGCAAACCTGGTTCGTGATGATGAGCCGGCGGTTTTCGTCAGCCGCGGCGGTCGGCGCCTTTCAACGCGAACCGTGCAGAAACGATTGCGCAACTGGGCACTTAAACACGGCCTCGATACCCGCGTTTATCCGCATATGCTGAGACATTCCTTCGCGAGTCATCTACTTGAGTCATCAGGAGATTTGCGCGCGGTTCAGGAATTGCTGGGCCACTCGAACATCAGCACGACTCAGATCTATACCCACATGGACTTCCAGCACCTCGCTAAGATCTACGATCAAGCACATCCTCGAGCCAGGCGACGCAGGAATTATTGACACAAAGGTGAAAGAGAAACTCATAGCAAACCGTCGAACTTAGGGAATCGCAGGGAGGCGCGTGAGAGAGCGGGCTGAAAGGTGTCATGGTT
The DNA here is from genome assembly GCA_036339995.1 of Pseudomonadota bacterium. Lineage (GTDB taxonomy): Bacteria > Pseudomonadota > Gammaproteobacteria > JAYYZW01. Next base: position 3,651 of record JAYYZW010000044.1, read on the forward strand.
TGAGGCGAATAAGGGGCTTTGAGAATCCATCTCAAAATTATTCGGGCCCACCTTGCCCCCTGAAAATCGGGGTTGCAAGGCGCAGCGCGCCAGCCCGTCAGGGGTGCGGCGTAGGGACGCACTCAACAAAACCATGGCGCATCTGGACCGCCATCTCAACGCCCAAGTCAATTCTTGCTGAATTCGGTAGCTTGCCAGCAACCGTGGGCACGCCCTTCGTGTACAATCCGCGCTTCTCAACGAAGTATCCGGCGTGTTTGACGGTACCACCATTCTCTCGGTTCGCCGGGGACGCAATGTCGTCATCGGAGGCGACGGTCAAGTATCCTTTGGGGAAACGATTCTCAAGGGAAACGCGCGCAAGCTTCGCCGCCTTTACCAGGACGAGGTAATCGCCGGTTTCGCTGGTGGCACTGCGGACGCATTTACCTTGTTCGAGCGGTTCGAATCGAAACTCGAAGAGCATCGCGGTAATCTGCTTCGGGCGGCAGTCGAGCTGGCAAAGGATTGGCGAACCGATCGAATATTGCGCCGCCTTGAAGCAATGCTCGCCGTCGCGAATCGGGATCACTCGCTGATTATTTCGGGGACCGGCGACGTAATAGAACCCGAGCACGACGTTATTGGAATTGGCTCGGGCGGCGCCTATGCGAGAGCGGCTGCTCGCGCATTGCTCGAAGAAACCGATCTGGATTCCGAAGCGATAGTGCGCCGATCGCTGACCATTGCCGGAGAAATCTGCGTCTATACCAATGAGAACGTAAGTATTGAAGTGCTTCACGATGAGGAGTGAGCGCGCGCGGCGATGAGAGCGATGACACCACTGGAAATCGTCGAACAACTCGACAAGCACATCGTCGGCCAGGACGATGCGAAGCGCGCCGTAGCCATCGCGCTTCGTAATCGCTGGCGGCGGTCTCAGGTCGAGCCCGAACTGCGCAATGAGATAACGCCCAAGAATATCCTGATGATTGGGCCGACTGGCGTCGGAAAAACAGAGATCGCGAGACGGCTGGCCCGCCTCGCAGGCGCTCCCTTCATCAAGGTTGAAGCGACCAAGTTTACCGAAGTGGGATATGTCGGGCGCGACGTGGAATCGATCGTGCGCGATTTGGCCGACGTCGCAATCAACATGGAGCGCGAAGAGGCGATGTCCCAGGTCGAGACACAGGCAGAAGACGCCGCTGAGGAGCGAATCCTCGACGTATTGCTGCCCGGCCCCAGGACTTTCGGCGAAAATCAGCCGGCGAATGAATCCGAGACACGCCAACGCTTTCGAAAAATGCTGCGCGAAGGGCAACTCGATAAGAAGGAAATCGAGATCGAGGTGAGTTCACCGAGCATCGGTGTAGAAATAATGGCTCCTCCCGGCATGGAGGAGATGACGAGTCAGCTTCAGAGCATGTTCCAGAACCTGGGCACGAACCGGCAACGCAGTCGCCGCTTGAAAATTCCCAACGCCCGAAAAATGCTTGTTGAAGAAGAAGCAGCAAAACTTATCAATGAAGACGATATCCGCGCGCGCGCATTGCAAAGTGTAGAACAGAACGGAATCGTTTTCCTCGACGAAATCGACAAAGTTGCACGCCGCTCTGAAACGACCGGACCGGATGTCTCCAGAGAAGGCGTTCAACGCGATCTCCTTCCTTTGGTTGAAGGATGCACGGTCAGCACGAAACACGGGATGGTTAAAACGGATCACATTTTGTTCATCGCTTCGGGAGCCTTCCATTTCGCCAAGCCGGCCGATCTAATTCCGGAGCTTCAAGGGCGGCTGCCGAACCGGGTCGAGCTTTCATCGCTGTCCGTGGACGATTTCATAAGAATACTGACCGAGCCGGATGCCTCGCTAAGCCGCCAATACAAAGCATTAATGGCCACTGAGAACGTCCATCTGGAGTTCACGGCGGACGGCATTGCTCGGATCGCGCAAATTGCATACGAAGTCAACGAACGAAGCGAGAATATCGGTGCGAGACGGTTGTATACCGTGATGGAGAAGCTCCTGGAGGCGCTGTCGTTCACGGCGCCTGGAATCGAGGGCCAGCGAGTGACCGTCGACGCGGAATACGTCAACACTCATATCGCTAAACTGGCAGCTGACGACGATCTGACCAAATATATTCTTTAAGGGGCGGTTAGCCATGCCCGATCACCTGCCGACCGACATTAAGCTCCACCAGACCTCGAGAGTACTCGAAATCGCTTTTGAAAACGGCCAGGTGTTTGAATTGTCCTGTGAATATCTGCGGGTCTACTCGCCATCGGCGGAAGTGCGCGGACACAGCCCCGAACAGGCGGTGCTGCAGATCGACAAAGAAGAGGTCAACATTCTCGAAATCGAGCCCATGGGAAATTATGCAATAAAGCTGGTGTTCGATGATGGACACAATACCGGACTTTATACCTGGGACTATCTGTATGAGCTTGGGGCTTACCGCGACGAATTCTGGCAACGATACCTCGAAGCCCTGGAAGCTGCCGGGCATAAACATCGGGAAGATACGGACTGAGCCGCCCGGTACGGTGCTCATGAAGCGACGCGACACCTTTTTCGGATTCGAACACGTAACGGCGGAAGCCAAATCGCTCAAAGTCAAAGGTGTGTTCGATTCGGTGGCCGACAGCTATGACCTGATGAATGATTTGATGTCGGTCGGGCTGCATCGATTGTGGAAGCGATTTGCCGTCAATATCCTGGACGCCCGTTCCGGTCACATCATATTGGATCTGGCCGGCGGAACCGCCGATTTGGCGAGGCTGATCGACAGACGCACGGGGGGGCGCGCGGAGATCGTCGTATGTGATATTAACGCGTCCATGCTGAATCGCGGCCGGGATCGCTCGATCGACAGGGGGATCGTTCGAGGTATCCAATACATACAGGGGAGTGCGGAGGCGATCCCCTTACACTCGAACTGCGCCGACCGCGTGATCATAGGTTTCGGTTTGCGCAACGTAACTCGACGAGCGACCGCCCTGGAAGAGATGTACCGCGTACTGCGGCCGGGTGGGCGCGCCGTGATCCTCGAATTTTCGACGATAAAGGTGCCCGTACTGTCCCGGATATACGATTGGTATTCATTTCGCGTGCTGCCGGGGCTCGGCCGCGTCGTGGCCGATGACGCTGACAGTTACCGATATCTCGCCGAGTCGATACGTGTCCATCCGGACCAGGATGCATTGTGTTACATGATGGAGCAGGCCGCTTTCGAAACCGTACGATATTACGACATCATGGCAGGCTTGGTGGCGATACATGTCGGTCGTAAGTACTGATATGCCGGCGCGCATGTGAATAATATTGAGATAGGTTCTAGTATCCATCCAGAAAGAGTAACTCTCGCCAGGACGCAAAGATCGTAAAGTGATAAGTGATCGTTATTAAAATTACACTGATGGTTTTTTTGGCGCCTTGGCGCCTTTACGAGCGAAATACTAACGTTTATGAATGGACGATAGATAGGCGAGAAACGAAGTTCCGCACGATTACATTCCCCCTGATGCTGTGAGTTCGAGTATGGGGCAGTTTTTCGCAGATAAAGTTTCGCGGACCGTGAGCGAACTGTTGTTGAGTGACGACGGTGCGGCGGAAAGGCTCTCAGGGCTGGACGGCCGCGTTGTCGTCCTGAGCATAAAGAACACTGACTTTAGCGCTTTCGTGGCACCGTCCGCCAAGGGAATTCGGCTGCTAGAAAAATACGAAGGGCAGGTCGACGTTCAGGTCACCGGAAGCATCAGCGATTTCATCGCCTATGCCAGGGCGAGCAAGCGTGGTGATTCGATCGGAGCAGGAAGGATCGAGATCAGCGGTGACCTCGTAACGGCGCAAAGCGTTCAGGCGCTCCTATCGGAGCTGGATATTGACTGGGAGGACATTCTTTCGCGCTATGTCGGCGATGTCGGTGCGCATCAAGCTGGACGTATTTTTCGATCGCTTGTTTCCTTCGGACGCAAAGCTTCAGAACGCCTCGAACAGGACCTGTCGGAGTATCTGCAGATCGAAGCCCATGTGCTGCCAACCCGCCGTGACGCGGACCGTCTATACCGCGCAGTGTTCATATTAACGGACGACGTAGATCGCTTCGAAGCGCGCGTACGAAATTTCGCGACGGGCAAGCGGCAGTACAAATGATCTCGGTCGGGCAGTTTTTCAGGATCTTCACCATTCAGCGTGTCCTGATCCGGCACGGGTTCGACGAGATCATATTTTCGACTCCTTTGCTGAGTTCGATCAGTTTCGTACTGTATCTATTGCCGTGGAACTGGCGCCGACGTGACTATAGCCCGCGTGCGGAACGCATACGGGCGGTGCTTGAGGATCTCGGTCCGCTGTTTGTGAAATTCGGGCAAATCTTGTCGACACGCCGCGACTTGTTGAGCGACGAGATCGCAGACGAATTCTCCAAGCTCCAGGACAGGGTGCCGCCGTTCCCGGGCTCTGAGGCGAGAGTTATCGTCGAAAAGGCCTACGGGAAAAGTCTGACCGATGTCTTCGAGTCGTTCGACGAGGAACCGTTTGCTTCCGCGTCCATTGCTCAGGTCCATGCGGCGCATCTACTCGATGGCCGGAAAGTGATTGTGAAGGTCGTGCGCCCTAATCTACGCCGGACAATCGAGCAGGATATATCCCTCATGTACGTGCTCGCGGATCTCGCCGAACGATACTGGGCGCGAGGAAAGCGCCTGAAACTGACGATCGTCGTCGCCGAGTTCGAAAAAACGATTCTTGACGAACTGGACATGATGCGCGAGGCGGCGAATGCGTCTCAACTACGCCGCAATTTCGAAAATTCAAAGATGATATACGTGCCAGACGTGTACTGGGATTACACGCGTCGGAACGTCCTCGTCATGGAACGCGTCACCGGATTGAGCATTGACGACCGTAAAGGCCTCGAACGCGCCGGCGTAGATCTGAAATTTCTGGCGGAGCGCGGTATTGAAATATTCTTTACGCAGGTATTTCGCGATCATTTTTTCCATGCCGATCTCCATCCCGGTAATGTGTTCATCATTCCGTCCGACGAGGGCGGCGCGGCGCGTTTTGTCCTGGTCGACTTCGGCATCATGGGATCCTTGAGTAAATTCGACCAGCGCTATCTAGCGGAAAATTTTTCGGCGTTTCTAGACCGCAACTATCGAAGAATCGCAGAGTTGCACGTCGAATCCGGCTGGGTGCCGCCGGATACTCGTGTTGATGAATTCGAATTTGCGATTCGCGCGGTGTGCGAGCCGATTTTTGACCGCCCTATGAAGGACATTTCTATCGGCCACCTGCTCCTGCGATTATTTCAGACTGCGCAGCGATTTCACATGGAGATTCTCCCGCAGCTGCTTCTGCTGCAAAAGACGCTGGTGAACGTCGAGGGTATCGGGCGGCAGCTATATCCGGAGCTCGATTTGTGGCGCGCGGCCAGGCCCTCGCTCGAACGATTCATGATCGATCGCGTTGGCGTAAGGCGCCTGATGAGTTCTATGCGACAAAGCGTTCCTCAATGGGCTGATCGATTGCCCGAATTGCCGGGACTCACAGTCGATGTTCTGGAACAGATAAAGTCCGGACGCTTCAAGGTTCAAACTCACGATCATCAACTTGCCGAAATACGGCGCGAGATTCACACGCTTCATCGCCGCTTAGTACTGGCTCTGATCGGCGTCGGTTTCGTCATATGCTCTTCCATCCTGTTCGGCATCAAGGGTGCGTTCACCCAGATGATCGGTCCGTTCCCATTAAGCGTATGGATATTTGGTGTGCTTGGCGTGATCGCAACATTGGCCGCTTTGAAGGCACGAGAGAGGTAACCGTCCTGGAATCCGGTTTCATTGGTATGTTTCCGGACCCTGGAATTATCGCTTTTTAGAAATTATTCAGGTTTCAATGTGAAATTTTAGAAACGCCGTTGGCGCGCCTGCACTCGCGCCGGCCCAGAAGTGTAGACAGTGACACTAGGCGAATGCCGTCCAGCATTTTGAGTCGTTCGAGCAGAACTGCAATGGTTTCGGGGTAGGGATGGGCAATACCTACACCGTCTCCATTACTGCGCGCGTGCGCGATGAGGGCATCGATTTGCGCGTGGATGTATGAAGTTTCCCGTCGGTTGTCAAGGAAAATGTCGCGCGCAACGAACGGGATCTCGGCTTCCTTAGCGGCCTGCCGGGCGACGGATCTAGGCGTCGTTCTGCTGTCGATGTAAAGGAGATTTTCCGTGTTGCGAAGTTCCGCCATGAGCCACCGCATCCGTTCGAGATCCTGTGTAAGCCGACTCCCCATGTGATTATTCACCCCGCTCAGGTGAGGGACGGCGTTCAAGGCCCGGCGTAAGGCCGCGACGAAAGCGTCTCGCGTCATATCCGTATTGAGCGCACCGGGACCGAGCAGGTGATTGCTCGCTTCCGCTTCCATTGGCAGATGAAGCAACACTTCTTTTCCCGAGGAATTCGCCGCCACCGCAAGTTCAGTGGCAAACGGTGAAAACGGCAGGATTGCATATGCCAGGGGTCCGGGAAGATCGATGGCGGCGTGGTCTTGTCGGGGACGATTACCCAAATCGTCAATGATCAGCGCGATCGTTGGGGTCGTTAAGTCATTCCCACCCAGACATGTGCTGAGCACCAATGCCAAAAGGTGGAGCATGGAACGAAGAGCGCGCGCTTACGGTGTGGGGGTGCGAGCGTACAGAACGTCCATGCCTTTGAGCAGGTTCAATGCCTCATAAAGCGCGTAATCCCTTTGGGCCAAAGGTTGCTCACCAGAATCTTTCTCTTCAACCTTGTTGCTTTTTTCAGATTCCTCGGGGTTTCCCAGATGCCGATCGAGATTCGCCTCTTTTACCGCCTCGGTCGCCGCTGCTTTCACAGCCGAAACCTTGACCTCGTCGATGATGATGTCAGGTTTGATCCCCTCTGCCTGAATGGATCGGCCCGACGGCGTGAAATAACGCGCAGTCGTCAGTTTCAAGGCCGCCTTGTTGTTCATCGGCAGGATCGTTTGGACCGAACCCTTACCGAAGGTCGGGCGCCCCATAATCAGCGCGCGCTCGCGATCCTGAAGGGCGCCGGCTACGATCTCCGAAGCGGATGCCGAGCCTTCGTTGACCAGAACGATGAGGGGAGCGCCGTGCAACAAATCCGGCGGCTTGGCGTTGAATTCCAGCTGGGAATCCTTGATGCGACCCTCCGTATACACGATCATTCCGCTGTCGAGGAACGCATCAGCAACCGATACGGCGGCACCCAAAATCCCGCCAGGATTGTTTCTTATATCGATGATGAGGCCTCTTAATCCATCGGGCTCTTCATCTTTCAGATCTCGAATATGCTTGCGCAAGTCGTCCCCGGTTCGGGCCTGAAATTGCGAGATGCGAATATACCCGAACCCAGGCTCCAGTATGCGGCTGCGAACGTTGCGCACCTTGATCAAATCACGCACAATGGTGAACGTTAGCGGCTTGTCCTCGCCTTCTCGAATGATTGTCAGGATGATTTGAGAGTCGGGTTTCCCGCGCATCTTCTTGACCGCGTCATTCAGCGACATTCCCCTTACCGGGGTGTCGTCTAGCCGAACGATCGTGTCGCCCGGCTGGATGCCGGCACGCTGGGCCGGCGTATCGTCGATAGGCGCAATGACCTTTACGAATCCGTCTTCCATTCCGACTTCGATGCCAAGACCACCGAATTCACCCGATGTGCCTTCGCGGAGGTCGCGATAATCATCCTGATCGAGATAGGAGGAATGCGGATCGAGGCCCGCAAGCATGCCGCGCATCGCGTTTTCGATTAGATCGGTATCTTCGATCACCTCGACGTAGTCCTTCTTTATCTTGTGAAAGACTTCGACCAATACGCGAATATCATCCACGGGGATAGGGTCACGCGTGTGATCGTTAGAGTCGGCGGGATTTACTTCGGCGGTGTCATCCGTAGCAACATTGGACTCAGGCGTGGTAGTCGAATTCTGCGCTTCGGCGGCGAGGCTGAGTCCAAGGGCGAGAAGAGCGGCCTTGTACAGGCAGGGAGCATTTTTGATCAACATGTGCATTAGAGATACCATACTTATTAGAACCCATCTTAAAATTATCCGCATGTGCGTTGTGCCCTGAAAGCGGGATGGCGAGGCCGGGTCGGCAGGGCTGAGTTGCCTATGTTCAAGCGCTGCAACGAAGCCAGCGCGCTTTCAGGTCACAACCCGGGGCCTAAGGCTATTTTCGCGCATTTCGGCGTTGCTCATCGCTCATATAGCTTATGCTTTGCCACGCTCCTCGCGCCTTGATACTCTGCGAAAATCGCTCTCGGCGCACACATGGATAATTTTGAGATAGGTTCTAGTTCCTAATCCCCCAATTCCCGAATACTTTCACAATGAACCACAGACTACACAGAGAACGCAGCGGGACGAAAAAATGACCGCCCACTTCTCATATTATATGGCTCTTCCGCGAAATCTATTGGTAAAGTTCAAGGAACCTCTGAATGAGTCATGGCGGCCATGGACCAACGGCCGGAACGGATTTTCGACGCTCAGTCTCGCCCTGGTGTTTGGAGACGCCGCGGCTGCAGCCGTCTACGTACAATAGGCGGGCTGGGCCCGAGTCGATTAAAGCCGTCCGTCGGCGGGCGGCGGTTTCGCGCGGGCCGTTCATTGGGGCGAAACAAACCAACGTCGCGGATCGAGCGGTTCGCCGCCCACCCGGAGTTCGAAATACAATCCGTGGGGCATTTCGTCGTCCACCTCCCCGATGGTGGCGATGATTTCCCCCGCATCCACCTCTTCGCCAGCCTGTTTATGCAGTTCAGAATTGTTTCCATACAGCGTCATGTAGCCATCGCCGTGATCGATGATTACGAGTTGACCGAGGTTCCGAAACCAATCCGCGAACACGACGCGTCCGACGGCGACGGATGTGACTTCCGTACCTGTTTCCGCCTTGATGAGCACCCCTGACCACCGAGCACCGCCTTGTCTCAAAGCCATGCCTGGCGCGTTTGCCACTCGTCCTGGTGCCGGCCAATCGAGTTTACCTTTGAGATCGATGAACGGTATTTGCACTTCGGCCATACCCTCATGACGTCCGAGTTTGCCAATGAGATCGAGCAGACGCCGCTCGTCTTCGCGAAGTTGATCCATCCGCGTGTTTCCATATTCCATCCGGGCTTTAAGAGCGGCAGCCAATTCGGCCCTCTCGACACGCACTTTGCCTAGCAACTCCAAATTTTTGATCGTCTCGTGCCTTAAGGTTCTGAGGCTGTTCGTTTCGAGTTTGAGCGTGGCTTCCGTCCTTGTGAGTACTTCGAAGCTTGACCGCGTCCTTGCGACATTGTGGTGATGTCGCGCGATGACGTAATCGTAATAAGCGAGATCTCGACTCAGCTTGCGGGCGTCATCGGCATTCAACAGGATCTTAAGCTTGGGTTGAAGGGACAGTAGGTATCTCGATAAGGTGCTCTGGTGCAGGTAAGCGCGGGACGCCTTGAACAGCCCGCCAATCCTCGCTTTTTTCTCTTTGAGTTCATTGACGCGCGCTGTCTTATTCGCGATTTGATGTTCCAGGTGACGTTGTTGCTTTGCTGCCTCGGAACTATCGCGTTCGAGTTCGAACGCCTGCTCACGAGCTTTTGTTAATTTGATCGAATCATCGTCCAAGCTCGATTTGAGTTCGTGGATTGCCGATCGGAGGCGCTCTAGATCAGTAGCCTCGTCCGCGCAGCTAATCGCAGAAAGGACTGCCAGGCTCACGACGCCCGCAATATTGATGAACGAGCTTCGCGGGCGTAGCGATAGAGTAAAGCGAGGATTGAATTCGACCCTAGGCCGCATTCTGTGCTGAATCAACGACTCTTATAAGTGGTTTGCCCGTCATCTCGATCGGAATCTCCAGAGATAACAGTGAAAGCATCGTGGGGGCAATGTCACAGAGACTCCCCTCAGTGGCGATTTTCGCCTTGCGGCCTACGTACACGAAAGGCACGCGGTTACTGGTATGCGCCGTGTGCGGATTTCCCTCATCTTGACCGGCAAGATGTGATCGCATCTTCTCCGCATTGCCATGATCGGCAGTAATCACAATTTCGCTACCGTGCTTTTGTGCGACATTCACGATCCTACCAATGCATGTGTCGAGGACCTCAATGCATTTAACGGTCGCATTGAAATTACCGGTATGTCCGACCATATCGGCGTTCGCGAAGTTGCAGATGATCGCATCGTATTTTCGACTGGCGAGCGTGGCGGCCAATGCATCGGTGAGCTCAAACGCACTCATTTCGGGTTTCATGTCATACGTCGCGACGTCGGGCGAAGGTATCAGGACGCGATCCTCTCCTTCGAATGTGCTTTCCTTGCCGCCATTAAAAAAGAAACTAACGTGAGCGTATTTTTCTGTTTCCGCAATGCGCAATTGCTGCAGATGATGATCTGCAAGGACGGCTCCAAACGTATTGGGAATATCGATCGCAGAAAAGGCGACTGGAAGATCGAATTGATCACCGTAATCCGTCAATGTGACAAATGCGCCGAGTTCCGGCAGCCGGGATCTGCTGAAATGGTCGAAGTCCACACTGGTTAGTGCCGCGGTTAACTGCCGCGCGCGATCCGCGCGAAAGTTAGCAAAAATGACGACGTCCCCGCCATCTAAAGAATGACTTGTTCCGTTTGTATCCAGAATCAGCGTGGCGCGGACGAATTCGTCCGTTTCATTTCTCGCGTAAGCCATCTCGATCGCGGCGAGGGGGTCGAGAGCGCGAAATTCACCCTTACCGGAAACGATCAATTCATAAGCCAGCGCCACACGATTCCAGTTCTTGTTGCGGTCCATCGGGTAATAGCGCCCTGCTATCGAGGCGATGCGTGCGGTTCCGAGGGTGGCGCAATGAGCTTTTATTCTTTCCAGCGACGCGCGCGCGCTTTTTGGCGGCGTATCGCGACCATCCAGGAATCCGTGGACAAGCACCGATCGAACCCCTTGATTATGCGCGAGGTCTAACAGGGCAAGGATCTGATTCTCGTGGCTATGCACGCCCCCCGGCGAGGTGAGTCCGAGAATATGCACGGCGCGGTCGCCTACGGCGGCTTTCCGACAGGCCTCCACCAGCACTTCATTGTGCGCGAATTCGCCGCTTGAAATCGCCTTCTCAATGCGTGAAAAGTCCTGCTCAATGAGTCGGCCGGCGCCAATATGCATATGTCCGACTTCGGAATTGCCCATCTGGCGATCCGGCAGTCCGACGTCGGTGCCTGAACATCGGATGAGGAGGTGCGGGCAACTCGACCACAACTTGTCCCATACGGGTGTATTCGCGGAATGGATCGCGTTGTATCGAGTCTCGTCACTGTGTCCCCAACCATCGAGGACGATAAGCATGACGGGATATTTGACCTTTGCCATACGGATCAGGAGAACGATAAGAGAAGATTCGATTCGCACACCCTGACTAGAAGTGGTCTCATGTCGTGCGGAACGTTGATGTCGTGTTGCGCTTAGGTCTCCGATGCGGGGCGGCGTGGTCGCGAATTGGCTATCTACTGCGCTCCTCGAAGCCCACGCGTCTTACCTGAACGTCCCATACAAGTTCTGATATGACTTCCAAATTCTGTTGCCATTGGTGACGATTGTTCAGTGTATCATAGCGTCACCTTTGCACCCGATTGCGACAAATAATTTTACCTCTGCTGATCACGCGGCCATGGATCAATTGTCGGATTTCGTCGTTAATCACTTGATGCTCGTAACGGCATTTTTCGTCGTATTGGGTTTATTAATCTCGAACCTCACTTCGTCCGCCGGAGGCGTTGCGCCGCAGGCAGCGGTGCAACTCATCAATCGCGAAAACGCTGTGACCATTGATATTCGCGCAAAATCAGATTTCGAGTCGGGACACATCATCGATGCTGTAAACATTCCAATCTTGGACTTATCACAAGCTGAGGAAAAGCTCAAAAAGCACAAAGACAAGCCGCTACTCGTATACTGCGGCGCAGGCAGCCTGTCGCGCAAAGCGGTCCGCGAACTCAAACAAATGGGATTCGAGCAAACCCATGCTTTGAAGGGTGGATTGAGCGCCTGGCAAGGCGAGAACCTGCCCGTAACGTCTGGTTCGTAATACCGGCAAGCACGGGCCGGCCGCCGAAAGCCGCGCAAGGCATTCCCGATGAAGCGCGGTGTAATGACGTGTGAGGATTGCAGGGCGCCGGCAATCAAGTAGATGGAGACCAATCAATGGCCGAAAATTCAACACCGAATCCAGTCGGTGAGCAACAACCAATTACCGGCCAGTTGGCGATCCAGAGGATCTACATCAAGGATTTATCATTCGAGGCGCCGAATTCTCCGGACGTGTTCACCATTGAACTCAATCCATCGGCTGACGTCCAATTCGCTAATAGCACAACCGCGCTCGACTCGGAAAACCATGAAGTTGTCTTGACAGTGACGGTAAAAGTCCAGCAGGACGAACGTACGATCTACTTGGTAGAGGTTCAGCAAGCCGGCATATTCACCATTCGCGGATTTCCGGAAGAGCATTTGCCGGCAATACTTGCAACCGCGTGCCCAAATACCCTGTTCCCGTTTGCGCGCGAAGCCATCTGCGATCTAGTGGTAAAAGGGGGCTTTCCACAACTCCTGCTGGCACCGGTTAATTTCGAAATACTCTATGCCCAGGAACAGCACCGCAGGCAGACCCAAAAAGCGCCATCCGGGGCGCAGCATTGAGGTTCCTGCAAAAAGCAGCCATCCTCGGTATTCTCGGGAAGCGAATTCCGGTGGTTTGAAGCCGCCGGCGGATCGAGACCCCTGCCCGGCTAACGCACTCAAGCGCGCGTAAGCCCCCAAGGGGTGAAGCGTGTGGATGCGCTGAATAAAGTGATCGAAAAGATGTCCTCTATTTCACAGCGCCGTATTAGAACCTATCTCAAAATTATTTACGTACGCGTTGCTTATCGCTCATTTAGCGATGCTAAACCACACTCCTCGCGCCTTGATACTCTGCGAAAATAGCGGCCGGCGCGTATGCGAATAATTTTGAGATAGGTTCTAGATTCATCCGATGCCATACAGAGTACTAGCTCCTTGGTGAACCGAGTCGCAGTATGAATAAGCAACCCGTCCTGATCGTCGGCGCCGGTGCGTGGGGCACGGCTCTGGCTAACGTGTTTGCACGCGCCCGGCGCAAAACGTTCCTTTGGGACAGCGATGTGGAAACGATACGGACGATCGCGGAGTCGCGCCGACACCCCAGGTTCGCGGTCGATTTGGAGATCGAGCGGCTGGTGAGGCCCGTCACCGATTTGAGCAGCATCCCGAAGCTTTCGTGCGCGGTTTTCGCCGTGCCGTTTCAAGCCTTGCGCCCGGCCTTGATTGAACTCAGCGCGGCCGTCCCGGGGTTACCCGCCATCGCATGCGCCAGCAAGGGCTTAGAATCGAATACACAGATGATGGCGCACGAGATCGTCCGCGATGTATGTTCTTCCGACATCCCTTTCGCTCAGCTGTCCGGTCCCAATTTTGCGACAGAAGTGATGCGCGGCCGTCCGGCCGCAATCACGATTGCGGCGACCCGGCCGGACCTGGGGCAGGATTTGGTCCAGGCGATGCACGGTCCTTTGTTCAGACCGTATTACACCGACGATGTCATCGGAGTGGAGGTCGGCGGGGCGCTCAAAAACGTGATCGCCATTGCCGCTGGGATCGCTGACGGTCTCGAACTTGGTGCGAACACGCGAGCAGCCTTGATTACGCGCGGGCTCGCCGAAATCGCGAGATTCGGAATCGCGCGCGGCGGCAGGATGGAGACGTTCATGGGATTGTCCGGCATGGGTGATCTCGTCCTGACCTGCACCGATGATCAGTCCCGTAACCGGCGTTTCGGCATGGCCTTGGCCCTCATCGGTAACATCGAGCAGGCAGTCACGAGCGTTGGTGACCTGGTCGAGGGAATTCCCACGGCTAAGGCGGTGGGTGCAATGGCAGACAAGTGCAAAGTTGAGATGCCGATTGCCTCCGAAGTCGCACACGTTTTGAGCGGCGACAGCACGCCGCAGGAAGCGGTCCGGAGGCTTTTGGCTCGGGATCCGGCCGCAGAGGGGCTGTAACATTAGGAGCCTGTAAGGCATTGCAAGCCCTATTGCGGAAGTCGGTCGAGCGGTCCAGATTTCCGAAGCTATTGTTCAGCGCAACCATGCGCATCACCCCTTCGGGGCTTACGCGAAAATTCGTTCCTGGCGAATTTTTCATTACATAGTCATCACTACGCGCCTTAAACCTCCGAAAATCTGGCCTCGCTCTCGGACTCCCTCGCTACGGGCTCCAATGCCCAGGAGGCTTCTAGTCAATGCGATTCCGCACCCTCGATCTTCAAGCTGTGAGCGATATCACTACACGATGCATCATCTTGATCTAAAACTGATTCCAGGATGAACGTTCGTACATTACCCGTATTGATATTGACGCTCGTAGTGGGCCTGGCCTTTCCGGTTCGAGACGCTGTCGCGTCCAAAATGGAATCGGGAGCTTTTACAATCAATGCCACCACCGGCGGCAGTCCCAGTTTCACAACACAATCGTTTCAGCAAACCTACGACACCGTACCGGTCGTTTTCATCCTGACGATCAATCGGGGGGGTACAACATTTCGCGTCCCATCCAGGGATTTATCGACACCGC
>JAYYZW010000045.1:0-5661 GCA_036339995.1 Pseudomonadota bacterium
ATTCGCTCCGCCAATCATCCTGTTGAAGAAAATCCCTTAATGAGCAATTTTCTATTTCCGCGGCCGACAGAGGTTGCGCCGGTTCAGTCGAGGGAGCCCGTGGCGGGTGCCTGCGATGAATGCGGGGCGGAGGATCTTCTACGCTACCCCGTTCTGTCCGAAGGCGGTTGGTTCGTCGTCGTTAAGTGCCAAAGCTGTCTGCGATCGGTGAGTCGGGAACGCTGGACCCGCCTCGGCACCGTTCAATTCATGACAGACGCCATCGAGTGAGGGGGTAAGGACGCGATGATGGCAGTCGATGTTGGCGGTACGTTCACCGATGTCGTGACAGTCGCAGGGGGCGAGATCCGTACCGCCAAAGTCTCTACCGACATCAATCACGTCGACAACAGTGTTATCGCGGGCGCCGAAGAGCTGGAGGTAAAGAACGCCAAGGTCTTCAACCACGCCAGCACCCACGGCTTGAACGCGATCATTACGCGTTCGCTGCCGAAGATCGGTTTTCTGACGACCATTGGACATCGCGATATTCTCGATATCGGCCGCACGTGGCGGCCGGCGGAGGCCTTGACCGATCCCCGATGGCGGCGCTCGTTTGGCGACACCATGAAACCGCTGGTGGAACGTTACCTGCGTCGCGGTATTGCGGAACGGATCATGGCCTCCGGGGAAATCTATACGCCGCTGGATGAAGAGCAGGCGCGCGAGGAAATTCGTGTATTGGCGAAGTGCAAGGTCGAAGGCGTGGCGATCTGTCTGCTCAATGCCTATACCAATGACGTACATGAAGTGCGCCTGCGTGAACTGGTCAAGGAAGAATTAGGCGATATTCCCTGTTCGGTATCGAGCGAAATTTCTCCGCTCGCCAAGGAATACGCGCGCGCGTCGACTTCTCTGGTCGATGTGTTCATGAAGATCATCTACGAGGAATACGCTGACCGGCTCGACGCCGGCTTACGTGATCTTGGATTTAGCGGACAATTGAATTTCGCGGACTGTACTGCGAACCTTATCCCGGCCGCCGACGCGATGGCGAACCCCTTCCGTCTGGTGTTCTCGGGGCCCGCTGCGGGGACGGTCGGCAGCGCCCATTTCGGCACCCTGATCGATGAGCCCAACGTTTTGTGTGCCGACGTCGGTGGCACGAGCTGCGACATCAGCCTGGTCACGAACGGCCATCCTTTCGTCAACACCACTTTCGAGATTGAACACGACCTTATCGTCAATGCCTTGTCGAACGATATCTCGAGTATCGGTGCGGGTGGCGGCAGCATTGTCGCGATTTCTCCGACTGGCGATATCACGGTGGGGCCGGAAAGCGCCGGCGCCGATCCCGGTCCCGCCTGTTATGGCCGCGGTGGTACGCAACCGACGATAACGGATGTCTGTGTTCTTGCCGGCTTGATCGATCCGGCCGGTTTCGCAGGCGGCAAGATGGCGCTCGATCCCGAACTCTCTCGCCGCGCCTTTGAGGCGCTGGACACGCCGCTAGCATTCGAACAGCGCGTGCGCTACGCGTATGACATCGGTTTGAACAACATCGCCGAAGGGATCTTCAACATCGCGGTCAAGAACGGCATCGACCCGAGGAATTACACACTCATGGCCTACGGTGCCGCAGGGCCCTTACTGCTCCCCGCAATCGCCAATCTAATCCACGTGCGGCGCGTGGTGGTCCCACCGCATCCAGGCTTGTTCTCGGCGCTGGGTTTGTTGAGCGCGGACCAAGCCTATTCGAGCAGTCGCAGCGCCTATACGGTTTTGACGCCGGATGCAGCCGACAGCATCGATGACGTTTACCGGACGATGGAAGAAAAGCTGCTCGAGAGACTTCGCAAGCATTCGGACGTCGAGCTCATTCGGTCGTTTGACGGCCAGTTGGTCGGGCAGACTTGGGAAACCCCCTTTATCGATCTGCCGGGCGGCCCCATCACCGCCGCGACCATCGATACGATGATCCAGAACTTTCATGCGGCTTACGAAGAACGCAACGGTAATCGCTTTGAATCGATTCCGGTCCAGGGCGTGACTTATCGGATTCGGGCCGTCGTGCCCACGGACAATGTGAATTACGCGACCCTGTCCGAGCGCGACGGTGCACCGCTGCGCGGCATTGACACGACGGTGTTGCGCTACCTGTCGGATGCAGAACAACTGGCGCAGGTCTACAGTCGCGAGATGTTATGCGCTGCTGACGAAATCCGTGGGCCTGCGATCGTTCGCGAACCTTTGTCCACGACTTATATCACTCAGAACCAACTGGGACGAGTCGGCAGCTTCGGCGAGATCAGCATCGAGAAAATTGGATAATCTTTCGGAGAACTTCATGACCCAGCAAGCTCGGCCTGCCGCGCCCGAACGACAAATCTCGACACCCAAGCTGCGTGATTGGACGGAGGAGAAGTTCGCGGACGCCTATCAATGCGATCGGTTTACCGCCACCGTTCTCGGAAATCGCCTGCGCTATACCGTCGCCCATATGAGTACGGGTCTTATGTTCAGCTCGTTCTCTCCGATCATTCGCGACTGGTATGACTTTGCGATCACGGTTTCCGGGCCGCCCGACATGGATTACCTCATGCCGGCGGTCAGCAGCAGCCTGGTCGTGTTTCTTGGCACCATGGAAGACGCCGTTCGCAATACCGTCCAAGAATACGGACCGGGGAATCTGAAACCCGGCGATGTATTGGTCTGTAACGACCCCTACCGGGTCGGCACGCACGTCAACGATGTTTGCTTTATTCGCCCAGTATTCTTCGAGGGTAAACCGATCGCTTTCGTCAATGTACGCGCGCATCAACTCGACATGGGCGGCGTGGTGCCGGGTGGCTTCAGCGGGACCAAGGCCAATGTCTACGAGAATGGTCTGGTATTGGGCCCGATGCTTTTGTTCGAGGACGACAAACCTGTTCGTTCTACCTTCAGCCTCGTTTTCGACAACACGCGTTTGGCGGCCTTGCTGCAACCGGATTTCATGACGATGTTCCAGCAACTCCAGCTTGGAGAACGGTTGATCGTGGAAAGTATCGCGCGCTACGGAGTCGAAGCCTTTCGCGGCACCATGCGTTACTGTTGTGACGCTTCGGCTGAAGCCATGCGCGACGCGTTTCAAAAGTTGCCTGATGGCGTTTATTACGCCGAAGAACAATTGGACGCCGACGGCGCCGGTGACGACGAAGAGATCGTCGTGCGCGCGAAAATCACCAAGCGAGGGGGCCGGGTCGAAGTTGACTTGAGCGGTTCATCCAGACAAGCGCGAACCTGTATCAACGCGGGCCCACTAGATGCGAAAACTGCGATAGGGGCGGCATTCAAACTGCTGTTCGATCGTGCAACACCGTTTACCTCGGGTGCCTACCGCGATATAGACATCGTCGTACCTCCCGGCACGATCTTGAGTGCGATGCCGCCGGACGGCGCCATCATGCTGTATTGGGAAGTCACCCAAACGCTCTTGACCGCGGTACTGCGCGAACTCGGAGCGGCGCTCGGCGAGGACGCCTTTGGCGGTGATTACGGTTCAATCGCCGTGCACAACGCGCATGGCCTGCGCGCCGACGGCACTGCCTGGACTAACGTCGGAACCTGCGGCGGCGAGCATGGTCCCTGGGGCGCGGACAAGAATCATGACGGTGACAGCTACACGGTAACCTACATGGTAAACGGACTGGATCCAGCCACCGAGGCGATCGAACAGGACTCGCCGGTGCTCATGCTGCGCAAGGAGTACGCTGTCGACACCGGCGGGGCCGGCTTTAATCGGGGCGGCGCGGGCGTCATCAAGGATACTTGCTGGTTAACCGATGCCGAGCATTACGCCATGCCCTTGCGCGTCAAGAAGGCGACGGGAAACGGTGCCTTCGGCGGCGAGGCGGGTCCGGTTGGTGCGGCATGGTTTTTCGAATCGGATTCGAAGGCCTTGTCGGGTGCCGGTTCGATGCCGCCGGTTGACGACAGCGTCTACGAAGAATCGACCCCGATAGCGGGCGTTCTCGATCCGACGACGAAGGCACTCGACGCCAAGGGCGAATACTTTTATTTCGCCCGAGAATCCATCTGGCGTACGCAGGCGGGGGCCGTATCGCGCTACGTGACTAATGGCGGCGGCGGTTGGGGCGAGCCGAAGGCACGAGACCCGGAGCGCGTCATGGCGGATGTCCGCAATGGTTATGTCAGCCTTACGAAGGCGCGCGAAATTTACGGCGTCGCGATCGAAGGCGATCCGGATCGGGATCCGGAAGGTCTCGTGCTGGATACGAAAACTACGAAAAAGCTAAGACAGTAATTGGGGTCTTGCATTAGCCTATTAACTGTCTTTCGTCTGGTCGGCGATGTTATTTTTCGATCACATCTTGTCGGCAAGAGAGTCAGACCATGAAATTGCAGCCCACGGGAATGTTCGACAATTCGTCGAAGGCTTACGACCACATAACGGTCACGCCGCTCGCCAGCGCCATGGGGGCGAAAATCTCGGGCGTCGATCTCGGCAAGCTCGCCGATGCGCAGTTCGTCGAAATCGCGGACACCCTTTACCGGCACAAGATGATTTATTTTCGCGATCAGCTGATCAGCCATGCAGATCAGGAGGCACTCACTTTGCGTTTCGGCGAATTCGGCACCGATGCCTATACGACCGGCCTGCCGGACCATCCCAACGTCCAGCCAGTGATCAAGGAGGCCGAGACCCGCGTGAAGATGATATTCGGCGATGGCTGGCACACGGACTCGCCCTTTCTCAAGCGCCCGCCATCGATCAGCATGTTGCATGGCACTGACATCCCTCCCTACGGGGGCGACACGATCTGGGCCAATACCGAACTTGCTTACGACTGTTTAAGCGACGCGATGAAGAGCATGCTGGCGCCGCTCAAAATCCACATGTCCGCCATCGAGACCATGACGGTGCTCGCGGAAATGAACCGCCCGAACGGGGAAGTTGATTCGAATTCGGGCAACACAAACGACAAGCATTCGCCACGGACCAGGCTCGGCGATATCGAGTTGGACGTCGAGCGCCAATCGATGGTCGAGGGAAGCTATCATCCGTTGGTGCGCACCCACCCGACCACCGGCAAGAAATCCTTGTACGTAGAGCAGACCTATTCACAAGGACTCGAGGGCATGATCGCGGAAGAATCGAAACCGCTGCTCGAATTCCTGCTCGCACATGTCACCCAGCCGTCGTTTACCTGCCGCCTGCGCTGGAAGAAGAACACATTCGCTATGTGGGACAATCGCAATTGCATCCATCATGCCTTCAATGACTATGACGGCTACCGGCGCGAGATGTACCGTACTACGGTATTAGGTGAAGAGCCGATCTGACGGAGCAATCTGAATCCTGAGTCTGTTTCAGATTTTTTAGGGATTTGCTTGATTTACGGTTTTGCTTGAACGTAGATCATGGGATGGTAAGCTAGGAAACTGTAACCAGACTTACCGAGGGTTCGAAGATACGTAGACTCCTGATCGGAATATTTCTCTATATTTCGTGTACTTAGCGGGATGCAATGCTACCAACCGTAGCTAGAACTAGTCAGATCGAACAGGCAATGAAAGCGTGCCTCAACGGCTGACATGGAATATTACTCATGCCTTTGGTCATTAGTTACCTTCAAATCCGCAAATCAATAGGAAACTTCGTACTCCTAGGAGCGTTTT
>JAYYZW010000046.1:0-17904 GCA_036339995.1 Pseudomonadota bacterium
CCTCGAGGTCTCTAAAGGGCCCTTGAAGACTACAAGGTTGATAGGCCGGGTGTGGAAGCTCAGTAATGAGTGAAGCTAACCGGTACTAATTGCCCGTGCGGCTTGACCATATAACGCTCAAGCGTTTTGTCAGGCTGAATGTGAATGAAGCCTAAACGACTGATCCGAACACTGCGGTTGGAAGCGACCGAGTACGCTATAGAAGCCGTCGTGCATTCTATGGCGCCCGTTCTGCGACCGGCCGCATAACTAGTTTGCCTGGCGATAATAGCGAGTTGGAACCACCTGGCACCATATCGAACTCAGAAGTGAAACTGCTCAGCGCCGATGATAGTGTGGAATCCACCATGCGAAAGTAGGTCATTGCCAGGCATTAAATGACTAAGATCCCCCGGCCGTTGGCCGGGGGATTTTTTTGCCTGAAGGGTGCGCAAACCTCCCTTGTTCCCGATCCCCACAACTTCGATATTTGGATCAGAATTTAGACGATGGGTTAAGATTTCGGTTACGAATTTATGGCCGTCGAGGATATATACACGGTATGGCGGCGATAGCGGGCCGTTGTTTATCATGTGCCTGAAAACCCTTTACTTTTGGCAATAATCCCAAGCGGATGTGGGATCCTTCTAAGTATGGGATAAATTTCAACAAAATATACGTGTCGACAGGCCATTTACGAAACCGGGTTGATCGTATTATTTAGGCATACTCAGATAATCCGCAATTTGCCCCGCCATCGCGTCGCAGGCCGTGTGCTTCGCCCTGGCGAGCAGCGGTATCGGTATGATCACGGCCGGCATGTACGAAGTTCCGTTGGTCCGCGTGCCAATTCTCGCCGCATCCGCTTGTTGGTCAATGTCCCAGATCGCGGCAACGTAGTCGGCTTCGTCATCCCAGCTTTTGTATCCAAAACAGCCGCCGCCACCGGGTCCAATCGAGCAAGTGATACCGCCGATGCTCTCCAGGGTCTCCGTACGCCCTTCGATCCAGATCAGGTACTTGATGGCGAGTTCTTCAAAACGTTCGGTAATCGCGTCGTTATTGAATAGGGGCTCGAGCATGCTTACCTCCGTCGGTGCAGTCGTGCTTTCGAACCAGGGATACATGGCGTCGACGAATTCGTTTTCTTCGACGACGTTCAGGTTTGCGTTCCGGGTTTCGAGTGCGTTGCCGACGCAGTCGACGAAATCGTGATCGCCGCTTTCCGCCAGACGCGTACTCCGGCCCAGCAGCACGATAGAATCTCCGCTCTCCATGGCGACGGGAATCTCCTGATGCCGATCGATGACGGTATGGCTCTTACAGCCGTATAACAGGGCACATCCCAGGGCCGGGTATACCAGGCGTAGCATCAAAGACCTGACCTCTGGGCCCTCTGCCTGATCGGTGGATGCGCGGGCAGGCCGGTCGCCAGTTGCGCGCCAGCGTTCCTGAGCGCGTCGCTCAATGAATCGGCAAGGCCTGTTTCGAAACCGGCGAAGCGCTCGGTTGTTGCCTGACCGTACCCGGTGAAGCGCCACGCGGGCAGTTCCTCGCCGTCGCCGGTTTGCAGCTTGACGATGTATTCCACCCAGGCTTCGAAATAATCGAAGCCCGTTTCTTTCGGCATCGAGAACTGCATGCTCGCGATCTCGGGGACGATGATGAGTTCGACGGCGCCAGCTTGCGGGCTGTTGAGTTCGCGAAATTCCGAGAACAGGTCGTTGAGAATGCGATTAAAGGCCCTGACCTGGGAGTCGCCGCTCTCAATGCGCCAGGTCCCGCGCTCCTCGGTGGTTTCGGTGTATTCGTAGCGTCGGAACGCGTCGGGATAATACACGCCGACGGAAAGCGCCAGCTTCGTAACCAGGGGCTCGGGTATCTCGGTTTGCACCTTGAAGGACACGTTTTTCTGGCATCCTGTGAGGACCATCGCGAACACGGCGGCCAGGAAGAAGGCGGCGAGACGGGATTTCATCATAGGCTGCCCCTGCAGCTGTAGGGGATCTTGAAGCTTAGATTATCCGGCGCCCGTTGGCATGGATGATCCATTGTGCGAGGTCCCTGCGAACCCTTTTCCGGAACTGTCGTCCATGCCCCGTCATCGAAACGAATTCAGGCCGACGAAGGTGCCGCCGTTCCTGCGCGTCAGCTCGCGCATGAGCGTTGCAAACCGGATCCCCGTGCCCTGCAGATGGGGAGGGTTGGCGAATTGCACCGGGAATCCAATCGCGTGGATGCGAACGAGCGGATTTCCTTGTGCATCTTTGCGGTTGATGGATTCCATATATTCGACGACCTCCCGGACCGAACGCCCCGTGAACTCGTCGCC
Organism: Pseudomonadota bacterium; assembly: GCA_036339995.1. Taxonomy (GTDB): domain Bacteria; phylum Pseudomonadota; class Gammaproteobacteria; genus JAYYZW01. The sequence continues at coordinate 2,312 of JAYYZW010000046.1, forward strand.
GTAGACGTAAAGGCTGATCTTCTTGTCAGCTGAATAAAAAGAACGAATCGCGGCCGTAATTCCCTCGACCGGGCTGCTGTTTGAGAACGCGTTCCAGGTGCGCAGGCGATCGATGATCGCCTGTCGGCGTCCGGGCGTGTCCGGGATCCACTGCCCCCGGTAGCTCGAGAACATGTAGGCACCCATGTCGTTCATGATCTGGATCCCCTTCAAGTTCGGGTAGACGGTGAGGGTTTCCACGAACTGCTCAATCACCTTTGGCCACGCGTAGCGGAACATACTGCCGGAGGTGTCGATGATGAAGATGATGTATTCGCTGTCGATGGGTATGCCCCCGACGAGGTCGGTCCGGACCCGGTCGCGCTGCTGGTATAGGCGCCGCATTTCCTCTGTGAGTTTCTGCCGGGCGATTTTCAATTCACCGAGGATGGCGGCATTGGCGGCGGCCATATCCCGGATACTTTTTCCGCGGTTTCGTGCGGCGGTCAATTCCTTGTCCAGGCGCACTGATTCCGATTTCCACACCGCCAGTTGCTGGTCCTTGGAGACGACCGCGGTTTTGACCTCGCGTGCGCGGCTTTGCATCGCGAAAAGGCTGCGCTGCAAGGCGGAGATCTCGGAGATGCGCGGATCATCCGGCGCTTCCAGCTCGGGGGGATCGCCGAATTTGGCAATCATGAGGAGCAGGATGATCGCGCCGAATCCGCAGGTGATTACGTCGAGAAAAGCGATGCTGGTCGCTTCGTTATCGCGCCGGTTGAGCTTCACGGCCAGTCCCTCGCCGGGCTCAAAAAAGCGCCCTTTGTGTACAGGGCTATTTGCCAGAATGCCGACGGAGCCATCGGATCGCCTTCCATTTCGAGCAGGATGACATTGATTGGGATGCCCCGTGGTATCCGTGTCACAGCCGATTCGAACAGCTTCAGGCGTTCGCGTCCTGATACCGTCGTACCGCGCGGCGGGTTAAGCCCCTGCGTCGGCAATCCGTCGGTGACGAGAAAAACGTTGTCCGGCCGCGGACTTAGCTGCGTGATCGCGAGGAACGCCCGCTCGAGGCTCGAACCCCCTTGCGGGACAATGTCTTTGGCCATGGCGACGATGTCATTCAACTGCCGGTTGTCGGATACCGGCAGCCACCGGCCTCGCGTTGTCGCAAGCACCGGCTTGGACTTGGTACTGAACGTATAGATTTGATATTGGCTTTGGGCCGGAAAACGGGCCGTGATCCAGTCGACCGTGGCGAGAGCCTGTCGCCACTTTCGCGAGTTGCGTTTTGTCGCGTCATCCATGTTCCGCCGCCGGATGATGTTGACGATGGTATCGTCCAGCATGCTCGCCGAGGCATCGAGCAGGATCAGGATGCGTCGGCCACCAAGCTGGATCCCGGTGAGGTATTCGCGGTTACCTTCGCCGACGAAGGTGCGTACATCGCGTGATTTTTCATAGATCTGCGCCTGCACGTTTCTGCGGTCGGTTTCCATGCGTCTCAAGGTCGCCTTGAGCGCATCGATTTCACGGTTGCCGGTGGTGCTTACTCGCGTGTGCGACGTCGCTGCCTTGAGTGCACCCTTGATCGCCTGGGCCCGTTTTTTGGCCGTGGTGATCTGCGAATCGGTATCACGCGACTGGCTTTCGAGACGACCGATCACCGTTTCAGCATCACCGATCTGTTGCCTGATCTGATCGACTTCGACCGAGAGATCGTATTCCGGTACCTGAATGGCGACATCGGTCTGATGTTTGATGATCAGAAACAGCAGCACCACCGCGCCGAACCCGCAGGACATGATGTCGAGAAACGCAAGGCTGACCGCGGAAAAGCCGCGGCGTTTATGGCGCACTGGAGTCGGATATCGCTATCGGAATGAACAAGGCCCGCCTATCGCGCAGGGTAATGTGATCGCCGGGTTTCACCTGGCAGCTTCCAGAAACCAGTTCGCCGTTCAAGCGGGTATCGGCGCCATTGACGCGCAAGGTGGCGATACCGGCGTCGAGCGTGATCGCGCACGCGTCGGTCATTTCGGGCGTCTTGCCGAGGGTGCCGTCCGGTTTCAGGTAGAGCGGCGAGGGCGACAGGGCGAGCGCCATGCTCCCCGCCAGCAGGTGTGTCGCGCCGCCGAGGGCGTCCGTTTTCTCGGACCTCGGCGCCGGCCTGCCCAACACGGGATTGGAAGCGCGCGGTAGCGCGGTGACGAAAGGCACGCCCGACCCGTCCCCGGCCAGGCTGAGGCGGTGTTCGGCAACACCCTGGTAGCAGGCGTCCACCGCAAGCACGTCGAGCGGGGCCAGGTGATCCACTGAACCCGGGAGCTGGGCGAGCCTGGCGCACAGCAGTAAGCCGGTGCCGCCCGGTAGATGATCGTTGATCGGAGCGAGCACCCTCTCTGTCACGCGGCTAAATTCCCGTGTAGGTATTTTTGCACTGAAACGATTGCCGTGGTATTCCACGGCAATCTGGATCTCCGGTGCGTTCAACGCCTCTTCGAGCCATTTGGGCAGATACGTGTAGAGCAATTGCTCGGTATCCGCCTCGTGCAGGGGGTCGAATCGCGACTGCTCCATGAACGCGTCGGAGATCAAGTCGACGTAGGCTTCGTAGATGCGGTTGAGGCCCGACTGATCGACCGTTTTCGCCGAGGTGCGCCGTGCGGTTTCGTCGACCTCGACCAAGGTCAAGCTGACGTGGTGCTGATGGATGTCGGCGACCGTGTATCGCCCTTCGGGCAGCGCTCCCGCCACGGCGGCGACGGCGCCATCGATCATTCCCGAGACCTTGAGGTCGCAGGCCTCCGCGATGCCGAGCAACAGCGCGAGTTGCTGTTCGTCGTATTGACCGGGTACGGCAAGTACGGCGTCCGGCGGGCGGCCGGCTTGCGCCAGCACGGTACTCAAGTGGTGATAGGCGAGGTCGGCATGGTGCCTGGCCTGGCGATTCGCGTTCGGCAGCTTGACCTCGTTCAGGTGCTGCCAGAATCGGGTGTTGACCGCGCGCGGGTTCAGCTGAACCGACACCTGCGCCTCCGTCCCGGTGATGACCTTGTTACGTTCGACGATGGCGACGCCCGGGCTTTCGCAGACGATCTTGCCTTCGCGAAAAACGCGCACACCGGAATCGTTTAGCTCGATGAGACGCAAGGTCATGAGTCGTTATCCCTCAGCGTACCGCCAGAACCCGCAACAGGTTTATATCGCAGTACGATTGGCTATCGAGCACCAGACGTTCCTGCAGCAGTTGGAGTTGATGCATCAAGAACATGATGAACAGGCTGATGATGAGCGCGATGAAGGTCGAATTGAATGCTACGCCGAGGCTTACCGTCACCCCGACGATATCGCCTTCCACCGCGCGATGCGCCTGGCCGAGCGCCATGCCGATACCGCGCACCGTGCCAATGAATCCGATGGAGGGTATCGCCCACACGATGTAGCGGATCATTGAGAGCTCCGAATCGAGCCGCTCCGCCTCGGTCTCACATATCTCGCGGATCGTCTGCGAGACGTCCTGGATATTCTGTGTCGACCCGAATCGCTGCAAAGCCGACAGCAGTGCGCGGGGCAGGAGGTATTCGCGCTCACGATCGGGCAAGGCCTGCAGCGGGCGCGAATACTTGCGCGCGTCCTGCGGCAGAATCCGCGTTCCCGAATCCACTTCGATCATCGGTCGGCGGAGTAATTGCCGCTCGCCAAGGAGGAACCTCGTCTTGTAGCCCATGATGGCCGTCGCCCACAGCATCAGTACGAAACAAGCTTCCTGTTCGTAATCCTTGATGATCACGTAGAAGGATCGGTCCATGTCGTAGGCCACCCCTTCGGACTGCAGCGCGCGCTGTTCTTCCAGGACGGCCTGTGCTCCCGGCCTGATGATGGTGACGTAAATGGTGTGAACGATGACGATGGTAAGAAACAACGCGATCAGCTGGTAGAAAAACTCTGACAACGGATTGTGTTTCATGCTTCAGGACTCTAGATATCTATGGGGAACGGTACCGGATAATCTTCGGAAATTTCCTCGGAAGGCTTGAAGGTATCGAAGGGCAGGGGGCGGACGCGATGCTCGGGCAGCGTTTCCTTACCGAGTTCATGGCCGATACTCAGGCGTTCGTCAGTTTCTTCCTCCTGGCACAGAGCGGGGCTCGCCCCTGTCAGAATGAGGCTCATCGAGATCGCGCAAAGCGAATTTCCGATTCGATTACTGTGCATATCTTGCCAATCTGAAACCAAGGTCGTCGCGTCCCTCGTCACCGTAATCCCGGTAGGCAAGCCGCAGTTCGGTCACCGAGCCGTGCGCCCAACTCGAACCCTTGATCACGTGCTGGGCGCCCGCCGGGGGCCCTAGGGGATCGAGTGACGGTGCGATGCTCGGAGCAGCATCATAGTAGTCGTGCACCCATTCAGCCACATTGCCGCCCGTGTCATAAAGACCCCTTAAATTAATCGCAAAGCTTCCGACGGGCGCCGCCACGGCGAATCCGTCGGAATATCCCTCGATCGTGCCACCCATGATATTGGCAGCCGTCGAATCCGCATAATTTCCGGAACGCCCGCGGGGCGGAAACTTTTCTCCCCACGGAAAGATCGTGAGCGTCCCCTTGGGCGGAACCCTTGCCACCCATTCCCATTCGGCCTCGGTCGGCAGGCGGTATCCCGTGGCGTCAGGATTGATGCCGAGAACCTCGCCGAACTTGATCTGGTAGAACGGAGGTAAGCCGTCGCGCCGACTCAGCCAGTTGCAATAGGTGGCCGCGAGTTCCCAACTGATGTCGGCAACGGGTTGTTCGTTTTTATCGAGTTCGTTTTTCTCGAACGGCTTCGATCGGTGACTGGCCAGGAATTTCCGGAACTCGCTATTGGTGACTTCCTTGACCGAAAGGTAGAACGGTCTCTTCAACGTGACTTCGCGCTGCACTTCGTTTGCCCGCCGGCCGCGCTCCCGACGTGAAGATCCCAACATGATCTGCCCGCCCGTGAAGAGTTTCATCTCCTGGCCCGCGAAAGTGGTGGCGAAGCCTTTCTTGGAACTCTGACGCTGTCGTCCGGCACGCGCCATCTCCTGCTCGGTGCGAAGCCGGATCTTGAATCGCTTCTCCACCCCTTTGCGAGGCGTGATGGCCGTCTCATAGGTCGCGTACCCCGCGCGCCGCACCGTGATCTGGTGTTCGTGGGTCGGCAGGCTCAGAGATTGCGTGGCGCTGCCGCTCGGTGTTCCGTTGATCAAAAGTTCGGCGTCTTCGGGCGAAGTCAAAAGATGTATGGTGGCGAGTTCCGGCGCAAGTTCTAAGTTCATGTAATCGAGCTTTTCCGATTCGAGTTCGATGGTCCGTTCGGCCGGTTTAAACCCTTCTTTCAGCAGGCGAACCCGATGCTTTTTATCGGGAGTCAGCGCAAGTTCAATGGGCGTTCGGCCTTCAAACTCGCCGTCTACTGTCACGCTCGCGCTGCGGGGTGAAGAGTCGATCTTCAAGCGGCCGTCCGCCTTAATCAGCACGATCTCGCCCAGGTTCACGGGATTCCCCGGGACGATCTTGAGCGTCTGTCGCCATCTCTTGTATCTGGCTTTCTTGAGCTGCAGGACGCGCCGCCCCTGCAACAATTCGATGTCGAGTGGGGTCTCGCCAAGGTTTTCACCATCGACGATTATCTGCGCACCCGAGGGTTTTGAATCGATCGCGACCGCGGCCCAGGCCGGGTCCAGGACGGCAGTCAGATTTTGCTCGATCCCTTTCCCTTCCATCCCGACGGCCGCAACGAATGTTTGGTAGCGCGACGCTCGGATCTGGATTTCGCGCGTACCGGCCGCAATGTCTTTGATGGTGCCCGGCGCGGATCCGCGTTTCGTTCCGTCGACGAATACGTCGGCCTGCGCTACGGGCGCCACTTCGATGCGAAGGTGTCCGGGCAGCGCCTGGAGGGTCACCTGCTGCGTCTGCAAGGGCGCTTCGCCGACATTTATCGTTCCGGCGAACGTCGTGTATCCCGGTGCCTCGACCCGAAGGCGACGTTTCCCCGGGCGTAGGAGCCAGTGATTTCCTACGCGCGGCGCGAGCCACTCTTCGACGAATACGGAAGCGATATCGGGTTCGGCCTTGATCGCAACCGAGCGTGCGGTCCATACGAACCATGCCGCCCAGACGGTTGCGGCGAGAACAGCGACGACGATCGAAAGCCTCCACGGGATTCGGACCGTGGGAAGCTCGGATCCACCCGTGGGCGGGCGGAACCGCGTTGCCTTGATGACGTTGCCAGGATCCAGGTCATTAGATTCCCGCGTCGATTCTCGTGCGTTCAATGGCGTTCAACTTCCGAAAACGAATTGTTCGTCGCATCTAACAGTTATCACCGGTCCTTGATCGACAGGTTTCACCACGAATTCTACGCGGACGTCACGGTATCCGTCTCGTTTTCCAACCGCCGTGTACGCGCCAGGCAGCAGGGGGACTTCGCGAACTTCGAAACGGCCGAGGTCGCCGATGCGATAGATCCTAACAGCGGTTAAATTGTTCGACTGCAAGCTGACGGCGACCGGCGTACGCGCGAGCTTCAATGCTTGCGAAAGATCGGCAATCTGTTTTTGGAGTACGGGACCGGGGGTCGAAATTGCAAGTGCGCTTTCCAGTATTCGACTTGCTTCCTTGTGAACGGCGTCGGACGAGAAACGGTCGGGGCGGGCGAGGTAAGCGGTGAGTTTGACATCGAGCCGGTGCCGCATCTCGGCGTTCTGTTTGGCGGCGATCGCCGGTGACAGACGCGGATCGATCTTCAAGGCAGCTTCGAAATGTGTGCCCGCCGTGTACCATTGCTCTTCGTGCTCAGCTTTTCGTGCATAGCCCAGGTATCGCGCGATCTTGAAGGACGCCTCCGCGTTGTCCGTCTGTTTGCTGGCGCTTTCGGCTTCCGGCGCATTGGGGTCCAGTTTCATGGCGCGTCGAAATGCTTCACGCGCCTTTCGGAATTCCTGATTTTCGAGCGCGCGAAATCCGCTCGACATGGCCGTTCGGAATGCCGATTCACGCTTAGCACGTTCGATCCGCGCGATCGCAGCGGTGGCCCCGAGCGCGTCCGGGTCGATTTTCACCGCCGCCCGGTTCACCGTCAGCGCCTTGTCGACCTGCTGCATCCGCTCGTAGCCTTCCGCCTGCCCAACCAGGGCGAGGACCTGGTCGAGCGTGTCAGCCCGCGCGCGGCCGCGCTTGGCTCTGGCGTGATCGGAATCGATGGCGAGGACTTCGTCGAAGGCCGCCGCCGCCTGCACAGAATTGCCGTTGTCGAGCGCGAGGTATCCCGCGTCCGTCAGCTTCTCGACGAGACCGGGGATGCCGCTCCATAATCGTTCGATGTGCTCGACGCTGTCGAGATAGCTGTTTTTTGCAGCGACGTAGCGCTTTTCGCGATAGGCTTTCTCGCCTTCGGCGATCCGCTCGCGTATCAGGTGGATTTCCGTTTTGGCCCAGGATTCAGCATCCAACGATTCGAGCGAATCCAGTTTTTCCAATGCTGCGCGCAGGAGATCCTGTGTGTCCCTGCGGTCTGTGTCTGTCGTCTCGCCATCTTGTAAGATCTCGCCGGTATCGGCGAGGCCGGTGCCATCCGGCTTGGCCTCGTTCGGTGGCAGTTCACTTTCTTGGATCGGCTTCGCGGGCGCCTCGGGACCGGCGACCCACTTCGGCAGCACGACGACCACGACGAACAGCATGAACACCAAAAACGAAATCGCCGATGCGATGAGCACGATCTTGAGCGAAGATCGCTCTCCAGAGGGGCGTACGCCGCCCTCGTGGGCCCGGATCTTGAAGGATGCCGGTTCAATCATCGGGTTTCGCGCTGCGGGTCTTTCTGTGTCGGTACTCATTCGGATTAGTTCAACGGCGCGCAATCCGCGGGTCCGTTATTCATGATGAATTCAATGGGCGATGACCTCGGGTGATGCCTGCCCTGTATCGATGAGATAGATTTGCTTCAGCAGTTCCTGCCATTGCCGGTACTGTTCTTCGACCGTCCCCGAAAGTTCGACCGTGCGATCAGTCAGCGCGATCGTCTGGGGTTGTATCTCGGCGTTCAGCGATTCGGAAAGCTCCTTGAGTGCTTCGGTATGGATGCGTGCTTCGGCGTTCTTATCCAACCCGCTCTTGAACATGTAGGCGCCTGCCCCGATGCCCAGCACGCCCGCGGTCCGCGCCGTCGCACTGTTGCTGCCCTGCGCGAGAATCCCGCCGATTACCGCAAGCGCGCCGCCGAGCGTCCGCGCCAATGCCTGCGACTTGAGTTCGCGCAGGGTTTCGGTCTCCGTATAGCTTTCCAGACGCCAGTTGTCATAAGACGCAGTCATCTCGCGATCGAACTCCTGGTAGAAATCCTGCAGACGATCGACGAACATCTCATCACGCACCCGGATCTGGCGAACCCGCTGTAGGATCGGATCGTTTTCCGCGGGGAGCCGCTGTATCGAGTAATGCCCCCTGGAATCTACCTCAAGGTATTCGGCGAAAGGTTCCGGTGCGAATCGTCCGGCGAAGCGGAGTTCGCTGGTCGTCCTGATGTTACCTAGCGCGGTCAGGTCCTGTCGCATGAGGTATTCGCGCATATCGTTCGCAACCCGGTTGTAGACGTTCTGGAAGGGTTCCTGTCGCCTCCTGATCTCCGCGTCGTAGGCGAACCGGCTCACTTTCTCGTTGTAGGTCCTCGTGAACCAGCTGTGCCCTGTTGCATCTTTCACGGTGATCTGGATTATCAGGGTTTCACCGTCGGACTTTAAAATCTTGCCGGATACCGTGACGTCAACTTCACGCCCGATCTCAGGTACCACTCGAACCGCAGCCCATTGCCTTGAGGTTTCGAGCGTCTGCTTGAGCCGCTCGGCGATGTAATGTCCCTCGGCGCGCCTGATCCCAGGCGTCGTCGTCGTTTTCTTGGGATCAAGATTCTCGATGCCGAGATCGAGAATCGCGATATTGACATCGAGTAGCAGGTCGTCCGGGATGGATTCGACCACTGAATTAATGGGTACGATGGCCGTTGAACGCACGGATTGCGTGGCACAACCCGTCAGTACGAACAGCAAAACGATCGAGCAAGCGGTACTCAAGCTTCCAATTCGCATCAAATTCAGAGTCCCGCTTTGTACTTGCGGTACTCCTCCCAGAGTTTTTCGCGCAGAATCGGGTCGGCTTCCTTGGTTGCGGCTTCGCGCAATTGACGCGCCACGATGTCGTCGTCACGGCCGTCCGAGATATTGGGCGGGGGTGCCGCTGCGGCGATGTGCTGCCGTCCTCCTCCAGTTTCTCCGACGAGATCGGGTGTATTTCCGATCCCGGTTCCGGCGGCGGCTCCGCCCTCACCGCGCCGTTCGTCGGGGGCTTCATATCGCTGGCCCCGGCCGCCCTTTATTCCGGCGGGGCTGCCGCCACCACCGTAGGCCTGGTTTTTATCTATTTCGGCCGCCGCGCGCGCACGCCGCATCTCCGCGTCAAACTCGGCAAGGCTGCCGTCTAATTCGCTGTCGAGTCTCGCGATTCGTTCGGCTTCTGTTTTGGCGCCGATGTTCATATTCGGCCCGATCAAATCTTTTTCAGTCTCGGTGTCGGTCGGATTCAGCAAAACAACGCCGGTGCTGCTGGCGAGTTCGGCTTCAGCCGCCTCGTAGGCTGCGCCGCGTGGACTGGAACCGCCACCACCGCCGGACTGTGTGCTGCGGACAGTCTCGCCACCCGTTTCCCGTTGTGCCTGCATGGTTTCGGTGCTTGTGGTTTTCGTGGATGCCTCGGAATCACCGTCAAGGCTGATTTCCTCGATTTCAACTTCGGCCGCGTCCGCGCTGGGCGCGGGGTAGGACTGCTGCTCTGCCGATCGCGCCTCGTTCATGTCCGATAGCTCTGAGTGGGTGCTCGATTGCTGCGGGGGCGGTGGTGGGGGTTCCGGGAGCGTTCGCGGGAGGGGTACCGGCTTGGGCCGTGGCGGATTTGTATTGCATGCGCCGAGCGCGCAGGTCACCAGGATCAACAGGGCGGGTTTAAGGCACGAATTGAACAATCGGGATTCCACTAGGTCGCTCCTTTCGCAAGTTTGGCGGTATCGGCTTGCGGAAACAAAAATCGTATTTCGACGCCTTTGGATTTCACCGGATCGCCTTGTTCGTAACGAGGTCGAAACCGCGTCTCGCGCAGTTTTTTTCGTGCGCGCCGGGCCAAGCGCGACTCGCCTGGCGGATTCACTTCCAGGATTTCCACGTTGCGCGCACGACCCTGCCGATCGATGTCAAAGCGCGTACGTACGTAGTTTACATGCCCCCCGGATTGCACGGATTTTAGGCGGCCGGCGTCGTCGCCGATGAAATTCGGCAGGCGGCGGTACGTGTCCAACAAATCGATATTTGCCTGCTGCGACAGCCGTTGCGCTTTGGCATAGTGCTCAGCCGACGCATTCCGCCGATTGAACAATAGATGCCAGTCACCCAGGTACAGTTCGGCGCGTGCCTGTATTGCCTTGTCGTTTATCTCGTAGGCGATTTTCTTGGCGCGATCGAGGGCGGCGCGTCCTTCGCTGTAATTGCTGATTACCAGATTTTGACGAAATATCAGGTCGCTTACGTCATTTGGCGTGGTGGATATGATGGTATCTGCAGTGACACCGTGTATCGGGTCACCGATCCAGGTCGACATATGGTGAGCGATCCGAAAGGCGATCGCTGCTTTCAGATTTAGAATCTCTATCTGGGTCAGCGCAGAATCCTGGTGGCCCGATTCCACTAGTTCAAGGGCTTCTTTGGTGAGGTCCTGAGCTGTTTGCAGATGCCGGAACGGCGCCTGGCCTGTCGGCAGGTCGGCCGCTTCCAAATTCCAGAGCGCAAGTCCGCGCAAAGTAGCGATTCGCTCGGGGCTGATGCCGAGCCTTCCGCGTTCGTTGACGAATTGAAGAAGCTTGTGGTTTTGCGCGACCTCCGACCATGCGCCGAGCGCGCGGTTGCTCTCGATCAGTCGTTCGATCAAGGGGATTTGATCCGGATGATACAAGCCCTTGTGGACCCGTTCGATATGCAGGGCACGTTCGAAGCTGTCGATGGCGCCAGAGTAATTACGCGATTCACGGTGCAGGAAACCAAGCGCAGTCCATTCTTCGGCGAGTTCGAACGCGAGCGGGCCATGGGATCGTCCCAGCGCTTCGATTAGGTTTTCATAGCTTCTCTGACTCGCGGCCAGTTCCGGCCGCAGGTTTGGCTCAAGGTCCGCCGCCGCTAAAAACGGCAGGCAGCAGAATAAAATGCCCGAAATTAGCGCTATAGATTCCCGCATGCGATTGCAACGCTGCCTCCGGTGAAGCAAAGCCTCTCTGGGAATTCGACCCGATAAACCAACGATCGTTCCGGCGAACAGCGTCATCGTCGCCAAGCCGGCGCGCGCGAAGAATTCGGCAAAAACCCAGGGAGGGTGATTATGCTGATGCTGAAGAATCAGGATCGGTTTCGGGAACATCGCTTACCGCGCCGTTGGCATGGGCTTGTTGATATTGACGGATACGCTGCCCGAGGCAGGCCTGACACAGGCAGTTCAAAGCCGGGTCAATCGCCGATCGCGATAAGCGGGGCAGGGACTGACACCAGCATGCGTTTTCATCGCGGCCGCAGGCGAAGATTACACCGCAAGATGGGCAGGATATTTCCGACATGGGCATTACGAAGGCGGAAGATTGCCAAGATCCTCCAACATGAAACTGCCTTCGCTTTCGGCGATTAGATTACCGGTGTCGCGGTTTATCGCGCGCGCCGTGAGTTGAACGAGGCGGCCTTTGCGTTTGATCATTGTGCATTCGATCGCAGCCGTACTGCCTAGGAGCATTGCTTCCCGATAGCGAATTTCGGATTTGGCCGTATAACCGCAGGCACCTTGAAGGAAAAACCAGTTCGCCATTGCGTCGTCGAGTACGCTGAAAATAATTCCACCGTGGGTAAGGCCATCGAAGCCGGCATGGTTGGCGGCGGATGTGAATTCACCGCTGCAAACGTCACCATCGACGGTAAACTCGAGCTTCAGGCCGATCGGATTGGCGCTGCCGCATACGAAACAATGATCCGCGCCGCTGTTCTGATCACTGCGCATGGCGGTCAGAGCATGTCTGGATAAAGGTTTTTGCCACGCAGTTCCACGCCCAGTTTGTATCCCGGAATGGAGAGTTCACCGTCTTCGAAAGCGATCGCATCCTCGTCGATCAACGCTTCGCCGAAGCGGTAGATCGGTTGCATCGGGCCAGCATGACATTCGCTGTCGTAGGCCAGTGCTTCGGCTTCAACCACCTCGCGCTTAGCGCGGTAGGTGGCCATCGCCTTCGCACCATATCGTTTTGTCAGCATCGCTTCGGTGGCCGCAGGCGAGACCACTGTTCCAGTCGCGTTGTTGCCGCCAAAGCCCTTTGAATTAAGAAAGGCGATCTGCGCACGCTCGCCAAGATCGACGTCTAACAGCGGAATGTTGAGGCGCTCGTTATAAAGATCATCGGCCAGACGGTCCAGTGTTTTGATGCCAGGCAGAATGCCGTGCCGCAGCACACCGAGCGCATTCACCAACTGATCGCCGCTTGCGGGAGCGAGCGGGTGGCCGACGAAAGCCTTCACCGCCGTCACCGGCCATTCCTGGATCTCAAATGCTGTCGCGACGAGGTCGAGGATGCGTGTTTCTGTCGTCCGGTTTTGCGGTGTGCTGGATCCGTGTGCCTGAACAAAGCTTCGCTCGCGCACGGCAGCGTCCCCGAACAGCGAACATGCGCCTGCGACCGCTTTTCCTAGGGTGATGTAATTGCCCGGGCCCGGCGCCGATATGGATTTTTTGAAACCATCGGCGTTGACGAATACGTCCGTGACGGCGCCGTGGATCTGAGCCCCCAGTTGCACTGCCAGCGCGTCATCCATCAGCACGAAATATTGTCCGGATTCGCCGAGCGTGAAGCCGCAGTTCTCACCGAACGGCCGGCTGGCGCGCCGGTAGTCGGGCGTGTCGCTGCCATCGAGCCGGCACAGGTTGTCGTCGGTGGCGAGCGCGCTCATCGCGGCGTAACCTTCGATGATCTCCGGAACCAGCGGTGCCTCGCCGTTACCGACCACAACGATCCGCCGGCGCCCGCTTTGGATGTCCTCAACGGCAAGGCGCAGGTTGTAGAGAAATGTGGCACAGGCGCCCGCATTAGCACCCGTGGTACCGACGCTGCCGAGTACATAAGCGTTGACGAAATCGGCGGGCATGGTATTCAAGCCGAGCGGGAGTTGTTTCGAGCTGACACGATTGCCGCGCAATCGTGCCTGCAGCATCCCACCGGTACCGTTGCCGTCAAGTTGCGCCATTGCGCTGGCGGCATAGACTGCGATTTCGTCAGGACGTACCGTTTGCACAATGGTCGACCATTCGATACCCATCGAACGAACTGCATCGGACGCGGCGATGATCACGAGCTGCAAACCGCGCGGATGAAATCGTGATTTGTAGAGTGCTGCGGGATCAAAGCCCGACGGCAACTGTCCGGCAGACTGCACGGCCAGCTTGCGCCGCGTCTCGACCCACAGCTGACCGCACTCGACCTGCACGACGACCCGTCCCTCCGCCTTGGAAACGACCTGCCAGCCGGCGGGTAGCGGATCGGGCAGATCGCGCTCGCCGATGGTGAGGATGCTCTGCGTACCGCCAACGACGGTGATAGCGAGCGGCGTATTTCCCGGCACGCTGTCCGGATCGAAGTGAGTGGTCTCCAAGCGCCGGATGAGCGTTCCCGCGAGGACCTTCGCCTCGAGTTCCGCGTAGGCTGGCGAGTCGATTTCGGCGCCGTCCGGCGCGCGCAGTTCGCCGTTCCGCTCGAAGGCGAGATTCATCATCGAAGAGAGTGCGGTAACGGTGGTGCGGCGGCGACGCCGATCGAGGCTTTCCCAGATGATCCGGTCGTAAGCGTGGTGAAACGAAGAACGACCGGCAGGTCCGACGCCCCCGAAGCCAACGATCACGGGCAATCGAGTCATGCAACTCCTCCCCATTAATACTCTCAATTGCATTCTATGAAGTGTCGGGGTGGCTGTTTTAGGCCAAATGCGCCATATTATTGGCCATATAGGACGCGCAACCCGGATCGATTGAATGCCCGAGATCGCTAATCACGACGTGCTCAGGATAGGGCTCGTGCTGACGCCCGGCATGCTGACTACAGGTACCGCCTTGCCGTACGAGATGTGGGCCGCAGCGGACGATTACCGGCGGGGCAGACGATGCGGGGGCCGCCCGGCGTGCCTGCGACTCGTTTCCTGCGGCGAAGATCTTTCCGATCAGTTCGGCCGCCTGCCTATTACGCCGAACTGCATGCTCGACAGCCGTCCCGATTTCGATGTCGTCTATTTACCGGCGTTGTGGCGGAACCCAACTCGAAGCGGCGTCGTCAGGGCAAGGCTGAGGCCGTGGTTGGTCCGGCAGTTCGAACGCGGAGCGGATATTGCGGCCGTCGGCACCGGTGTCAGTCTGCTGGCGGCGTCTGGATTGCTGGACGGCAAAGCGGCGACGACACATTGGCACTATTTCGAAACGTTCGAACGGGAATTCCCCCAGGTCGATCTGAAACGGCAGTTCTTCATCACGCAGGCGGGGTCGCTGTACTGTGCGGCGAGTATCAATTCACTAGCTGACGTGACGGTGAACCTGATTGAACGTGTATACGATCGCGCCACCGCTCATCACGTCGAACGAAATTTTTCGCATGAGATCCGGCGTACCTACGAGGAATACCGGTACATGGATGGCGAGAACTCGTCGCTAGATGACGAACTCGTCGTCGAAGCGCAGGCCTGGATCGAAAACAACCTGTCGGCCCAGATCACCGTCGCCGAACTCGCCGCGCGCCTGCGTATCAGTTCCCGTACCCTCAACCGGCGCTTTCTTGCCGCGCTGGGCACCAGTCCACGTTCGTTTTGGCAGCGGGAACGTGTCAGGTTTGCAAAAGGATTACTGGAAAACACAAATCTAACGATCAGCGAGGTCGCGTACCGCGTCGGTTACGAAGACGCGGGTCATTTCGCGCGTTTGTTCGGACGGGAAATGTCCGTTACCCCCTCAGAGTACCGCCAGACGGTACGTGCCAAGCTGTTTCGGGCAGGGTTGCCTAGTGCGCCGTCCCGCGAACAACTTCCATAATTCGCTGGTCTTTTTCGTCCCCGACGGCGTTGCTCGTCCTTGCGTAGAGGCCGCTACGCGGCGTCCTCGCGCCTTGCCAGGAACGAAAAATCCGGTGCGACTTACGCAACTTTTTCGCGGGACGATACACTAGAGCACCGGATGTCAAAAAATTTTACACTGCAGCGAAATGACGGGAACTTTTTTTAAAACAGAGAGTTATATACAAAAAATTGACTTCTAAGCGCGCCACCGGCGCCAAAATTGTCAAGAATCTTTACAAAATCAGAGTGGTCGTGTTTGCCGTCTCGATAAAACTCTTTATAAATGAATGACCTATTGAGTTGGCAACCTTATCGCCCTGTGTAAAGCCGACGGGCCCGGTCCCGTTACTACCGGCGTGCTGCGCGGTTGAGTACCGAGGCGAGTATTGACATCGGCCGCGTCATGTTCACGGCCATTCAATGT
>JAYYZW010000047.1:0-12444 GCA_036339995.1 Pseudomonadota bacterium
GACCTGGAATTGACCGAGGAGGAACATACCGCGATCGAGGCGCACTACCTACCCCGCTCCGTCCACCAACAATGAAGTCACACCAATCGGAAATGACCTGGATAGTGTCCATCCATAAGCATCAATAGTTCTCTCGCAAAGGCGCAAAGACCCCAAGAAAGCAGCGAGTATAATTTTAATAACAATCAATCATCACTTCGCGATCTTTGCGTCTTTGCGAGAGTTATTCTTTCTGGATGGGTTCTAGATATGACCCGGGTCTGGCGCATTCTGCGCCGCGCGTTTATCTTGATGCTATACAAATAACGACTCCGAGGGGGAGAAACACCATGCGACGCGATATCGAATTCCTGTCCGACGGCGTGACCTTGCGCGGCTGGCTTTATACACCCGAAGCCGGGCCAGGACCGTATCCCACCGTGGTGTTCGCGCACGGTTTCTCAGGCGTCAAGGAGATGGGGCTCGATCAGTATGCCGAAGTCTTCACCGTGGGCGGGCTGGCCTCCCTCGTCTATGACAACCGCTGCCTCGGCGCGAGCGACGGTGAACCGCGCCAGGACATCGACCCCGTCTTACAGATGCGCGATTACCGGAGCGCCATCACCTACGCCCAGGCGCTGGACGAGGTCGACGGCGCGCGCATCGGCGTGTGGGGCACCAGTTATACGGGCGGCACCGTGTGTACCGTCGCCGCGATCGATCGCCGCGTAAAGGCGGTAGTCAGCCAGGTACCGTTCCTCAACGGACACCGCAACCTGCAGCAGTTCATGCCGGTCGGCGACATCGCCGGATTTCACCAGATGCTGGATGAGGACCGTGCGCGGCGGGTGCGCGGCGAACCATCCGAGTACATGCAAATGTGCTCGCTGGACCCTAACGAACCGCACATGTTTCCAGGCGAAGCTACCTACAACTTCATTCACCAATACGTCGACGCCGACCCCAACTGCACCTGGGAGAACCGGGCGACCTTGCGGTCGCTGGACTACATGCTGGAATACGATGTTTCGGGCTTCATGGCGCAGATCTCACCCACGCCCCTGCTGATGATCCTCGCCGAATGGGATACCACCACCCCGACCGACATCGCGCTTGATCACTACGCCATGGTACCGGGAGCGAAAGAACTCCTGGTCATCAAGTCGAATCACTATGCAGCCTATGTCGAGAAATTCGATGAAACCAGCGCAGCCGCGAGGGATTTTTTCAATCGTCATCTTTGATTAGCAGAAGATTATCGTCCGCATGCGGGTCAAGCTTAGTGAACCTGCACGCGCCGCTGAAACCATAGACCGAGACCGGCGACACCGAGACCGGCAACGATGAATGCGGTATCGTAACCAGGGCCGTCGATCATGTAGCCGAAGAGCGTGACGCCGACGCCCTGTCCGAGAAACAGCATGAAGACCCACAGGGACACCCCCGTGCCGCGCGCATCGGCAGACAACTCCGTCGCACGCGTCTGCATGGTGTTGTGAAACGCGTAGAAGCCGAGCCCGGCGAACAGAAAGACCGGAATACAAAGCCACCAGAAAGGCACGACCGTCAAGAGCAAATAACCGGCGGCGAGCAGGGCCGTGCCCGCCAGGATCATGCCGCGTTCACCGAGCAGCCGCACGATGTGAAAGACCGCAGCGATGTAGATCGCACCGCCCATGCTGTACGCGGCGAGCACCAGCCCGATGGCAAGGTAACTCAAGGCGTGCTCATGGCGCAGAAAGGCACCGAAATAGGCCAATACTCCGAAGATGAGGATCCCTTCCAGGCTTGCCGCGATGATGAGGTCGCGCGAGCGCCGCTTACGGAAAAGCTGAAGGTAGGTTCCGAGCACCTCGGACAAACGGTGTGCCCGTTCATTGCGCGGAGGCGGGCATCGGCCCGCCGTGAACCAGAGCGCGCCCGATAAAACGATCGACAGGATGCCGAAGAAAAAGAAAACATCGCGCCAGTCGAAATACTCGGCTGCAATGCCGCCAAGGCAGCCCCCCGCGATCTGGCCCGCGATGATGCCACTGATGTAGCGCGCGATAACCGGCTGTCGTTCGGTATAAGGCACTTCGTCGGCGATATAGGCCATGGAGAGAGGCACGGTCGCCGCCGTCGCCGCGCCGGTCAGGCAGCGCCACAGGGTCAGGCTTTCCAATGACGCGACGAAACCGCACGCCACGATGAACACGGTCGAGACGCCGAGCGTCGCGGCGATGACGCGAAGTTTCCCGATCCGGTCGCCGATCGGGCCGTAGAAGATCTGCAACACGCCGTAGGGGATCGCAAAAGCGGTCACGATGATCCCTGCGCTTCCCACGCTTTCGCCGAATTCGTCCGCGATCAAGGGTAGTAGCGGGCCGGTTACGGTCATCACGGCGACGACGACGAAGCTCGCCGCACTCAACAGGTAAATGGTCGGATTCAAGTTTAAATAATCGATTCCACGACAACGGAAGGCCCAGTGCCGGGAAAATTCGAAGATCATGAAAAGTGGCGACGTTAATGTTAAATGTAGCCCGTGTCCATGCCGCTCGTGGATTGGGTTGTGCGCCCCGATCGTGGTTGAACCCATCCCCACCAAGGCGGAACGCAAGCGTAGAACTACTTTAACAATTGTTTGAGTCAGGCGGACGCAAATCCGGCGACAATCAATTAAAATCCACCAGCGAACTGGAAGCGGGGCGACAGCGGCGGTAAGGAGAGATGGACAAACCGGCAGTCGAACGATTACTCGAAATCGGCTTCGAGCGGGCCGGTTATTGGGAATTGATCGACGACGAACTGTTGATTTGCACCGAAATTTCTCCCGGGTTTTGCACTGAAAATTGACCCACCCTCACCAAACGGAGCACCGAATGAAGGCCATTCTGAGCAAAGCCCCTGGCGGACCGGAAACCTTGATCCTCGAGAACGTTAACGCCGCCGAACCGGGCGACGGCGAAGTCCGTATTCGCGTGCGCGCCTGCGGCGTCAATTATCCGGATACGCTCATGATCGAGGACAAGTACCAGTTCCGGCCGGATCGGCCGTTCTCTCCAGGCGGCGAGGTGTCCGGTGAAATCGACGCGGTAGGCGAAGGCGTCACGGGATTCGCGCCGGGTGATGCCGTCATCGCGCTCGTCGGTTGGGGCGGTATGGCGGAATACGTCGTCACGCCGGCGAGCAAATGCGCGTCCATGCCGGACGGCATGCCCTTCGATCAGGCCGCCGCCTTTATCTTTACCTACGGTACGACCTATCACGCTCTCAAGCAGCGCGCGGCATTAAAAACGGGCGAGACCCTATTAGTACTGGGCGCCGCGGGCGGCGTCGGCCTCTCTGCGGTCGAACTTGGACGTGCCATGGGCGCGCGCGTCGTCGCGGCCGCCTCCAGCGAAGAGAAAGTCGAGTTGGCCAAGGCACACGGCGCGTCGGTAGGCATCGTATATGGACGCGGCCCTTTCGATAAGGATGGCACCAAGACCCTTTCCGCGCAGTTCAAGGAGGCGACCGCGCCCGGTGGCGCGGACGTGATCTACGACGCCGTAGGCGGCGATTACGCTCAAGCCGCACTCCGGGCGATAGCCTGGCAAGGCCGCTTCCTCGTGGTCGGGTTTCCCGCCGGGATCCCCAGCATTCCGCTCAACCTGGTGCTGCTCAAGGGCTGCCAGATCGTCGGCGTCTTCTGGGGCTCGTTCACCGACCGCGAAGCCGAGACGAACCGCGACAACAACCATGAACTGATGGCACTCTACGCTTCCGGCGAGATCAAGCCGCACGTGTCGAAGCGTTATTCCCTGGCCGAGGCCGGCCAGGGAATAAGCGACCTGGCGGAACGGAGGGCGCTGGGGAAGATCGTCGTGATGCTCGATTGAAGTGTGAAAGGTAAGGGCGCATCTTGACACGACCACGCGAGATGCCTATAAACGTGGACAGCGCCGATTTGATCATCAGCTTGCGGGCGCGTTAGAAGTACGGCTAAAGCGACAGCTTAAAACCCGCTTTGGCCGTGCCGAGCGGGTTTTTCGTTTGGAGCCTCACTATGAAAGCGACAGGATTCACCACCACAATCATCCACGCGGATCGTCAGGACGGCATCGAGCACGGCTCGCTACACAAACCGGTGCATCACTCAGTCGCGTTCGGCTATGAGGACGCCCATGATCTGGCCGCTGTCTTTCAAGGCCAAATCGCCGGCTACTCCTACGGACGTCAGGTCAATCCAACGGTCAACGCGCTTGAGCGGAAACTGACGAAGATGGAACGCAGTGTCGCCTCGGTCGCGTTTGCCACCGGCATGGGCGCGATCGGTACGGCGCTGTTTGCACTGCTGCGAAGCGGCGATCACTTCATCTCGAGCTCCTTTTTGTTTGGCAATACCAACAGCCTCTTCAACACGTTTGCCACACACGACATCGACGTCACTTTTGTCGATGCCACCGATGTGGAGAACGTGCGTGCTGCCATTCAGGACAACACCAGGTTGGTATTCGTGGAGACGATTGGCAATCCGTGCACGCAGGTCAGCGACCTGGAACGCATCGGCGATTTGTGTGGCGAGCACAGTCTCGTCTACTTCGTCGATAACACGGTGACGACCCCGTATCTGTTCCAGCCCATTGATGTCGGCGCGAGTTTCATTATCACCTCACTCACCAAGTACGTCGGCGGCCACGGTAACGCGCTGGGCGGAATGCTCACCAACACCGGATTGTTCGACTGGTCGACCTTCGAGAACATCTACGATGCCTATAAGAAAGGCGATCGGGCAACCTGGGGGCTCACGCAGATTCGCAAAAAAGGGCTTCGTGACTTCGGTGCATCGCTTGGGCCGGACGCTGCTCATCAGCTTGCGCTCGGGGCGGAGACACTGGCGCTGCGCATGGAACGCGCATGCAGCAATGCTCAGGCCTTGGCAGAATTTCTCGACGGTCACGATGCGGTAAAGAAAGTCTACTATCCAGGTCTCGAGGATCATCCCCAATACCCACTGTGCCGCAAACTATTCCGCTACCCCGGCGCGCTGCTCTCGTTCGACCTGCAGGACGATATCGATTGCTTTTCCTTTATGAACCGTCTGGACCTGACCGTGCTATCGAGCAACCTCGGTGACAACCGCACTTTGGCGATTCCCGTGGCGCACACGATTTATTACGAAATGGGTCTTGAGCGCCGGGCCAGCATGGGCATAGGCGAGTCGCTTATCCGCATCTCTGTCGGTATCGAAGACCCCGAAGATTTGCTCGGCGACTACCGGCAGGCGCTCTCTCCATGATCGATACGGAAATTTCGCTTTGGGATGCAAACCGCCTACTCGCGGCACGCAGCACTGTTCCAGATGACGCCTGCAATCCCCTCGGAACCTATGGGGAGTGAATTGTTGCTGAAGATCCTCCTGGTTCATGCGACAAAGCTTTGAGGTATCTTGCCGCCCCGGCTTGGATTCAATGGGGATCGGCCGGCAATGGCCGCGCGGCTCGTTTCCGGCTAAAAGGGATCGCCGGTAACTGGCAGGACAAAAAGCGTGCCTCCGAGTCGCTCCTAGCCGCGGGCTTGCTGTGCTGCCCACGCCTCGCGCAAATCGCCCATGCTGATCGTCGCAACGACATTCTCATTATTATCCATGACCTGGAACATCTCCTCGGCGCCGTGACCACGCACGCTGTAAAACACGACCGCGCCATCGGGGCCGCCGCCTTCGCTGTGAACATCGTCACGCCGACCACGGTAATACCGCCCCGCCGGGCGTACTTCCCGCACGCTGCCATCGGGCTCATACATACGCAACTCTCCCTGGATTACAAACATGTTGGTTTGTGCCAGGTGGTTATGCATCGTCACTGTTTTGTTCGGCGCAAATCGCACCAGCAGATCAAGGACCTGTCGATCCTCGTCCAGATCGCACAAGGTCAGCTCGAGATTCTCGATTCCAGCAAACGGCTGCCAGTCGATTTCATGGTCATAGAGGTCGAACGACGGTATCGCTTGAGAATTATTCGCAGTCATAAGCCCCCCTCGTTTTAGCATTCCAGTCCCGCCAAGTATACGTTGCGTGAAAAAGATACGTATCGTGGGGCTGAAGTACGCTGCCGTGATGCTCGCCCTTTGTTCACATCCTATATTTCAAGGATAGTCCAAGCACGAATCTAAGTCCTTACAAATGAAGTGCTCGCTTGCAGGTGAACTAACTCTCATTAAGCCGGCGCCAAAATCTCCGGAATCTCCTCGAGATGCAGCGCATGAAACCGCCGCAGCTGAAACTTCCACGCGTCACCGACCTTGATGTACTCGTCCTCGTAAAAGCCCGCGCCCTGCCAGCCCATGTCGTTGCGGGCACTCCGCAGGTCGAGGCAGCAACGCCCCCAGGCGCGATCGGGGCCGGTCAGCTCCACGACATGATTGTGGATGTAGGGCCGCGGCATGATGTGGGCGGCTTTGCGGTACAGATCATTACGTGCATCACGCCCCGCGAACGTTCGCTCGCCCGCCGCCGAGATCACGACGAACACGCCGTCCTCAGTGAACAGATCGATCAGGCCGTCGAAATCGTCCCGCCACACGTAGTCGCAGTAGCGCAGCGGCAGATCGCGGATGGCTTCGCGCGCCAGTAATCCTTCGAGTCGTTCTTCCAGAGTCGCCATGAGTCTCTCCCTTCTTACATCCGGCTCAGTATACGGTGCCTGGGAAGCTTGGAAATACGACTGCGAGCCATACGACCTCGCCGAATTCTGCAATAATCCCATCCTTGTTTCGCCGAAGGGAGAGAACACCGTGCGGATCCTTGCCTGTCTCCTAGCCGCCATCGTAACGGCCGCCGGCTCCGTCTCCGCGGATGACGCGGCCGGCCCCGACGGCGAATCGATCTACAAGCGGAACTGTGCGCACTGCCACGACCGCACCCTCCCCCGCATGCCGTCGATTGCGGACCTCAAGAAAAAAGACCCGCGCGATATCTTCTCAACGATCAGCGCCGGATTGATGGCGCCGTATACGCGGGATCTGACCCACGCCGAGCGCCGCGCCGTGACGGAATACGCATCGGGCCAGCCCCTCGGCGACTTCGCTTCGGGTGCGGCCGCCATTCCAAAATCAGCTTTCTGCGCGAACGATCCCGACAATCCGATCCAGCACATCGACTCCGGCTGGAATGGCTGGGGAAATGATCTCGAGAACACCCGGTTTCAATCTGCCGAACGCGCCGGACTCACCGCCGCCGACGTACCCAGGCTCAAGATGAAATGGGCATTCGGTGTACCCGCCGTGTCGACCATGTCGGGGCATCCCATCGTGGCCGACGGCCGGCTTTTCTTTGGCACCTTCTCGGGGCTCGTGATCGCCTTGAATGCCGATACGGGCTGCGCGCTGTGGGTCTTCGAGGCCTTAGCGGGCGTTCGCACCGCCTTGACGCTCGGTAAACTCGCCGACGGCACGGTGAGTCTGTTCTTCGGCGACCTGTCCGGCAAGGTCTATGCGATCGATCCCGAAACCGGACAAGAGCGCTGGAACATCATCGCCGACGATCATCCGCACGTGCGCATCACCGGCTCCCCGGTATATCACGGTAACCGGCTCTACGTTCCGATCTCATCGCTCGAGGAAATCGCGGGCGCGATGCCCGATTACGAATGCTGCACCTTCCGCGGCGGCGTAATGGCGGTGGATGCGGCGACGGGCGAGTCGATCTGGAAGCGCCACACCATCGCCGAAGCGCCGAGCAAGCGTGGCAAGAATGCCATCGGCGCGCAGCTCTGGGCGCCCTCGGGCGCCGCGGTGTGGACCGCGCCCACCCTCGACCCGGATAACAACACGATATACATCGTCACCGGCGACAGCTACTCGGATCCCGCGGCGCCGGAATCCGACGCCGTGATGGCTCTCGAAATGGACACCGGCAAGATCAAGTGGATCCAACAGACGCTGGCCGGCGACGCCTTCAACATCGCCTGCACCGATCCTTCACCCGAATCGCAGGTTGCTTGTCCCGCATCGAACGGACCGGATCTCGATTTCGGCAGCTCGGCCGCACTCGTCACCCTAGCCGGCGGGCGCCGCATCCTGCTGGCGGGTCAGAAGTCGGGAAAGCTCTACGCGCTCGACCCGGCGACCGGTGAGATCCTGTGGGAGACCGAAGTCGGCGACGGCGGCATCGTCGGCGGCATTGAATGGGGCTTTGCAGTGGACGGAGAAAAGGCCTACGTCGCCATCGCCGAAGCCTGGGAACAAGAGGCGGGTGAAGCCGGCGGGATCACCGCGGTGAATATCGCCGACGGCAGCATCGCCTGGGAAGTCGGCCCGCCGCAAGACACCTGCGACGGTCGCGAGCGGTGTAACACCGGACAACTTGCCGCGGTAACCGGTATGCCGGGCGTGGTCTTCTCCGGCAGTCTCGACGGCCATCTTCGGGCGTATTCAGTCGAAGACGGCAGGGTCGTCTGGGACTACGACACGGTGAACGGGACCCCCGGACGCGGCGGATCGCTCAACGGCCCCGGCCCGGCCGTTGCGAACGGCCACGTTTACGTCGTTTCCGGCTATGCCATGTGGAACCTGTGGATGCCGGGCAACGTGCTGATCGCATTCAGCGTCGACGGCAAGTAAATCGACGAGGGCGCTACGCCATGGCTGCGCAAATCCAACCGACCGACATCAAACTGCATTACGTCACGATCGCCGAAGCGAAAAAGATGTCGGGTTTGCGCCTGGTCCTCGGCGCCTATCCGGTACCAGGGCCGTGGCGCGAAGCGTGCAAGGGCTTGTTCTATGTCAAGGGTATTCCGTACAAGCCGGTCGTCACCGGCAACGAGGGGACATCGGATCTCCAGATCGGCATGGACGATTCCCAGAGCGATCTCGTCGCTTGGACCGGGCAGGCAAGCGCCCCCGTCGCGATCTGGAACGATGAACTGCCGCGGTCTAAATGGACCGACCAATTGAACCTCGCCGAACGGCTGGAACCGGAGCCCCGACTGATCCCGGAGGACAGCGGCCTGCGCATGCAGATGTTCGGTCTCATCAATGAACTGGCCGGCGAGAACGGCCTCCTCTGGCTGAAGCGCCTCGGTATGGCGCATGGACCCTTGCAGAGCCTGCCTGAAGGTCACGAAGGACGGGCGTTCTGGGAATTCCTGGGGGCCAAATACGGTTATACACCGGAACGCGCCGAGGCCGCGCCCGCGCGCATAGTGAACACACTGAATTCCTTCCATGAGCAACTCACCGCGCAGAATAGCCGTGGCAGCAAATATCTGATCGGCGACAGTCTCACCGCGGTCGACATTTACTGGTCGACGACTTGCGGGCTGTTGGATCCGCTACCGGATGATCTCTGCCCGATGACGAGCGGGTTTCGGAACCCGTCGGCTTATGGTTGCGATAATGCGGAGATCGACAAGGCCTTGACGCCGGAGCTCCGAGCGCACAGGGAGTTTATTTACAACGATTATCTCGAGCTACCGATCGTTTTCTAAGGAACCTCTGAATAATTCATGGTGCGTCTGAATTGTTCATGAACAGTGCAGATTAAGGCAGGAATCGCAGGCAATAGCGGGGACTATTGGCAAGGTTCGTAACGTAAGGCTTTGCGATTTCATGGGCAAGGCAGATGTGCCATGACTTTTTCAGAGGTTCCCTAAGCAGCAATTACGAAAAATGAATTAGCGCTCGTCGCAGACGTGGCCGCTCTTCTCGATGTCCTCGAGCGTCGGTGGCGACACGCCGAATTTGATGCCGCCCAGCGACTCGCTGCATTCGCGTATCTCCTTGAGTCCCGGTGAATTGGCGATCTTTTTGCTGTATGCGATGGCTGCAGACAGCGCCTTATCGCGCTTGCCGGCAGCGCAAAGGGCGGAGACTTTTTCGCCCATGGCTTCGCCTTCGACACGGAGGTTTTCAAGCGCTTTCTGATCGACTTCGGCCATGCAAGCCTGCATTTTCTGGGCTTGTTCCATTATTTGGCGCATCTGGGCTTCATCTGGGGCTTGCTGGGCGGAAACGGGTGCCAAGGCGCCCATCGAAACAGTGATGGCTATACACGAGCTCACCCGTTCCCAAATAATTGCTCTACGCCGCATCGTCAACCTCCTCCTAACTTATCGTCTCCTGTGGGTAACAATAAAGGGTGTTCATAAAGATTAAATGTTTCATAGCCGGCACCTTGGTCGTGAAGATCTCTTAGCGCGGCAATCATTACCAAAACGTAAAACTAATGCACGTAAACCTCACAAACTTAAGAGACACATAGGATCCGAATACCCCGAAAATCTTCGCTGAATAACGATTTATGGAGATTTGGATTGCGGACATGCCGAAAAACCGGTGTAAGCCGCGCCTTGCGGTGGAATTGAAAAGGGCAGGTCTCAAAATCCAATATTTCCTGCGCCCACTGTATGTAGAAATGTGAGAATTGAGCCCCTTTCATGCTCATTGCGGTGCTCGGCTTGTTGCATAGTGGCGGGCGGATGGCGAATACGCCCATGCGCTTGGGGTTTGCGCTGAAATCAACATTGCAGTCACCGGAATTGCATATACTGTTCCCCGAATACACTTTCCTGAGCTCCGACGCTCCGAGGAAACCCAGATGTCCAAGCTCTCGCGTCGTGGCCAGCTCCTCGTCGACCGCCCACCGTTCCCCGCCTACATCGCCGAGCACTTTGCGCGTGCGGGTCAACTATGGGATCGGGAGTTGCATCCCGACGGGTACATCAGCTTGTGCATTGCCGAGAACAAATTGCACAACGACGCATTGATCGCGCAATTGGATCGCTACGAGGTGCCGGCGCGCACGCTCGGATACGACGCGATGACCGGGAACCTCGATTTTCGGCAACGCCTCGCGACGTTCATGGGACGTAGCTTTCTCGGGCGGACCTTTGATGCCGAGCAACTCGTCGTAGTTGCCGGTGCGGGCACGGTGCTCGAGATGCTGTGCTATGCGATCTGCGATCCTGGCGATGGCGTGCTGATCCCTACGCCCAGCTACGCGGGTTTTTGGGCCGATCTCGAAACACGAGATGAGCTCAACATCGTTCCCGCGCACTGTGTGAGTGAGGACGAATTCCGACTTACGCCGGCACGCCTGGACGCGGCCGTGGCGACGGCCGACTGTCCTGTCACGGCCCTCTTGTTTACGACCCCAAACAATCCCCTGGGGAAGGTGTACACACGCGATGAGGTGCTGGAGATTGTCGATTGGACGGAGCGTCGAGGCATCCAGCTTATCGTGGATGAGATTTACGCCCTATCCGTCTTTGGCGAACGCGAATTCGTCAGCGTCGCGTCGCTTCACGCCCAATTGGGAGACGGGGTGCACATCGTCTGGGCCTTCTCCAAGGATTTCGGTGCGAGCGGTTTGCGTTGCGGCGTGCTGATCAGTGAGAACCAAGCCGTGCTCGAGGCGGTAGGGGGCTTGGCCTACTGGTCGGCCTGCTCCGGCCACACGCAACACCTGCTTGCGGAATTGGTTGCGGATGACGCGGCCGTTGACGAATACATTGCCGGCATGCGGGTGAAACTCGGGCAAGCCTATCGACGCGTGACGAGTGCTCTCGATGCCCTAGGCATCGCCTACCTTCCGGCCGAGGCCGCGTTTTTCTTGATCTGCGATCTGCGCTCCCACCTCGAAGCGCCTACCTGGGAGGCGGAGCGCGAGCTATGGCGACGGATCCTCGAAGACGCGAACGTCAACCTCACACCCGGTGAGGCATGCCGCATCAACGAGCCCGGCTTTTTCCGCCTCTGCTACGCCTCCGAAAGTGGCGACTCAGTGGCCGAAGCAATCGCCCGACTCGGGCGGCTGTTGGCTAGCTGTTAGGTGGGAACCAGTCGTAATAGTGAAACTCTCATCGGTTCACTGCCTGACCCAGCTAGCCGACATCCAAGAAACGTGCGCCCGAAAGCCAATCTCCTGTTTAAATTTGGTGGGATGGGTGGCCTGCGTTCCCTAATCCCTGGATGGTGAATGCGGTAGCATTCTGCGCATTATGATCTTCTACTTCGGCTATGGCTCGAATTTGCGCCGGGCAAGCCTACGTGTCAAAGGCGTTGAGTTGAGTCGCACCGAGCCTGCGCTGCTCGAAGGTTGGCGCCTCATTTTCAATATCGCGCATCCGTTTCCAATGGAGGGTTACGTCGCTAACATTGTGCCTGCTGCGGATGGCCTCGTTCACGGTGCGCTCTGCGCGTTCGAGGACGAATATTTGGAGTCCCTGGATCGGTACGAGGGACTCGGTGAGTACTATGAGCGGCGAGAATTGGAAGTACGGACCTACGGCGGTGACACGAAGACGGCTTTCGTCTATGTCGGATCGCCAGCGATGTCAGGATCGGAGGGCAAGCCCTCGGTTCGCTACCGCAATATTCTTGTCAAGGGTGGTCACGATGTGGGACTCGCAGACGAATATTTAGACTGGCTAGCGAACGTTCCCGTACACCCGGCGCCGGACTACCCACCGTTTGTTCCACCAAAGGAGCCGGCGAAGA
>JAYYZW010000048.1:0-5467 GCA_036339995.1 Pseudomonadota bacterium
CATGATCTCCACGTCGTACTCGGGAAACGCCAGGATTGCTTCCACGCAAGCGCGTGCGGGGGGATTGTCCGGGTCAATCCACGCGTCCCAGATCGTATTCATCTCGTCGTAAAGTTTGATGTTCGACAGCCAGATCGTCGCGGACAGAATTTTCGATTTCTCGGAGCTCGCTTCGGCGAGCAGGGCATCGATCCGAGCGAGAATGTTCTTCGTCTGGTCGGTGGCCGATCCACCGGGCGCATCCATGGCGACCTGGCCAGCCAGGTAAACGGTACCCGCATTGACGACTATCTGACTCATCCGAGAACCGCATTGCATACGCTCAATGGCCATCGTCCTCCTCCCCAACTCGTTTTCGATTCGAGCGGCCATTCTATCTGGAATCTATCTCGAAATTATCCGAATGTGCGCCATTCCCGGAAGGCGCCGTCCACCTCCAGGGATTCATGGAAGAGGCCTCGGTCACGCGACTCGAGGATGCGGATATCGATGGGTATGGCGCTCACGTGATCGAGACGTACCCCGACGAGAATACATCCGCTTATTCCTGCATCCGGGCTTACATCGATCAGGCCTTGTGCATTCCGATCAAAACAGAATTCTTCGGCCACAACGGCACGCTCGACAAGATGCTCGTGACCGTGCGCGACAGTATTCGTGAGATCAACGGAAGCCCAGTACCGTTCCGAACCGCCATGTACAATCTCAAAAAGAATAGTCACAGCATTTTCGACGTGATCGAGGTCGAAATCGATACCGAGTTGCGGGACAGTCTTTTCACATTCGCCGAGGTCAAGAAACCCCACTGACCGCCTGGTGAGATCTCCGGGCTAGGGCCGACCCTCGGCGCACACGGAAAATTTCGAGATGGAATCGAAGCTGACGATTTTATGGGGCATCGACGATGCCACGGGTGGAATGACGTCTCACACCGAGCCGCATTCCAAGCCTTGAACCTAATGGGTGACTGAAGCACTTTGCCATAGGCAAAGTAGCCAACAGCAACAAGATCGCGGGTGCTCGGCCCGAGCGTTATCATGAACACGATGGGCGAATGGCTCCATACTTCGCTCGCCCGCTTGACCGGAGACGGCTAATGGGTGTCCCCTTTGGTCTTGCCTTTCGTCCAAACTCGTTAGATTCAGTCGTGCATAGCGAGTGGTTCATGGGTGTCCAAATTTCGATTTGGGTGCGTGCGTTTCCATGAGTTCGTCGCGCAGTTCGGCGGCGATCTCGAACGAGCGCAGGCGCGCCGCCTGATCGTAGATCTGTGCCGTGATCATGACCTCATCTGGGGCCGTCATTTCGATGAAGTCCTTGAGTCGTTTCTGCACCACTTCTTTCGACCCTATCATCGCATAAATGAGCGCGCGGTCGACCCCTGTTTTTTCCGTCGGCGACCAGTATGTATCTATATCATCGAGTGGGGGTTGCAGTTGACTCGGCGCGCCACGAAACAGATTGGTGAATTGCTGTTGTAATGAGGTGAATAGGCGGGTGGCCTCGGCATCTGTTGCCGCGGCAAACAGATTGACGCCGACCATCGTATAGGGTCGCTCGAGTTGGGACGAGGGCTGGAAATTGGTGCGGTACGCATCGAGTGCCTCTAACAGCACTTCCGGAGCGAAGTGGGATGCAAAGGCGAATGGCAACCCCAAGGCTGCGGCAAGTTGTGCGCCAAAAAGACTCGAGCCGAGGATCCATAGTGGTACCCTGAGATTCGTGCCCGGCACCGCCCTCACTCGTTGGTTGGGTCGTATCGGTCCGAGCAAGGCTTGCAGCTCCTGCACGTCCTGGGGAAACCGATCGGCGCTCGCAGGCGCATCTCGGCGCATGGCCCGCGCGGTCAGCATATCGCTACCGGGCGCACGGCCCAAACCCAGATCGATACGGCCCGGATAAAGCGATTCCAAGGTGCCGAATTGTTCGGCGATGACCAGCGGCGAATGGTTCGGGAGCATCACGCCACCCGCGCCGACGCGTATCTGGCTCGTCACCCCCGCGATGTGGCCGATTACCACCGCCGTCGCGGCACTGGCGATACCGGGCATATTGTGGTGCTCGGCAAGCCAGTAGCGTTGATAGCCGCAGCGTTCAGCACACTGCGCCAGAGCCACCGAGTTGCGAAACGCTTGCGCCGCGTCGCTGCCCGCGAGAATTGGGGCGAGATCGAGCACCGAGAACGGAATCATGAGGTGAAACTCCACGAACGACAAGTAGCGTGACCGGCCCCTCGAGCGCGGCTCGACTTCGATCTTACCGCCATGAGGGGCGTGGTGTGCTCACCGGGGTCAGATCTCGCGTTTTGCCAGCGTTAGAAAAAGGCAAGGCCTGACTCCAGATTTTGGAACCGATCGGGCCTGTCGCGCGCGTTGTCGACGAAGAACACCCCGAAGATAGAAACCGTGCACAAGATCATCAAAGCCTGTGGGGTGCGGCTTCAATTTGCGGCGCGAGGTGAGTGAAACATCAATTTGTAGCGAACAGGGTCAACCTTCGAATATCGCAGGTAGCGGCAACGATCGAGATCGACTTCTACCTGACCGGACCTGGCCCGCTAATCCGGCGACGTGATTTGCGTGATCACCGAGGTTCGCCCGTGGAGATCGATCCACTGCATAAGCCCGATCCCGATCAGTACCATGGCGCCCCCTATTGCCTGCAGCGCACTCAGCACCTCCCCGAACAATACCCAGGCCTCGAATATCGCCGTCACCGGCTGAATATTTGTGACCATGCCGGCTTTTAGCGCACCGATGCGGGCAAGCGCAACCATGTACAGGGGTGTTCCCGCGGCCTGAAACACCGCGACACCGACCACGCCCCACCAGCCGCCGGAGGTTGATGGCAGACGCACTTCGGCTACGAATGCCGCGATCAGGACTAAGGTGATCAATGCCACGATGCTCAAGTGCAGTGTGGCCACCAGGATGTTCACGCGCGCGAAATACCGCGCGATCATGATCGCGTTGACCGCAGTAGCCATCGCCGCGATCAGCGAAAAAGCCGTCCCCCGCCAGTCGACGTTGCCTATCGATGCGCCCAGCATGGCGGCGATACCGGCAAACGCCAAACCGATCGCGAACAGTTTCGCCCCGCTCACGCGTTCGATACGGAAGATCATCACCAGTACCGCTATGATCACCGGAAAAGTAAAAAACAAGAGCGAAGCGAGACCCACGGAGATGAACTCGACTGCGCCGATGTTACCGTAGGTCATCATGGCCATGAGGATGCCGTTCAAGATCACAAGGGGGATCAGGTTTCTCGGCAAGGACCAGGAATGGCCGGCGATCTTGACGACGACGGCCAGCACCACGACCACGATGATCGAACGGAATCCCGCCACCAGGATTCCGCTGGCTCCCGAGTCGTAGGCATATCGCGATACGGCAACCGCGGTACCAAAGAGTACCCCGGCCAGGAGCGCCGCGACGAGACCCATCGCTTGAGTTCGATCGTGTTTCATGATCTATCGATTTTGGAGCTGCCTGCAGATACGCCGTATCATCGGAAAATCAGAACAGCGCGGCGCCTCGCCGAACGATCGCTTGCGCAATCGACCTGTGACTGGTGGAAGATCCGGGGGAAGCGTGACAAGCTGATGTAAATGACGGAGACCACCATGCCTGCCTATCTGATCGCACACGTTGAAATCTCGGATCCGGAACGGCATTCCAATTATACGGCCGCACGAGCGCTCAGGGCCGGGGCGGCCAAAGCGGAGTTTGTTGTTCTGGAAGGCTACCGGCCTGTTTAGGGTTCGAGCAAAACACCTGGATTCAATATCCCGTTGGGATCGAGCGTGCGTTTGACTGCGCGCAAGGTTTCGCCGAATAGCGCCGGCCGTTGTCTCGCCCAGCCTTCTGCGTGCAAGCGCCCGACGGCGTGATGATGGGTCACCGTTCCACCCGCGTCC
Organism: Pseudomonadota bacterium; assembly: GCA_036339995.1. Taxonomy (GTDB): domain Bacteria; phylum Pseudomonadota; class Gammaproteobacteria; genus JAYYZW01. The sequence continues at coordinate 3,920 of JAYYZW010000048.1, forward strand.
ACCAAAGTCGCGGTGGCCTCATCCTTGATGATCCGCCACACTTCCTGCTCGCTGCCAATCGGCACGACCCCGCTGAAGGAATAGTAAGGCGCCGGCCCGTCAGGGTAGACGTGCGTGAACCGGCACGACAGCAGTGCGCTGTCACCGAGCGTTTCATTCAGTACCCGGCCCACGCGTTCCCGCACGGCGGCGTCGAATTCCGGCCACTTGTCCCAAGTGACGGCCGTCTCGAAGGTATCGGCGAGTAGGCCGAGCCCTGCGGTCAACCCCGCGTTGACGCCGATGAAGGCGTTCCGCCAGGCGCCGACCGCGCCCTCACGCCCCGTGGTATTGCCCTTGCCGTCGTCGACCAGGATCTCGTCGTCGTCGATGATGCCGCCGCATTCGCGCGCAATCGCGACCGCCTCCCTGACGTAAAAACCCTGGGGCAGGTCCGCCGATTCGAAGCCGATGATGAGCAGCGATTGGATGCCGTCGAGACCCGCGTTGTTGCCAGCTTCAACCGGATCCAGGATACGCAGGTTGGCCGGCCACAGTTTCGCCTGCACGATATGCCGCATAGCGGTCGTTCCGGCTTCCCAGGTGCCAAATGTGACGCCGGCCGTGGCGCGAAACAGGGGCCGTTTCTGCAAGCGCAGCCAGCACTCACTAATGATCCCCAGTATGCCTTCCGATCCAATCACCAGGCGATCCGGGCTCGGCCCCGCGCCGCTGCCGGGCAGCCGTCGCGTCTCGAACCAGCCAGCGGGGGACAGCATGCGGGTCGATTCGACGAAATCGTCGATGTGCGTGTGATTAGTGGCGTAATGCCCGCCCGAACGGGTCGCAACCCAGCCGCCGACGGTCGACCATGGGAAGCTTTGTGGAAAGTGCCGCAGGGTCAGCCCGCGCGGCTTCAACGCCGCTTCGAGTTCCGGGCCGAGAATGCCTGCCTCAAACCGCCCGGCGCGGGACACTTCATCAACTTCGAGCACGGCGTTCAAATTGTCGAGATCAATGGTCACCGCCCCGTCAGTTCCATCGGGGACGTTCACACCCCATACGACCGAGGTGCCGCCTCCATAGGGAATCGCGATATGGCCCTGGCCGTCGCACCATTCGAGCGCGGCTTCGAGTTCATCTTCACTGCGAGGATGCGCGACGACGTCCGGCGGGTTGACGAACTCACCGCGTATCGCGGTCAGCAGTTCGACCGGGTGCCCTCCGTAAGTGTGTGTCACGCGGTCCGCGTGATCGGTCGATATCCAGTCGTCGAATCGACTCGGAACGTCGATTCTTGGCGGTGGGAGTTCGATCTCTTCGATCGGGGGAATACGGGGCGGCGTCACCAGCTGACCCAGACGGCCGGCGAGCCGCTTCGCGGCTGCCGCACGTTCGTCATCGCTCGGCTCGTCGGCGACGTAACCCCAGGTCCAAAAACTGCGTCGTTCCGCGCGTGCAGCCATCTTTCATCCCCCCCATTCGTTCGAAAGCCAGAATACGACACCCCCCTTCCGTACGCCAGAGAGGACGGCGTGTTAAATAGACGCCGCCGAGGCGCGCCTTTGC
>JAYYZW010000049.1:0-86606 GCA_036339995.1 Pseudomonadota bacterium
GTGCCTATTCCGCTCTGGGCGCTGCGCTATATCCACCGTAGGTTCAATGCAAGCGATAGAATTCGCCCGACCGCTCGCGGCGCTCGCCAGTACTCCCCTCTCGGCGACTCGCGTTCGGCGCGCCCGTGCCGGTCGACCCCAGTCGTCCTTGCCGGCGGCGGTAAGGACCGTAAATGTACGTGGTGCATTCACCGTAGTCAGGCCGGTCCGTGGAGATACGATATTGCTAGTCGACGACGTCGTGACCACCGGCGCAACCCTTGCGTCGGTAGCCGGCGTTCTGAAACGAGCCGGCGCCGCCCGCATTTATGCGCTGGCCGCCGCGGTCTGCCCTTCCCCTTCCCTAATTCGGGACTATAAGCAGAATATTCAGAGGCGTTGAACGGAAACGCAAAAACCTTCGGCGCGACGTAATGAAACCACCGGGAACACGAAGGAAAAAATAATTGAGCGTCTCCCGTGAACCGTTGCGATTGGTTTTGGTCGTTGGCCACTTAAAGCCAAGCAATGTGTTCAGGTATCGAGATTCGTCACCGTCAAAGCATGTCTTTCGATGAATGCTCGCCGCGGTTCAACTTCGTCACCCATTAGCGTAGAAAAAATCTGGTCGGCCGCAAAGACGTCCTCGATGCGGACTTGGACCAGATTCCGCGTTTCGGAATCCATCGTCGTTTCCCATAACTGGTCGGGATTCATTTCACCGAGCCCCTTGTAGCGTTGTACGTAGGTCCCGTGGTGCGCTTTCGCGATCATGCGGGCATAGGCTTCACCGAGCGTTGCAACGTTTGTTGATTCTTCGCCCGTGACCACTCGTGCGGTATCGGCGAGCTTGTCGTCGAACAGGCTGCCGAGACGGCTGAGATGACGGTATTCCGGGCTCATGAAAAATTCCCGGTCCAGACGAGAGGTCTGGTCCGATCCCGCTGCCGTTATGGTGACATTGATCTCCCAGCGGTCAGGCGCCGAATAATGCACGTCGGCCACGGCTGATCGCTTCAAATCACTCAATCCCTCTATGGCGCGGACGAGCCGTTGACGCCAAGTTTCGAGCCTGTCGCGTTGAATGAGCTCGGGCTGTTCGAGTTCGGGACAAACCCGAATCGCCATCAGAAGCGCCCCGGGATAACGCAATTCGAGACGTTTGTGGATTTGCTCGAGTAATAAATATTCGCGGCCCAGTTCAGCCATGCGTTCCCCGTCGATGCGGTTGTCTCCCAGGTCGACGACCGCTTCGTTGATCGCGAGCTCCATAAAATAGGCGTCGAGTTCGGCATCGTCCTTGAGGTAGCGCTGCCGTTTCCCTTTCCTGACTTTATACAAGGGCGGCTGCGCGATATAGACATGGCCGCGCTGGATCAACTCCGGCATTTGGCGGTAAAAAAACGTCAGCAGTAAAGTGCGAATGTGCGAACCGTCGACGTCGGCGTCGGTCATGATGATGATGCGGTGGTAGCGCAGCCCAGACGGATCGTACTCCTCCGCACCAATGCCGCAGCCGAGCGCGGTGATCAAAGTTCCGACTTCCGTCGACGACAACATCTTGTCGAAGCGCGCTTTCTCGACATTCAGGATTTTGCCTTTGAGCGGCAACACCGCCTGGTTGCGGCGATCCCGCCCTTGCTTCGCCGATCCGCCCGCAGAGTCTCCCTCGACGATGAACAATTCCGAGCGACTCGGATCTTTTTCCTGGCAATCTGCCAGTTTCCCGGGTAACCCGGCGACGTCAAGCGCCGTTTTCCGCCGCGTCAGTTCGCGGGCCTTGCGGGCCGCTTCCCGGGCACGCGCGGCCTCGATGATCTTGCCCATGATCGCGCGTGCATCCTGAGGATGTTCTAGAAAAAAACTGTTTAAGTGCTCGGAAACTGTAGACTCTACCAAGCCTTTTACTTCGCTGGAAACGAGCTTATCCTTGGTCTGAGAAGAGAATTTGGGATCGGGTATCTTGACCGATAAAATAGCCGTCAAGCCCTCCCGCACGTCTTCGCCTGCAACTGTGACCTTATTCCTCGCTGCCAGGCCTTCGCGGTCGATATACTGGTTCAGGGTCCGCGTTAAGGCCGCACGCAGGCCTGCCAGATGGGTGCCGCCGTCGCGTTGGGAAATCGTGTTCGTATAACAGAAGATGTTCTCCTGGTAGGAATCATTCCACTGCAAAGCTAATTCGACTTCCGATCCGTCCTTGGTGGCGATGATACGAATAACGCTAGCATGCAGGGGTTTTTTGGTCTGGTTCAGATGCTCGACGAAGGCCGCAATACCTCCCTGGTATTCAAAACAGTCTTCCTTTCCGCTGCGTTCATCGAGCAGCTTTATCCGCAAGCCCGAATTGAGAAAGGATAGTTCCCGCAGTCTGCGTGACAAAATGTCGTAGTTAAACTCCGTATTCGAGAATACCTCAGTGCTGGGGAGAAACCGGATTTCCGTACCGCTGTCATCTGCGTCGGCAATCGCCGTCAGCGGCTTTTCTGCCGTTCCATCACGGTACTCCTGGCACCAAAGGCGCCCATCACGCCGAATGAGAAGGGTCAGGTGCTCCGATAACGCGTTCACCACCGAGACACCGACGCCGTGCAAACCGCCCGAGACTTTGTAGGAATTGTCGTCGAACTTACCCCCGGCGTGCAGCGTGGTCATGATGACTTCGGCGGCGGAGCGTTGCTCCTCTTCGTGTAGATCAACCGGAATACCGCGGCCGTCATCAACGACGGTGACGGCATTATCGGTATGGATGCGCACTTCGATCACCGTGCAATACCCGGCCAAAGCTTCATCCACACAGTTATCCACGACTTCAAAAACCAAGTGGTGCAGGCCCGTGCCATCGTCCGTATCGCCAATATACATTCCGGGACGTTTTCGGACGGCATCGAGACCTTTTAAAACCTTGATGTTCTTGGAATCGTAACTCATTGATTTCTCCGATATTTAGGCCATCTGCACCATCTCGTGATGTTCCACGTGGAACGCATCTGGCACGATGTCCGCGATTTCGGGCAGGTTCGACGGCTTGATCGCCGTGTAAATCCGCTGTCCTTCAATCCCGTTGATCATATCCACAATTGCACAACGTATCCGATCATCGAGTTCTGCCGCCAGATCATCGATGAGTAGCACCGGCGCTCGCCCGGTACGCCGCCGGATGAATTCAGCCAATGCGGCCACCACTGTACAAACGATGGCCTTGCCTTGTCCTCGCGATAAAAGCTTGCTAATGGCCACGCCAGCACCGCGTAAAGTCATGTCTGCCCGGTGGGCACCGATCGTGGTATGCCCCAATCGTCTGTCACGCACCCAAGCGGCCTTCAACTGGTCCTTTAGCGGCCTACTCCGTGACCATCCCGGACGATATTCGAATTCAAGTATCCCGAGATTCGGAAAAAGCTCGCATTGCGCGAGTGAACGGTTCACCGTTTCGATGATCGTAGTGCGTTCCAGATCGATCGCTTCTGCATGTTCGGCCAGACGCCGATCCCAATAATCCGCTTCTTGGTAGCCACCGTGGCGTCGTAACAGCCTGTTCCGTTGCTGTAGAGTCTGCCGGTAGCATTTCCAGGTATCCACATAGGTAGGTTCCACGTGAAACATCGTACGGTCGATCAACGCCCTGCGGTTACTGGGGCTCGCCGTCAATAAATCCGGGGCCTTGGAATTAATGACGAGCGTCGGGATTCGTTGCGCCAGTAACGAGGCCGCCGCCAGCAATTGCCCGTCCGCCAATATTCTGGTCGCGCCCTTCTCCTTCCGTACCACGACCTGCGAAGGTACACCTTCGCTCGATACGATGACCGCCCGCACGGACAAGCCCTGCGTTCCTCTACGCACGACCTCCGATGTTCGGTTCGTCAGAAACGATTTTCCAAAACTTGCGATGGCAATCGCCTCCAGCAGGCTGGTTTTCCCGCTGGCATTAGCCCCGCATACGAGGTTGCAGCCAACTCGTGGACGGTATTCAAGCGACTCCAGACACCTCACATTCGAAACGCGTATCGAATCGAACCACATCTTTGGCCGGAGAACCGCGGTGCTATCTTGGTGCGATCCGAATCACAATCGCATGGGCATAACGACGTAGCGCGAGCGATCATTTTCGGGATCTCGCATAAGGCAGGAACTGTTTGCGTCGATCAAGTCCATGCGAACCGTTTCCGTCCTCATGACGCCAAGCACATCGAGTAGATAGGACACGTTGAATCCCGCCTCGATCTGATCCCCGCCGTATTCGATCTCTATTTCCTCTTCCGCTTCTTCTTGTTCTGGGTTGTGGGCCACCGCAACCCGTAAATTCTTCTTAAATTTCAAATGGATACCTCTGAATTTTTCATTTGAAAGAATAGAAGCGCGACTCAAGCCCGAGCGTAATATTTCGCGGTCCGCTATGACCTGGTTATCGGTCTCCCGTGGTATCACGCGCTCGTAGTCGGGAAACCGGCCATCGACCAATTTTGTCGTCAAGGACTGACCTTTTACTGTGACCTGCAGGTGATTCTCCCCGAGCCGGAGTCGTACTGTTTCACCGGCAGCGTTCAAAATACGCATGATTTCTAGAACACCTTTGCGGGGAATAATGATCTGCCGCACCGTATCCACATCGTGCTCGAGGGCCAAATCGGTCAGTGCAAGACGATGTCCGTCGGTTGCGACGGCTCGAATGTGTTTGCCTTCCAGCTCGAGCAGAAGCCCGTTCAGGTAATAACGTACATCTTGGTGAGCCATTGCGAAATGCGTGCTCTCCAGAAGCTCGGTCAGGGTGCTTGCCGCAATCTCAAACTCATCAAACGCCTCGAAAGCACCGACGCTCGGGAATTCCTGCGCATTCATCGCGGCGAGTGTGAACCGGCTACGTCCCGAGGAAACCTTGACCTTGCTATCCGTGCTTTCGATAGTCATCTTCGCGTCAGCCGGAAGCGCGCGACAGATATCAAATAGTTTGCGAGCCGGAACGGCAATGCTACCGCCGGCGACCGGAGAATTGATGAGATGACAGATCAACTCGACCTCCATGTCGGTTGCTGTGAGCTGTATCGGATCACTTTCGGCCGTAATGAGCAGATTACTCAAGATCGGCAGCGTATGCCGTCGTTCTACGACGTTATTCGTTGCTTGTAATACCGGTAATAGATCTTCTCTATTAACTTCTATCTTCATAGTTGTAACTGTTATTAGATTGGAAGTTTACGGGGATTTCTTTATTTTATTTTAAATTCAGCAGCTTGGCCTGCATATTATGTTTCATTTTCACGGCATATTCTGTGTGAAAGTTCTGTATTATTTAACTCGAATCCCGGACTGCTTTTTATCCACATCTTGTTCCGGTCTAAGTCCTCAGGTTTTGAGTATTCTTTCCAGATTGGCAAAATCTTCTTGCACCTTAGAATCACTGGATTTTAATTCGGCGACTTTGCGACAGGCGTGAATTACCGTCGTGTGATCGCGTCCTCCAAAGGCATCTCCGATTTCCGGCAGACTGTGATTGGTCAGGTCCTTTGACAAGGCCATGGCGACTTGTCGCGGGCGCGCGATCGAACGGTTACGCCGCTTAGACAGCAGATCCGCCACGCGGATCTTGTAATATTCAGCCACCGTTTTTTGGATGCTTACCATCGTGATCAGACGATCCTGCAAGGCCAGTAAATCACGCAGCGCTTCCTTGGCGAATTCCAAGGTGATCGGTTTACCGGTGAAGTGCGAATTAGCGACCACGCGGTGTAAGGCCCCTTCGAGTTCCCGGATATTCGAGTGAAAGCGTTTGCCGATGAAGAAGGCGACTTCGTGAGGTAGGTCAATCTGGCTTTGCTGGGCTTTGGTCATGAGGATGGCCACTCGCGTTTCGAGCTCCGCCGGCTCGATGGCCACGGTCAAGCCCCAACCGAATCGCGATTTCAAGCGTTCTTCAACTCCGGAGACTTCCTTTGGGTAACGATCGCAGGTTAATACGATTTGATGTTCACCTTCCAGTAACGCATTGAATGTATGGAAAAATTCTTCTTGTGATCGTTCTTTTCCGGCAAAAAACTGGATGTCGTCGATAAGCAGTGCGTCGACTGAACGGTAGAACCGTTTGAAATCGTTGATGACGTTGTGTTGCAGTGCTTTCACCATGTCCGCGACGAATCGTTCCGAGTGCAGATAAACGACCTTGGCTGCCGGGCGGTTTTCTAGTATGAGATTACCGACCGCATGCATCAGATGGGTTTTACCCAGGCCGACGCCGCCGCAGATAAAAAGAGGATTGTAAGCTTTCCCTGCGTTTTCAGACACTTGCAGGGATGCTGCGCGGGCGAGTTGATTGGATTTGCCCTCGACGAAAGAGTCGAAAGTGAAATCCGCCTTGAGACCGCTGGATCGTTTTGCTCCTGGTGCCGGACCGCGCAGGTCGGTGATTGCCCGGGGACTTGGCGCGGCGTTTTTGCCGATGAGCGGCAGGCTGCCGACACCGATTGACAACGGCACGGCCCGCGACGGTGACAGACCGTCGAGGATCGACTGGATTCGCGCGTGATATTTATCGCGGATCCAGTCGAGAACGAACCGGTTGGGAGCCAGAATTTCCAGCCCCTCGCCTTCTTCGACCGCCTGTAAGGGACGGATCCAGGTGTTGTATTGTTGTGGCGATAACTCGTTTTCGAGCTGCCTCAGGCATTGTTGCCAAAGAGAAGTCTGCACGCTTGTTTGTTCTGTCGTTATAGTTATGGGGGTGAGTCTGTGGCGAGTGTATACGCGATGTCCCTACTTATCCACAAGGCGTTGCTGGTCGCTCTAAACGTCCAAAAAGATTGACAGTTTTCTACGCGATGGCCTACTATCGCACGCCTTTTTCGAGGGCTCTGGACGAAGCTTAGTCACTGGCGAACGGCAAAAGCGGTGATCGTTGAATCATGAAAAGAACATTTCAACCCGGACGATTAAAACGCGCACGCAAGCACGGATTTCGAGCCCGGATGAAGACCAAGGCCGGACGACGAATCATCAAGGCGCGGCGCGCGCGTGGTCGGGCGCGCCTGGCTCTCTGACGGGCCACACCACCGGAATCGGAAACGCGTCGACGAAGTTTCGTCGCGAATGCCGCCTCAATAACAGCGAAGACTTTACCTGCACCTTGCGTACGGGCCGGCGCCGGAACGGTGTGTATTTTTCCCTCTACTTCTGTGCGACGCGTTTAGGGTTCGCGCGACTGGGAATCGCCGTCGGTCGACGTGTGGCCGGTAAAGCGACGCGTCGAAATCGTATCAAGCGCTCGTTGAGGGAGGCTTTTCGGCGTCGTGCAGCGGTGCTTCCATCGATCGACATCGTCGTACTGGCCAAACCCGCATGCGGTATGCTGTCAAACGAGCGATTGAACGAGGCAAGCGCGGCATTAATCGCCGAGTTGATGGAATATTGATCAATTGATTCAAGCGATAAAAATCGCTTAATACCCCAGCTTCCCGCGCCGCCGTTGCTGAACACCGCTCCTACGAATTATGGATAACGTCCGACTCTTGCTCGCCGTCGCTCTGGCGTTTATTTCTCTGCTTCTTTGGGAGGCCTGGCAGAAAGACTACGGCGTAATCGAAAGCGTTCCGGTAACCGCAGTTGCCGAGGACTTCCCTGCGGACGCGCCCCCATCCGATACCGAAGTGCCGACTCTTGATACACGGACGCCGGCAGCCGATACCAGTGAATCAACAACGCCACCTAAAATAGCCGTCGATGTAGCGGACGAAGCTTCCGACGAAACGCCTCGAATCATCGTTGTGGAAACCGACGTCTTGGCGATGGATATTTCATCTGTCGGTGGCACTGTCGTGCGCGTTGCGCTGCTCGCGTATCCAATCCGCGCGGCCGCGCGGGACAAGGCAGTGGAACTACTGACAGAAAAGCCGGAAAACACCTTCATTTACCAGGGAGGACTTGCGGGTAGCGGGGCGGCGCCGAATCATCACGTTCATTATTCAATCGGTGAAACGTATCACCGGCTGGACGAAACCGATGATGAATTGGTCGTAAGCATGACCTGGAGTGATGTTGAAGGACACGAAGTAGAAAAGCGATTCAAATTCAAACGCGGCAGTTATCTCATCGATGTGGAATACGTATTGCGCAACGGCAGTGACAAACCGTGGCGTGTTTTCCAATATGAACAATTACAGCGCTCGGATGTGTCCGGACGAGATGGAATGGTTTATACGTTTACCGGTGCGGCCTTATCGACGCCAGAAAAACGTTTCGAGAAATTCGACTACGACGATCTCGAAGACGCACCGATCGACGTGGCGGCGAACGATGCGTGGATCGGTGTAATGCAGCACTACTTCATCGCAGCGCTGATCCCACCGAAGAACGTTTCCTACCAGTATTACTCGAAGATTTTACCGGGCAGCCGCTACCTTGTTGGATTCGTAAGCCCACCTGCGGAAATCGCATCCGGGGCAACGGAAACACTGCGGAGTACCACGTATATCGGGCCTAAGCGCCACGATATCATCGAGCAGATCACACCCGGGCTTGAACTATCCGTCGATTACGGCGTGTTGTGGTTTATCGCCAAACCCCTGTTTGTCGTACTCGAATACATTCACGGCCTTACGGGCAACTGGGGCTGGGGAATCATCATACTCACCTTGATTCTGAAGATCTTTTTCTACCCACTTTCGGCGGCCGGTTATCGTTCGATGGCGAACATGCGCAAGGTACAGCCGCGGTTGATCGCCCTACGCGACCGCTTTGCGAACGACAAAGCACAGTTGAACCAAGCGATGATGAAGCTGTACAAGGAAGAAAAAATCAATCCGCTGGGAGGATGTTTTCCCATCCTCATCCAGATACCCGTTTTCATCTCCCTGTACTGGGTGCTGCTCGAAAGCGTTGAGATTCGCCAGGCTCCTTTCGCGCTCTGGATCCATGATCTGTCCGAGAAGGATCCGTTTTTCGTCCTTCCCTTGTTGATGGGGATCAGCATGTGGGTGCAGCAAAAACTCAATCCAGCACCGCTAGATCCGACGCAGGCCAAGGTCATGCAGATACTGCCCTTCGTCTTCACTGGATTCTTCGCGTTCTTCCCCTCCGGACTCGTGCTTTACTGGTTGGTGAACAATATTCTTTCGATCGCGCAGCAATGGCGCATCACCCGAATAATCGAACGCGAACCGGGCTAGCTTCAATCCATTAGCACCCATCTCGAAATTATCTACGTGTGCGCCGGGAGCTCATCGCGCAGTTCAAAGTGCGACGAGCTTGGCAAACCATGAGCTGAACGGGCGGCGAGCAACGCCGAAATGCGCGTAAATAGCCTTAGGCCTCGGGTTGTGTCATGAAAACGCACTGGCTTTGCTGCGGCGCTTGAACACAGCGGAACGCCGCCCTGTCGACTCGGTCGCACCCTTACGTTTTCAGGGCACAATCTACATGCGGATGATTTTGAGATAGGTTGTCGTAATGGCGGATGACACGATCGTCGCAATATCGACCCCGCCTGGCCGTAGCGGTATTGGTATCGTTCGCGTTTCCGGCGCCTTGACGCGTCATGTCGTGGCGAAGATCACCGGGGGCATTACAAAACCGCGTCAAGCAACTCTTCGCGATTTTATAGACGGCTCAGGTGAGATTATCGATCGTGGAATCGTAGTTCGCTTTGTCGCACCGCGGTCGTTCACCGGAGAAGACGTCGCCGAGTTTCATGCTCACGGAAGCCTCGTCGTACTCCAGCTCCTTTTCGAGGCGATCTGCGCGCAGGGTGCGCGTCCTGCACGTCCGGGCGAATTCACCGAACGCGCTTTCCGGCACGGCAAGATAGATCTCGCTCAGGCCGAGGCGATCGCCGATTTGATCAACTCACGATCGGTACGCGCGGCACGTTCGGCGATGCGGACGATGCGCGGAGAATTTTCCCGGCGGACGAACGCACTGATCGACAGACTTCACGTTGCCCGCGCCCAGCTCGAAGCATCCATCGATTTTCCGGAAGATATCGCGCCTGCCGGTATCGTCGACGATCAAATCGCCGAAGTGACCGCCATTTGTGAAACCCTGCACAAGCTGGGGGCAGCGGGAAGACAGGGGGCAAGACTGAATACCGGTGTCGCAGTGGCCATCGTTGGCCCGCCGAACGTCGGTAAATCAACGTTGATGAATGCTATCTCAGGTGAGGACAAGGCTATTGTCAGCGAGTTACCCGGCACGACCCGCGACGTAATAGAGTGTGACATCCTGATGCGCGACATTCCGATACGTCTGTACGACACCGCGGGCTTACGCGAAGCCGACAATCCGATTGAACGTGAAGGTATTGATCGCGCAAACAAGGTCATGTATGACGCCGACATCTTGTTGATGATGACCGATACGGCCGAGGTCATTTCCGTCCATGATTTGCTGGCTAGTGAAAACCTGGACGACTTCGAGGACAAAACGGTTTTCGTCGTGCATAACAAGATCGATATCCTCGGACTGGACCCGGGTATCGAACAGATATCCGGGTCGACCCATGTGTTCGTCTCCGCACGGGTTCCGAGCGGACTCGACTACCTGCGCCAAGCCGTTCTCGACGATATCGGTTTGGGACAAATCGAGGAGAACGAGTTTGTGGCGCGCGAACGGCACCTTGCGGCTCTGGCCGCGGCCTCGGCGGAGTTAGGAGGCGTGAATCGGCAAATGGTAAATGACTCACCGGAGATAGTGGCGGAATGTTACCGACGTGCCGCGCGGTATTTGAGCGAGATTTCGGGGGCGTATTCGACGGAGGACATGCTGGGCGAAATATTCTCACGTTTCTGCATAGGCAAGTGATCACGTCGTGGTTGAAGTAAGGGGTCCTAAGCAAGACGGGCGATTGCTCGTAATCACCTTGAGCAATATCGGGGACCTCGTCATGACCACGCCGGTGTTCGAGGCCTTGAGCCGGCAATATCCCGATTACCCGATCGATTGCCTCGCGGATGCGCGTTCCTGTGAACTGCTCGCTAGCGCGCCTTATATCGGCGAACTTTTCATACGAGACAAGCGCGCCGGCTGGTCTGCCCAGTTCGAGCTCGTCAAACGTCTGCGCGGCCGCCGCTACGTATTGATCGTCGATCTGCGAACCCCACTCATTCCCTACCTGCTGCGCGCCGAGCGCCGCTTGATCAAACTTCGCACTGCTGTTCCAGGTATCCACGCGGTCGAAGAACATTTCGAGGTCGTTCGATCCGTATTACCGTCCGGCACCGAGATTCCGCCATGCCGACTGCACCTCGCAGAGAGCGCACGTGTGCGTGCCGAAGAACTCCTCAGTGCGCTCCCCGGAAAATCCTGGCTGGCGGTAGCGCCGGGCGCGAACTGGCCGGGGAAAAAATGGCCCAACCGGCATTACCGGGAATTACTGCAAATGGCGGCCACGGCCTTCGACGGCGCGGTCATTCTGGGATCGGCCGACGATCAGCCCGATTCTCGATCGCTGGAAGACCTCGACTTACCCGTGTGCAACCTGGTTGGGGTCACCGATCTACCAACGGCTTGCGCGGCGATCGCACGCGCTATGGCATTTGTCGGCAACGATTCCGGACTCGGTCACATGGCCGCGGCACTGTCGATACCAACGGTGACGGTATTTGGGCCCGGACGGCCCGAACGCTACCGTCCCTGGGGTCTTAGCGCGCATGTGGTCTTGGCCCCGGGCCGCCGCTTAGATCAGCTTTTGCCGGCCCAGGTGTTCGAAAGCCTGCGCACGCTTGCGCTCAGCACGGAAGCCTGACGCCAATGCGAGTGGCGCAGATCATGCTGGCAAAACGTTTCGGCGGCGCCGAGCGTTCTTTCGTTGATTTGACCATCGGACTCGCCGAACGTGGTTTGCAGGTCCTTGCGATCGGCGATCCGCGCGGTGAGGCGCTGGAAAAACTACCGCGTCATTCAAACATTCAATGCGCGCGGGTTAAGTGTCGTGGTGTGTGGGATTGGCTTTGCAGTTTTCGAATCAAGCAGCACTTGGTGCGCTTCGCTCCCGACCTCGTGCAAACGCATCTTGCGCGGGCTGCACACCTCGGGGGACGTGCCGCACACGGCGCGGCGCCGACACTGGCGAAAACGCACAATTTGGTGAATCTCAATTATTACCGTTACATCGATAGCTTGGTTGCGACCACGAACGAACAGCAGACCTACCTTCTCGATAACGGGATCCCGGCGACAGCAATCGTGAAAATACCCAATTTCTGTGCGTTCGAACCGACCGCTGGCGCCACGCGCGCGGCGGGCGAAGACCTCGTGATCAAGTCGCTCGGACGTTTCGTCGAAAAAAAGGCTTTGATCTTTTGTTGCACGCCTTCGCGCGCGTTCTTATCAGCGGTGTCGATGCGCGGCTCGAGATCGCGGGCGCCGGGCCGCAGGGACGCGTCCTGGGAGCACTTGCCGGCGAACTCGAAATACTCGACAAAGTGAGCTTCCCCGGATGGACCGATGATGTGCAGAGTTTTCTTTCAAACGCGCATGTCTTCGTTCTGCCGTCACGGGAAGAACCATTCGGTATTGCGCTGCTCGAAGCGATGGCCTGCGGCGTACCCATTGTATCCTCGCGTACGAGCGGTCCGCTCGAAGTGTTGAATGAGGAAACGGCGCTGCTCGTCGATCGCGATGACCCGGAAAGCCTCGCCCGCGCAATCACCGACATCGCGCGTGATCCCCACGCAGCGGCCAAGCGGGCACGCGAAGCACAACGGCGATTCAGCGAGAATTTCGATGCGAAGACGGTTATCGACCGCTACCTTGAGGTCTACGAAGATCTCACAAAGCAGTAAAACAAGATAACGGCAACACCGGGTGTATCTACCCGCTCATCAAGCTCACAAGAGGTTTTCGGCGACGAGCCGCGCATGGACGAGGTCCGCTGGAATTGACGCAAGACAGTCGGCAGACGCCCGGCTGTTGTCGGCCGGATCGTATTCAACGCAGGCGATGACGCGATCGACCTGGCCGAGCGCATGATTACGGTGCCAGTCGCTCGGCCCGAACAAGCCGAACACCGGAATACGTGATGCGGAAAGCACGTGCATCGGGCCGGAGTCGTTGGTGACGGCGAAGCGCGCGTGTTCGCCGAGCGCGGCGATCTCGGTGACGCTGAATTCCCCTGTTGCATCGATTCCGGTGGTCGCCGCGAGTTTGGCATTGCGCTCGCGATCCGGTTCACCTCCGATCCATACGATGCGCATTCCGCTGTCGGCAATTCGCTCGGCCAGGGTCGCGAAATGCGGCCAGATCTTGTCACGGCGCGCGATGCTTGCGCCCGCATGCAGGATGGCGAAGCGGTCGTCGCCGAGGTGATTCGAATCTAGCCAGTGTTCAACGCGGTGCTGTTCGTCTTTGCCGCGCGGGAGCATGGGCGTACGATCGACTTCAGAGATCCCGGCACTGGCAAGAACCGCCACCATGCGATCGAAGATATGACATTGTCCATGCCAGGCGTTCGGCGGGTGATGGGTATTGGGGTATCTGTTATGGTTGCCGACGCGTTCAGGCGAGCCGGATAATGCACACCAGATGGCCGTTCGATCGTTACCTTGCAAATCGTAGATACGATCGAACTCAGCCTGACGTAACCAGCGGACGAGCTTGAACATAGTGCGCCAGCCGCGGCGGGGAAACGATGCGACCTTTAGATTCGGCCATGCGTCGAATAACGGCGCGAACGCCGGCGTCGTCAGCAAGTGAAGTTCTGCGTTCTGATGAAATTTCTGAATGGCGTCTATCAGCGGCGTCGACATGACCACGTCGCCCAGCGCACCCAGTTTGATCACGAGGATACGGTTCATCGTGACGCCGGCCGCTTCATGTCCGCGTCACGACTCGCGCACGACTGATCCGGCATGCTAGATCCACGACGGTTGATCGCCTGTTTTCGACTGCATACCTGGCGTAGAAACCTGGGTAACTTCGCGTTGATCAAGCATCGGCATAACGTCGGACATCTGCTGAGCATGCATCAATCCGGTACTCATTGGCTCAAGTTCATGTTGGCCAATGCATTATCTCATCAATACGGGACGCCGCCGCCGGCCTACAATCATGCCAATGACATCATCGGCGGACCGAAGGATCTACCGCGCTATCCGCAGCTGCCCCGGATCATCGCCAGTCATACGATCGCGCACCCGTTGCTCAGATTCGAAAGCGTTCACGGACTCTGCAAGCTGCCGCGCTACGTCGTTCTGGTGCGCGACATCAGGGCGGCCCTGGCGTCGAACTACACTAAGTGGCGGAGCTCTTATGGGGTGTCATTTTCGGAATATCTCGCGGGGGATCCGCGCGGTCGCAAGTTTAACAGCGACCTGTGGTGGTCGCTACGTTTCCTCAATAGCTGGGGCGAAGTCCTGGAAAATGTACCGAGGCGGGTGACCGTGATTCACTACGAAACGCTGGAAAACGACGCGTCGGGCGAACTCGAACGCATCGCGCACGACCTCGATCTAGACCTCTCGCAGGCGGCCATTGAACATGGTGTCGCGGTCTCGACTCGCCCGTTGATGCAGGAAAAAGACGATCCGCGGCGCCCGTCGGGCGCCGTACGATCGGCAACGTCCGATCCACACGCATTTTTCGATGCGGCGGGAAAAGCGTTCCTCGTCGAGGTCTTAACCGCATGTCTGCGCCATGATTTCGGCTACGATTACAGCCGTTGGTGATGCAGCAAGCGCTGGTAGACGGACAGCGTGGCGTCCTGCATCCGCGCGAGCGTATAAGGATGCTCCCGCGGTAACGGCGTCCGGGATTTAAGGAGTTGCGCCGTGAGGTCGGCGGCCGCCGCCACGTCGCCCACGTCTACAAGCCCCGGCGGAAAAATACGCTTTAGAATTTCCGCAGTTCCGCCGTGTTCGAAACCGATCACCGGCGTGCCCAGGCTCAAAGCCTCCACGGTCGTGCGTCCGAAGGCTTCCGGCTCCCGTGTCAGTGAATAGGCGATGTCGGATATCGCGAGGATCTCGCGGAGATCGCGCCGGTGCCCCAGGAAAGTGATATCCCGTGCTAGCCCCAATCGCTGGACGGTGTGTTTGAGTTCATCTTCGAAAGATCCCCGGCCTCGATGTGCAGCTCCCGCGAGGAGGCCATGCACGTGTGCATCGCGGCGGCGTAATCGCGCGATCATTTCGATGAAGTCGAGCTGGCCCTTCCAGCGGGTGAGGCGCGCCGGCAAGGTTAACAGGGCTTTTCCGGCCAGGGCCGGGTATTCGGCGTGCCAGGCCGACATCCATTCCGTCGGCGGCGTGTATTCTAGATGGAATTTATTTCGGTCGACCCCACGGGGGATCACCTCGATACGGCGAGCCTCGATCCTCGGGTACGAGTCGACGATGTAACGCTTGATGAATTCTGATATCGCGATCACGATTTCTCCGGTGACCATGATGCGGCTGTAAGGATTAACGCTGTAAGGACCGTGAACAGTCGTCACCCAGGCCGGCCGCGCGACGTCGCTCAGGCGCTTGCAGGCCAGATGTCCCAGCCACGCGGGAAGCCGGGAACGTGCATGCACGATGTCGACATGCCGTTCGACGATGAGCTTGCGTAGAGCGCGGACGTGTCGGAGGCTCCCGATCCGCTTCTCGCCGATCGCTAAGGGGATGTGCTCGGCACCGCAGCTCTCGAGTTCCTCGACCAGTCGGCCCGGCGCGCAGACGACCAGCGCGCGGTATCCAGCGCGGCATAGCGCGTCTGCGATCTCGATCGTGCCGCGCTCGACGCCGCCGACCTCGAGTTCGGGCAGTAGCTGCATGACGGTCAAGGGGTGCGCGATCAAGCCGAGCGTTTCCCGCCGCCGATCTCCGGCCATAGCTTGAGAATGATATCGGCGCAGCGACCCGCTTCGCTAAACGGCGTTTCATCGAGCTCCATGTCGCCGTGCCGCGCCCATTCGGCCAGGGTCGCGACCCTCCCCGCCGCTTTGAGTTCCTCGGCAACGCCGGTGATGCGATCGCGCCGTTTGGCGGGGACGTCGATGATGCCGACTTTCGCACCTGCCGTTAGGGCCTCGTAGATCATGGCGACGCTGTCACCGCTAACCCAGACATAACGCGAACGCCCCAGCGCTTCGGGCAGCCAGGCGCTGGTTGTCTTCGCGTTTGGCACGAAACGCGCGTTAGTACGCGACAGCGCCGACATTGCCGCACCGAGATCCTGAGGCGAGCGCCTCGAGTCCGAGATCTGCCAGGTGATCTCCAGTCGCCGATCGACGATGGCGAGGACGTCGCGCACCACCGCGGGTGTATCCCAGGCGTGATGCGACGAGGGGCCGCCCAGTAGAATGAGCCCGCGATCCCGACGCCGATTCGACGTCCTCTCCATCGGGTTCAGCGGACCGTCGCTGACGATGAGCTTGGTGCTCTCCTTGGGCCGGTCATGCCTGGGAACGATGCAGAGATCGAACCATGCCGGTGGTAATGCCGGGTGCATGAGATAGACGGCGCGGCCGCCGCGCGCCCTGCGGGCGGTCAGAAGCGGCCACTGGCACGCACCACCTGCGCCGATGATCAATACGGGGGTCGGCAACCGGTCGCCGCGATGAAAAGTGCCGCTACAGAATTCCATGAAACCGCGCGCGCGCGATGGGGGAACGGCGATCGTGTCGACCTCGACCTTTACCCGTGAAGCGAGCGCCTTCGCGAGCCCTTCGGTCTGTCGTTCGTGGCCTCGTTTGCCGTCGGTCAGGCGCCAAATTACGGTGCTTTGCTCCATTGTCGATCCCGCGTCGGGCTCAACGCTTAACGTCCCGTCCCGCTAGATGCTAATCGACGATGGTCAGCCATTCACCCGGGCCTTGACGCCGCCCTTCCACAAGATCGAGATAAGCTTGCTGCAATTGGCGCGTGACCGGACCGATGGAACCCTGGCCGATCCGGCGATTGTCGAGTTCACGTATGGGTGTGACTTCCGCTGCCGTCCCGGTGAAGAACGCTTCGTTGGCAATGTAGACATCGTCCCGCGTGATGCGCTTTTCGATAACTTGGAATCCCTCTTCGGCCGCCAGGGACATGACAGTGTCGCGCGTTATGCCCTCGAGAGCGGACGTGATATCCGGCGTGTATATGATGCCTTTGCGAACGATGAAGATATTTTCGCCGCTGCCTTCGGCAACCATGCCTTCGTTGTCGAGCAACAGCGCTTCGTCGTAACCGTCGCGCGCGGCTTCCTGCAACGCCATGATCGAATTGATGTAGTTGCCGCAGGCCTTGGCGCGGCACATAATGCTGTTCACCAGGTGTCGCGTATAGGAAGACGTTTTGATCCGGATGCCGCGCTCCAGCGCTTCCGCGCCGAGATACGCACCCCATACCCAGGCGGCGATGCTGACATGTACCGACAGGTTGTCCGCATGCAGGCCCATGCCCTCCGACCCGTAATAAACCAGCGGGCGGACGTACCCCGTTTCCAGGCCGTTTTCTCGGATGGCGTCGATGCAAGCCTGTCGAATGACCGCGAATTCGTAGGGAATGTCCATTTCGAGGATGTGCGCGGTGTTGTAAAGCCGCTGAATATGGTCGTCGAGGCGAAAGAGCGCGGTTCCCTGCGGCGTCTTGTAGGCCCGGATCCCCTCGAATGCCCCGACGCCGTAATGCAGCGTATGGGTCAAAACGTGCACCTTGGCTTCGCGCCAGGGAACCATGCGTCCATCCATCCAGATCACACCGTCACGGTCGGCGTAGCTCATCGTGATGTCCTCCAGACTCGACGATCAAGTAAATACCGCGTTGCAGACTTCCATAATGGCATTTCTGAAACCCGCCCTCATTGAACATGCTGTCCAGCTGCTACCAGGCGCATCGACGAAGATCGACTTTATAGGCGAAACAGGCGCCGACAAGCGCCTGTCGAGATGAACCCTAAGTCAACAATGGTCCCGGGTGGCCGGATGTTAGCGGCCCGAGTGAGCGGCGGCGGATGATCGCACGCCCACCTGAGGACCGCGTATTCGACCATAAATTTGATTTCAGTCATACCACCGGCCCAGTGCTTTAAGTCCAATGAACCGGCGCCGCTACAAGAGACTTCTTATCGCGTGTGATCGCGCATCTCTTCGAAGACCTTACCGGTCGTCTTCGATGCGGTACTCGCCTTCGATCGTACGATCGCCGCCGTTTTGGGTACGGACCTGTTGGACAATGAATCGATTCGCGAGCCGCATCGCAAAGCCGCGTCGGACCGCCGGCAGCAGGCAGGCGAAACCAATGGCGTCGGTTAAGAATCCCGGGGTCAGCAGCAGCACGCCGGTCACGATCAGGATCAGCCCCTCAATGAGTTCGGTGGCGGGCAGTTCTCTGCGGTTCACCGCCGCCTGTACGCGGGCCAGGGTATGCAGCCCCTGCCATCGCAATAGCCAGGCCCCGATCACGGCGGTCAACACGACCAGCGCTACAGTCGTCGACGTCCCGATCGAGCGCCCGACTTCGATCAGCACGAAGATCTCCATGAGCGGAACGCTCAACAGCAGCACGAACAAGATGAAAAATGGCGGCACCTTGGGATCCCTTGCTGTTAAACGGCAGCCCTCGATTGCGCGAAGAATGGACGGTTTTGAATACCGTATTCAAATGGAATTGTGCCGGCACGACACTTTTCCCGATGTTAGATAGTCATGCAGCAGACGGATTACAATACCACGGTCATCACAGTGGCCGGAAAAGCATGGCAACTCGCCCTTTGGCTCTCATCGTTTTATGCACCTGTCCTGATCAACAAACCGGTGAAATGCTCGCCCGCGACGCGGTTGAGCAGAAACTTGCGGTTTGCGTCAACATCATCCCGGGACTCACGTCCATATTTAAATGGGGCGGCGTCATCGAAAGTGAAACCGAAGTCCTGCTACTCGCCAAGACTTCGCGCGACGCATATGGTGCTCTTGAGAACCTCTGGAAAAGCCGGCATCCATATGAACTACCAGAGGTCCTCGCGGTCTCTATCGAGACTGGATCCGAAGCTTATCTTCAATGGATAGAACAAGCCCTTACGCGCTGATTGTGCTCACGCTCTGCGTCGTGACCGGCGCCGCATGGGGGGGAGTACTCGACGAACTCGAACGTCTGGCCGGGCAGAGTTCGAGCGTCGGCGAACGCGAATTCCTGCCGGCCGACGAGGCCTTCGTCATGACCCACGAGATCGCCGGTGACGGCAGGCTGACGATCGCTTGGGAGATCGAACCGGGTTACTACCTCTATCGAAACAAAATGAAGGTCAGGCCGCACACGGCCGGCCTGGTCCTTGCCGGGCCCGATCTCCCCGCGGGCGAGATGAAAGACGATCCCGGGTTCGGGCCGGTCGCCATTTTCAGAAACCACGTCGCCGTCAGCGTTCCGGTCGAACACTGGCCGGCGGGCGAATTTCTGCTCGAGGCCGAAGTGGGCTACCAGGGTTGCGCCGAAGACGGCATCTGTTATCCCCCGTTGAAAAAAACGGTTGCGTTCTCGCCTAATCGGGGCGAGATATCGAACACCGGCCTCGAACCGTCACGCGGATTTTCGGAATCCGATCGCATAGCGAACGATCTCGCGGTGCGGTCCTTGCCGGCGATGATCGCGACGTTTTTGGGCCTCGGTGTGCTGCTGGCGTTTACACCCTGCGTGTTTCCCATGGTTCCGATCTTATCCGGCATTATCGTCGGTCAGAAACAACCCGTGAACACACGCCGCGCTTTTACCTTGTCGTCGACTTACGTTCTGGCCATGGCGGTAACGTACGCCGCTGCGGGTGTCGTGGCTGGGCTGCTAGGCCGCAATCTGCAGGCTGCCTTCCAACAACCAGCCGTGATCATCGGGTTCAGCTTGATCTTCGTCTTGCTGGCGCTGTCGATGTTTGGCTTCTACGAAATCAAGGTGCCGTCGCGGTTGCAAAACCGCCTCGATGCATTAAGCCGCTCGCAACGCGGCGGCACCTATGCGGGTGTCGCGGTGATGGGCATCCTCTCAGCGGTCATCGTCGGGCCCTGCGTGGCGCCCCCACTCGCGGGCATCCTGGTCTATATCGGCCAGACCGGATCCGCGGTGGTCGGTGGCAGTGCGCTGTTCGCGCTCGGCCTTGGCATGGGACTGCCCTTGATTGTGCTCGGCACGTCGACCGGTGCGGTCCTGCCTGTTGCCGGTGCGTGGATGGAGGTCGTCAAGAAGATTTTCGGCGTGATCTTCCTCGGCATGGCGGTCTGGTTTTTGGAACGCATCCTGCCCGGTCGCGCGACGCTTGCCCTGTGGGCGCTTCTGTTGGTCGGGTCGTCCCTTTTCATGGGTGCGCTCGACGCGGTGGATAGTTCGTCCGGCGGCTGGCGGCGCCTCCGCAAGGGGATGGGGCTGGCGATGCTGTTCTACGGCGCGGTGCTTATCGTGGGTGCTTCGGCGGGCGGCGAGGATCTCGCGTTTCCGCTGGCACCGTTCGTGGGTGGCGGCGCGGAGGAGCGAGCGGCCGTCAAGTTCATCGAGGTCAAGGGAATCGAAAGCGTCGAGGTTCAACTACAACGCGCGAGCCGGGTTGGCCGCGCTGTCATGCTGGATTTCTACGCCGATTGGTGCGTGGAATGTAAAATCCTAGAACGCCGGACATTTACGGATGCGAATGTGGCGGCGAGGCTTGGCGAGCTGGTGCTGCTCCGCGCCGACGTCACGGATAACGACGCGGCCGATCAGGCGCTGCTGTCACGCTATGAGTTGTTCGGTCCACCGGCCGTGCTGTTTTTCAAGAACGGTCGGGAGTTGAGAAGCAACCGGCTGGTCGGGTTTGCGGATGCCGAGGAGTTCACCGCGTATCTCGATCGCTTGTGATCAAACCGTTTCACATTACGCTCCTGGCGCTCGCGCTGCTCGCGGGAAGCAGCGGTTACGTCACACATCAATACCTGAGCCGAACGGCCTTGGCAACGCCGGAGCCGAAGGCCACGGTGGTAGCGGCCGGCGCCGCAACAATGCCGCTAGAGTGGTCGTTTACGGATCTGCACGGCCGGCGGATCGCGCTCGAGCGCTGGCGCGGGCGCCTGCTGGTGGTTAATTTCTGGGCGACCTGGTGTCCGCCCTGCTTGCGGGAAATCCCGGCGTTCATCGACCTGCAGGCACGGTATGGAGATCGCGGTCTGCAATTCGTCGGCATCGCGCTCGATCAAAGCGAGGCCGTGGCGCCGTTTGTTACCGACCAGGCAATGAATTACCCGGTGTTGATCGGCGAAGACGACGTGGTGCGTTTCATGCAGTCGCTCGGTAACGACATCGGGGGCCTGCCCTACACGGCGGTCATCGGTGCGGACGGGAATGTGCTTTTGACCCATCAGGGAGAATGGCCGGCGGAAGCGGCCGAAAACGCCTTGATCACGTTTCTTTCCGCTGACTAATCTTCCGATAGTTTGCTCCGATATGGCGTTAAAATCGCCAATCCTGTTAGCAAATGCCGGCAAATCGTGATAACTTGCAGCCCTTCATCGAACCCGTGTCCAAGGGAGCCTGGGATTGGCCAAACTGCTCGTGATCAATGGCCCCAACCTCAATCTTCTGGGGCAGCGGGAACCTGAACTGTATGGCGCACTAAGCCTCGGCGATCTCGAGCGGCGTCTCGTGGATAAGGCTGCGGGAGAAGGTCATGAGCTGGTCTGTTTCCAGAGCAACGCCGAAGCCGACCTCATCGAACGCATCCATCGGGCCGGCGCTGATGAAACAGATCTCGTCATCATCAATCCCGGCGCTTATACCCACACGAGCGTCGCATTGCGCGACGCATTTCTCGGCGTCTCGATTCCGTTCGTCGAGGTCCACATCTCCAATATTCATGCGCGCGAGACATTCCGTAAGGAATCGTATCTATCGGATATTGCCCTCGGCGTCATCACCGGATTCGGCCCCATCGGTTACGAGTTCGCGATCGAGGCGGCGGTCGAATGTTTATCAAGAGGCTGAAGAACGATTTCCTAGCGCTGTATGAATCGCCATCGAATAATAAAGAGGCGAGTCGATAAGCTCGCCAGGGGTGCAGGTGGACATTAGAAAAATCAAAAAACTGATCGAACTTCTCAACGAATCAGGTATCGCGGAAATCGAAATCAGCGAGGGCGAGGAATCCGTGCGTATCAGCCGGGGCTACCCGCTCACGGCGCCGGGCGTCGCGTCGCCCGTGCAGCAGACGGTGGAGACGGTGCTGGTTCCCGCCGGCGCTGCGGGCGACCCATCCGCCCCGGTAGACGAAGGGCATGTTATCAAGTCCCCAATGGTCGGGACTTTCTACACGGCGGCTTCGCCGGACATGCAACCCTTCGTGAAAATCGGACAATCCGTCAAGGTCGGAGACACGCTTTGCATCATCGAGGCGATGAAGATCATGAACCCCATCGAGGCCGAAAGCGCAGGAACGATCGCGGCGATACTCGCAGAAAACGGACAGCCGGTGGAATATGACCAATCATTGTTCATGATTAACCAGTGATTAGAATTCATCAAAAAATATTTCGCGTCCGTAATTAATTTCAAGGTAAGTTCTAGTGTGCTGTCTCGGGCCAGCAAGCGGGCGATTTGAAATCTGTGTCGTAATTCGCAACGGTTAATTACTGGCCGTCCGAAAAAGGTAACTTTCGCCAAGGCATGAAGACCAAAATGTCGTACGTGATCGTTATTGAATTCATGCCAAAGCGCTCTCGTGATGGCTTTGCGCTTTAGCGAGGAAATATTGATGTTTATGGATGGACACTATTCAGACGAAGACACGCGGCATGTTCGATAAAGTCGTGATCGCCAACCGCGGCGAAATTGCGCTGCGCGTTTTGAGGGCCTGCCGCGATCTCGGCATCAGGACGGTGGCCGTTCACTCCTCCGCCGATCGCGACCTCAAGCACGTGCGCCTCGCGGACGAATCGGTCTGCATCGGTCCCCCGCCGCCGAGCGAAAGTTACCTGAACATCCCGGCCGTCATTGCAGCTGCCGAACTCGTTGACGCCGTCGCGATTCACCCCGGCTACGGCTTTCTTTCCGAAAACGCCGATTTCGCAGAGCGACTCGAAAAGAGCGGTTTCGTGTTCATCGGACCGCGCGCCGACACGATGCGTCTGATGGGCAACAAGCTGTCGGCCATTCAAGCGATGCGAAAAGCGGGAATTCCCTGTGTCCCGGGGTCGGGCAGGCCGCTTGGCGACGATGCTAAGGAAAACGCTGCGCTGGCGCGCGAGATCGGATATCCGGTCATCATCAAGGCCTCAGGCGGCGGTGGTGGACGAGGCATGCGGGTGGTTCACGGCGAACCGTCCCTGAGAAACGCCATCGGCCTCGCCCGGCGCGAAGCTGCGCGCGCTTTTAGTGATGACAGTGTGTACCTTGAAAAATTCCTCGAACATCCGCGTCATATTGAATTCCAAATTCTCGCGGACACTCACGGCAATGCTATTCACCTAGGCGAACGCGACTGTTCGATGCAGCGCCGCTACCAGAAGATCATCGAAGAAGCGCCCGCTCCGGAAATCGACGAACCCCTGCGAAAGGCGATGGGGGAACGCTGTGCGGAAGCGTCCCGGAAGGTCGGATACAGCGGCGCGGGGACGTTCGAATTTCTATACGAAAACGGTGAGTTCTATTTCATCGAAATGAATACACGGATTCAGGTCGAACATCCTGTCACGGAAATGATCACCGGCGTCGATCTGGTCAAACAGCAACTCCTGGTCGCGGCGGGCGAACCCCTGTCGCTCAGCCAGGAAGACATCACCTTTTCCGGCCACGCCATAGAGTGCCGCATCAACGCGGAAGACCCCGAAAATTTCAGGCCCTCGCCAGGCCATATTGCTGTATATCATCCGCCGGGTGGACCCGGCGTGCGCGTCGACTCCCATATGTACGCGGGATACGAAGTGCCGCCTTTTTACGACTCCCTGATTGGCAAAGTGATCTGTCACGCAGACACGCGCGCCGCGGCGCTGGCCCGGATGGAAAACGCCTTGACCGAAATGGTCATCGATGGCATCGACACCAATATACCGTTGCACCATGATCTCATCACGGATGCCGCCTTCGGTGCCGGGGGTACGGACATACATTACCTCGAGCGCAAGATGGGGCTTGCATGAATTGCTTTGCATGGAGGCTAACTGGATCGAATTGCGCTGCTGTATCGACGCCGACGCCCGCGCGGATTTAGAGGCATTCCTGGAGGCAGCGGGCGCCGCATCGATTACTCTTACGCACGGTGATGGGTCTCTGTTCCAAGCGTCCGGAACCGATGACTCCGAACACTGGGAACACCTCGAAATCCGCGCGCAGTTTGCGTCCGGAAAGGATCTCGATCCCGTCCTGTCATCTGTGCGCGAACGGCTTCCGCCTGGCACCCTCATCGAGGTGATCGAAATCCAAGACCGTGCCTGGGAGCACAGCTGGAGGGAACACTGGCAACCGCAGCTATTCTCCGGTGGCCTTTGCGTTTGCCCGACATGGTGTGTTCCGCCTCCTTCAGCAAACCATGTCGTGTTCCTCGATCCCGGCCGTGCCTTCGGTACCGGCACGCATGAAACGACGGCCTTGTGCCTTGACTGGCTGGCCGCGAGCGGCGCGGTCGCTGGAAAGGCCGTAGTCGATTACGGGTGTGGATCGGGGATTCTGGCGCTGGCGGCGGCGCGCTTGGGCGCCGCGACGACCTTCGCCATCGATATCGACGACGAAGCCCTTGATGTCACGCGTGACAACGCCCGCGTCAACGGTTTGGGCAATCGCGTTCGAATCGGACGTCCGGAATTACTCGTCGCCGCGAACGCCGACATCATCATCGCGAACATCCTGCTCGAGCCTCTGCTGACCCTGGAATCGCGATTTCAGGCATTGCTCACAGCAGGTGGCTGGCTGGTCCTGTCCGGACTGCTGGCGAACCAGATCGCGCCCGTGTTGGAGGTCTATTCACGGCGGTTTAACATGGGCACGCCCATACAGCGCGGTGAATGGGTGTTGCTGTCAGGCCTGCGGTGTTGAAATCAAAACTTTGAAACGGGTGAAAATCGACACGTGATTACCCGATGTCCACAATACCATGCCTGGTTTCGCGTGACCGCCGAACACCTGCGCGAGGCGAACGGATTCGTGACCTGCGGAGAATGTGATGCCGTCTTCAATGCGCTGACCACGCTGATCGAAGAAACAGCTTCACCGGACACGCTGCAACACGCGCCGGTGGCGCAAACCGCAGCACCCACCATCACTCAAACGCGTCGGCGATCGAAACCGTCGCAGACCCGTCGACGACGGACTCCAAACCAGCGCTGAAAGAAAAACCTGACGCGGCTGGGATCGGCATATCCACGGAGGAACCCGCTACAGCCCCAGCCGATGCGCCGGATCCCGAGTTGGATATAGCAAAGTTCGAAGAACTCCTCGCCGCGAATGGCGAGGTGCTTGAGGAGGTGATCGGAAAACCCAGGCCCGGATCCAGCGACTCGTCCCGAGTATCCGCAAAAGCTCTCGAAGTCGCCCCAGGCGTGGAGCAGGAGACCGATGCGGACGACGGAAGCGGGAGCTTATTATCACTGGACGATGAAGCCGCAGACGCGCTGCCCGAAGCATCCATGAGCGCCGATGATCATGCCATTACCGCGATGCATTACTGGCCAACGCGGCCATGGTCAATGTCGCGCCCAACGCCAAACCGTTTCCCGCTATAGAACTAAGCTTGCACGACGCCGCCGGCAAGATCCTCGGTGCCCGGCTCTTCCAGCCGAGTGAGCACCTGGACGGGAGCATAGCGATCGCAGAGGGCATGCCGCCAGACAAGCCGGTCTAATCTGTGATGGAGCTCGGTGGTGATGCGCACGCTGCCGTCAGTTTCGAGTTTAAGTTCCTGTGATTGCGAGCGGTTCCTAGGAGGCCTTTCTCGACAAGCCCATTGTGGCTATCATCATTCCCTCGCGACGGAGGACCCCAGGCGAGCGCGCCTTCGGGAGCTATTTCGAGAATTTGCTGATCTCCCGGCCAGCGGCCTGCATTTCGTCCGCCGTAGCGCGACCTGCGGCGTAGTGAGCACGCACCGTGACTTATTCAGAGGCTTCTTAAGCGAATATGGAAATTGGGCCCTACGAATTTGAACACGCCCTCATCCTGGCGCCCATGGCCGGTATCAGCGATCGTCCGTTCAGATCCTTGTGCCGCAGCTTCGGCGCCGACTATGCGATAACGGAAATGGTCAGCACAAAGCCTCATCTTTGGAACACGAACAAGACCCGAAAGCGCCTCGATTTGGTCGGTGAGTCTCGACCCAGGGTCGTACAAATCGCCGGCGCCGAAACCGGTGTGATGGCGGCGACGGCAAGACGTTGTGAAGCTCTCGGTGCCGACATCATCGACGTTAATATGGGCTGCCCTGCAAAAAAGGTATGCAATAAGTCAGCGGGTTCAGCCTTGATGCGCGACGAAGCGCTGGTCAGGCAGATCCTCACCGCCGTGTGCCAGGCCGTCAGTATTCCGGTGAGCTTGAAAATGAGAACGGGCTGGGACACCGAACACCGGAATGGTCCGATCATTGCAAAGATCGCCCAAGACTGCGGTGTCAGCGCGATCACCGTGCATGGCCGTACGCGTGCGTGCGCCTTCCGCGGCGCGGCCGAGTACGACACCATCGCGACGATCAAGGCGCAGCTCGTCATTCCGGTGATTGCCAACGGCGACATCCGGACACCTGAAGATGCGATCGCCGTATTGAAACTGACCGCTGCTGACGGCCTCATGGTGGGGAGAGCGGCGCAGGGCGATCCGTGGCTGTTCGAACGGATCAAAGCCGCCCTTGCGGGGAAGTCCGTGTCACCACCTACAAGGCGCGAACGCCTCGATCTCATGCATGCGCATCTAAACTCGCTGCATGGACATTACGCGAAGATTGCCGGCGTACGCATCGCGCGCAAGCACGTGGGCTGGTATTTGGACGCTTTCCCTGCGGCGCGTGCACTAAGAGCAGATTTCAATCGAATCGACGACCCGCAGGCACAGCTCGAATATGTCGAATCACTGAACGAAACGTCGATGTTGGACCGTGCGGCATGAGCGCCTCGCGTGCAAGCAATCGAAAAGCCGAACAGCCGCTGACCACGCTGGTCAAGCATTCGCTCGAACAGTATTTCGACGATCTGAACGGCCAGCCGGCGGCGGAACTCTATGAGCTTGTCGTTCGGCAGGTAGAGCAGCCCCTGGTCGAGATCGTCATGCGCGAGACGGGTGGAAATGTTTCCAAAGCAGCACGGGTTCTCGGAATAAATCGCGCAACGCTCCGCAAAAAGCTCCATAAGTACGGTTTAAATAACAAGTAGAACCACCCTCAGTATTATTCGCGGAGGCGTCGCCAGCAGTTTGCGCAGGGTATCAAGGCGCGAGGTACGTGGTTTAGCGATGCCAAATAAGCGACGTGCAATGCCGAAATGCGGAAAAATGACTGCCGGCCCTTGGGGTTGAAGCCTGAAAGCACGCTTGCTTTATACCAGCGCTTGAACATAGGGCGCCTCCGCGCTACTGACTCGGCCTGGCAATCGCTCTTGCAGGGCACGATCTATATGCGAAAAATTTTGCAATAGGTTCTGGTATGCCAAATTCGGCAAAGGTCACGCGCGCGCTCATCAGCGTATCCGACAAGACGGATCTCGAAGAACTGGGACGCGGTTTGAGCCGGCTCGGTATCCACATCCTGTCGACGGGAGGGTCCGCAAAAGCGCTTCGCAGCGCGGGCGTCGAAGTGACGGAGGTGTCCGAGCACACGGGCTTTCCCGAGATCATGGATGGCCGGGTCAAGACGCTTCACCCCAAAATACACGGCGGCATTCTCGCGCGACGGGATGTCGACGAGGGAGTACTGGACGCGCATGGTATCGAATTGATAGACCTCGTTGTCGTTAATCTTTATCCCTTCGAAAAGACGGTCACGACGCCGGAATTCACCCACGAGGACGCGATCGAAAATATCGATATTGGAGGCCCGACTCTAATCCGCGCTGCCGCAAAAAATCATGCCTTCGTGACCGTCGTATGTGATCCGGGCGACTACGCGCCCGTTTTAGGAGAGATCAACTCGGACGGTGCTGTGTCGGCCGAAACGCGCCAGCGGCTCGCGACCAAGGCATTTCGACACACCTCCGATTACGACCATGCGATCAACGACTACCTGTCGTCGCATCGGGCGCCCAGGAAAGGGATGTTTTCCGATCGCTTGAGCGTGCGCTTCGCAAAAAAGCAGATGCTGAGATACGGCGAGAACCCGCATCAGCAAGCGGCGTTTTACGTCGAAAAAGACGCACCCCCCGGAACGCTTGCCGCAGCCGAGCAACTTCAGGGTAAAGAACTCTCATACAACAACATCGCCGATACGGACGCCGCGCTCGATTGCGTTCGATCGTTTCACGATGCTGCATGCTGTATCGTCAAGCACGCCAATCCCTGCGGCGTCGCCGAGGCGGCGGACATCGCCCTCGCCTACGAACAGGCGTACAAAACGGATCCAACGTCCGCTTTTGGTGGAATCATTGCGTTCAACCGCCCGCTGAATGTCACCGTTGCGCAAGCGATCCTCGAGCGACAGTTCGTCGAAGTGATCGTAGCGCCAGCGATCGAAGACACGGCGCTTGCCATACTTGCCGCCAAGGAGAACATTCGGGTGCTGGCGGTCGGCGAATGGCCCAGCGAACTTTTGCAACAACTCGAGTACAAGAGGGTCATGGGCGGCCTTTTAGTACAGGATCGGGACGTTGCTGCGCAGGCGACGGGCACGGGTTCGCTCAAGCCGGTCACGCGCAGAGCACCGTCGGCGGACGAATTGCGCGACCTCATCTTCGCCTGGCGCGTGGTCGCTTGTGTGAAATCGAACGCCATCGTTTATGCTCGCGCTCGGGCCACGATAGGGATCGGCGCGGGCCAGATGAGCCGCGTCTACAGCGCCCGCATCGCCGCGATCAAGGCAGCGGACGAACGACTCGAAGTCGCCGGGGCGGTGATGGCATCCGACGCGTTCTTTCCGTTCAGAGACGGCATCGATTCCGCCGCCGAGGCGGGCATCCGCGCCGTCGTGCAACCCGGCGGCTCGATGCGCGACGACGAGGTTATCGCGGCCGCCGACGAGCACGACATCGCCATGGTATTCACTGGCGAGCGCCACTTCAGGCATTGATGCGCCGTTGAATAATGCTGCTTTTTGACGAGCCGCCGGTTTAGACGCTTCGTGAAATTCGCGGGTTAGGATGCGATGAAGGTATTGATCATCGGCGGCGGCGGCCGGGAACACGCCCTGGCGTGGAAATGCGCGCAATCGCCGCTCGTCGAAGCCGTGATCTGTGCGCCCGGTAACGCCGGCACTGCGCGCGAAGCCAGGGTCGGCAACGTCGATATCGGGGCGGACGATATCGAGCGCCTGACGCGCTTCGCCGCGGAGGAGTCGATTGGGCTCAGCATCGTCGGTCCCGAAGCACCCCTCGTCGCGGGCATCGTCGATGCCTTTGATGAGGCCGGCCTCAAATGCTTCGGGCCGATGCGGGATGCGGCGATCCTCGAAGCTTCCAAGTCCTATACCAAGAATTTTCTAAAACGGCACGGCATCCCGAGCGCCGCCTACGAGAACTTCGACGATTTGCCGGCCGCACTCGATTATATCGACACCCAAGCGCTACCGGTGGTGATCAAGGCCGACGGCCTGGCGGCGGGTAAAGGGGTCATCATCGCCCGGGATCACGAACAGGCGCGGGCCGCTGCAAGGTCGATGCTGGCGGAGAAAGCTTTCGGCGCCGCCGGTGCACGCATCGTCGTCGAGGAATTCCTCGAGGGTGAAGAGGCCAGCTTTATCTGCATGACCGACGGCGCAACGGCGATTCCCTTTGCTTCGTCGCAGGACCACAAAGCCCGCGACGAAGGCGACCGCGGACCCAATACCGGAGGTATGGGTGCTTACTCGCCCGCGCCGGTCATTGACGAGCGCATGCACGAACGCATTATGCAGACTGTGATCGCACCGACTTTGAAAGGGATGCGAAGCGACGGGCGACCCTACTGCGGTTTTCTCTATGCCGGTGTCATGATCGGATCCGACGGCATACCCCGGGTTCTCGAGTTCAACTGCCGATTCGGCGATCCCGAAACCCAGCCCATTATGATGCGGCTCAAAACGGACCTGGTCGCCGCTTGCCTGGCCGTACTAAATGGAGATGCCGGATCGGTGGCCCTCGAATGGGATCAAAGGGTGGCGCTTGGCGTGGTCTTGGCTGCCGGAGGGTATCCCGGTACTTATGATAAGGGCGCGGTCATCGACGGCCTCACCGCTGGTGACGAAACCTTGACGCGGGTATTTCATGCGGGGACGCGTCTCGATGACGATCGTTGCCTGACCAACGGCGGCCGCGTGCTTTGCGTCGTCGGACTGGGCGAGAAGG
Source organism: Pseudomonadota bacterium (assembly GCA_036339995.1). GTDB lineage: Bacteria > Pseudomonadota > Gammaproteobacteria > JAYYZW01. Next base: position 30,320 of record JAYYZW010000049.1, read on the forward strand.
TCAGTGACGCGCAGGCCGCGGCCTACCGACGCGTCGACACCATCGACTGGCAGGGTATGTTCTACCGGCGCGATATCGGTTACCGCGCCGTCGCTCGTGAAACGCGATGAGGCTCGGGGACGATACGTCCGCTTAGACGCCGCCGTTCCAGGCCAAGAAATTTTCCAGCAGCATAAGCCCCGCTGCGGCGCTTTTCTCAGGGTGGAATTGCGTCGCGAATACAAACCCGCTCGCGAGCGCAGCGGTGAATGGACGGATGTATTCGGTTGAGCCCAGAGTCAGGGTGCCATCCTTCGGCACGACGTAATAGCTATGCACGAAATAGAAACGTGTACCCGTCGCGATGCTTGCCGTGACGGGATGTTCGCGCGCCCATTCGACCTGGTTCCATCCCATGTGCGGCACTTTGCGGGGGCTACCGTCGGGCGCGGCCGGCGGCCGCTCGGGGAAGCGGACGACCCGGCCTGCGAAAAGCCCGAATCCCTCCGTTCCGCCGTCCTCTTCGCTGAACGGCATCAGCGATTGCAGCCCGAGGCAGATGCCTAAAAAAGGACGGGTTTGCGCACAATCGCAGACCACTTCGGTCAGATTGCAGGCCGCGAGACGCTCCATGCAGTCGCCGAGCGCACCCTGACCGGGAAAAACGACGCGCTCGGCCTCGCGAATAACGCGGCTTTCGTCACTGACGATTATCCGGTGACGTTCGCGCGCCACGAATTCCAGCGCTTTGACGACCGAGCGCAGATTGCTTCCACCATAATCGATGACGGCGACCGTAGACACTTTAGTAAACTGGCGACAGGCGTGCTAGAGCACGCCCTTGGTCGAAGGCAGTTCGTCTCCCATGCGTGGGTCACGTTCGACGGCCATGCGCAAGGCGCGGCCGAACGCCTTGAACACGGTTTCGATGATATGGTGTGCGTTGCGGCCGCGCAGGTTGTCGATATGCAAAGTACACTTGGCGTGGTTTACGAATCCTCGAAAGAATTCCCCGAACAAGTCGACGTCGAAGTCGCCGATCCGCGCCCGCGGAAAATCGATTTCATAAGTCAAGCCCGGGCGACCGGAGAGGTCGATGACGACACGCGACAGGGCCTCGTCGAGAGGAACGTAAGCATGACCGTAGCGCCGGATCGCGCGCTTGTCGCCCACGGCTTCGAGCACGGCCTGCCCGAAGCATATGCCGATGTCCTCGACGGTGTGATGGGCGTCGATTTCGAGGTCGCCTTTTGCATCGATTTTGATGTCGATCACGCCGTGGCGCGCAACCTGATCAAGCATGTGCTCCAGGAACGGCAATCCGGTGTTAATCTCGGCGTGCCCGGCCCCATCCAGATTCACGGTAAGCGCGATCTGGGTTTCTTTGCTGTCCCGCGTGACGCGGGTGGTACGTTCAGCCATATCGGTCCGGCCGTGATTCGCGATCAAAGGGCGCGTACATTAACAGTTCGGATAGCGTTTGATAAGTTGGCAGGCCGCTAAAAAGTTCGATATTTCAACAGCATCCTACCGGGACGCCACGTTTATGAGTAACACAATCAATGGCGACATAGACGATGGCCTCATGGCATCGGTCGTTTCCTGGTTACGGGGCCTGCAGGACACGATCTGCGCCGCGTTGAGCGAAGTCGATGGCGGTGCGTCATTCGGTGAAGATGTTTGGGAGCGCGACACCGGCGGCGGCGGTCGTACGCGGATACTGGTCGACGGAAATATTTTTGAACAGGCGGGCGTCAATTTTTCCTACGTTCGCGGTGATGCCCTGCCCGATGCGGCAACGGCGCAACGCCCGGATCTCGGTGGGCGCCGATTCCACGCCATGGGCGTTTCACTCGTCGTACATCCGTCGAACCCTCATGTCCCGACCTCGCATGCCAACGTCAGGTTTTTCGTCGCCGAAAAAGACGGTGAACCGGCGGTGTGGTGGTTCGGCGGTGGCTTTGACCTGACACCTTATTACGGCTACGAAGACGACGCCGTTGCTTGGCACCGAACCGCTCACGCGGCCTGCACCGAATTCGGCGAAGACGTCTATCCGCGCTTCAAGCGCTGGTGCGACGACTATTTTTCGATAAGACATCGCGGCGAGCAACGCGGGATCGGCGGCCTGTTTTTCGACGACTTGAACGAATGGGGATTCGAGCGCAGTTTCGCCTTCGCGCGCAGCGTCGGCGAGCACTACCTCGAAGCCTACCTTCCCATTGTTGAGAAACGCCGCGATACACCTTACGGCGACATCGAGCGGGAATTTCAACTCTACCGCCGCGGCCGCTACGTCGAATTCAACCTGGTCTACGATCGCGGCACGCTGTTTGGGCTGCAGAGCGGCGGCCGCACGGAGTCAATCCTGATGTCCCTGCCGCCGCGCGTGTCATGGCGTTACGCGTGGCAGCCCGAGCCGGGGAGTCGTGAAGCGGAACTTTACGAGCGCTTCCTGAAGCCGCGCGATTGGCTGGGCTCCTGAGACCCGTACCTGCCAGATAGGATATGCTCTGCCCGCCTTTCAAGCCGTTTCCAACCGAGGAATTGTGCCATGTGGTCTTCAGCCAGTTTGGATCTGCTGAGTCTTTTCACAAACGATACCGAATTAATCGACTACGCACCGGGCGACAAGATCTTCGAAGAGGACGCACCAGGCGACAAGATGTACGTCGTCATCGAGGGCGAAGTCGCTTTGAGCGTGCGCAATACGCAAATCAGCACGATCAAGGCGGGCGAGATGTTCGGCGAGATGGCGCTCATCGACACCAACCCGCGCAGCGCGACCGCGACAGCAGTGACGAAGTGTAAGCTTGCCGCCGTAGACGAGCGACGCTTTACGTTTCTGGTTCAGCAGACGCCGTTTTTTGCGCTATATGTCATGCGCCTCATGACGCAGCGTCTTCGCGCGATTGACGATACGATTAGCTGATGGATTGACGAAAGGCATCGCTTTCGCCGCCTGCAGGGTCTGGCGCTGTAACACGGCGGTTGATCGATTGTATGGTCGATAATGTTTATGCAATTCGATAATGCGGGTCCATTGCCACTAACAGATTTCTTCCTAGTCGCACTTTCTATGTCTCCGGTTCCAAATTTGGTTGACTCCTAACATTAAGTAACGTGCATATTGCACGAAACCCAACCGGCATTCGCCCGTTTGAAACCGAGCAAAGTGCATGATATTACGCCCATCAATTGAGTCAGGGATGATCTGGCAACAGACCTAAGGTCTTAACCTACCTAAGCGGAACTAACCCGGTGCTTTAATCCATGCGCGCGCTCTGGCCGTCATCCATCGCTAAACCGTTGTCAACGAGGACCCTACGCAGGCTGCGGATGGCGGGAAATATTTCTCGATTTCGATCGGCGCCCTGTCGATCGAAAGCCGCCTGTTCGAGTTCGCAGATCCAGCGATCCTCGGCGAATATTCCATTCGTAAACCAGATGATGAAAGGCCAGAACAATTCGAGGGCCCCCGGAATTCGCGGCCGGCGGATCATCATCAGTCCGAAGGTGTGATTGGCCCGCTGTGCCTTGTCTGTCGGGATATACGCGTTCCACAGGTCAAGGGCCGGGTGCTCGCTGCCGGCGGTCCAGAATTTGAGGGTCTGATAAGGGTAGTCCGTGCGTATCGTCATCAGGTCGCGGTCGCCGGGTCCGGCCTCGGGCCGTTTGCCCAACATGAATTTTTCACCCAGCGGCTGTTTACCGCTTGCGCGCATAAACGAGTAGTCCGCTTCTATCCAGTTTTCACCTTCGCGAGTCCCTAAAAAAATCGTTTTGATGCCGCCCATTAAGCGCCGGTGCAGGAACTGGTGGTTCATGTCCATGAGGTTTTCGTGCATGAACGTGTAATGACACTCAAGGCGCCGGTCGAGGTAGCGGGTCTTGTAAGCCGGATCGTCCGCCGAAGGGACCAGGGGAAATGCCGTGGACGTCGCGAGTGCGGCTTCGCCGGGAAAGATGAAGACGAGACCGTAGGCTTCGCGTGAGGGGTAGTGGCGGACGCTGTTCGGCTCCATACGGCAAGTGTCGATGTAGGGAATACTGACGCATTTTCCTTGGGCATCGTATTCCCAGCCGTGATAGCCGCACTTGATCGTGTTGTCCTGGACGGCGCCGACGTGGAGCGGTATCTGCCGGTGGGCGCAGCGGTTTTCCAGCGCAAACAGTTCTCCCAACTTGGTGCGTACGAGCACGATGGGCTCGCCGGCGAACGTAACGGCTTGCGTCTTACCTCGCTTGACGTCCCTGCTGCGCGCGACGGGGTACCAGAAATTCGGATCGATAGTGGTCTTGCGGATGTCGCGCGCCTCGGCACGGGCGTCCGTGCCCTTCAATCGGGCGGTATTATCAAGCGACATGTCGCCTCCCAGAAATCAATCGCAAGCGTGCATTCTAAAGCTATTTCTAGAATGGAAACTTAATCTCGCCGGCCCCGGCCCCGGCCCCGGCCCCGGCCCCGGCCCCGGCCGCGGAAGCCGACGATATTACCGGGCGGCCGGGGCGCGTCGGCAATCGAAATACGACAGGCGCTCGCCAGCCGCCGCCGAAAGCGGACACTGGCGCGCCTAAAACAATCCGGCTTCAAGGCCGGCTGCGAGCGCCATTCCGAGTTCACGGCAGGCTTCGACCTGTGCTGGCTGAAGGTCCCCGACCACAACGATCGGCTCCTGTACTTCACGCCAGCGCAAGCCCATGACGAGTCGCTTGACGCTCGCGAGCGCGCCGCTGCCGTCGTTGCCGGCCTTGACGAAGAGGACATATGGCAGTCCCTGGGTGTGTTCGAGGCAGGGATAGTAGATATGGTCAAAAAAATATTTGAGCGCTCCCGACATGTATCCGAAATTCTCGGGGGTTCCGAGAATAATTCCATCAGCCCAAAGGACGTCGTCGACGGACGCGTCCAGCGGAGTCAGGATGCGCAGTTCAATGCCTTCTATTGCCGGGTCGCTGGCCCCGTCGATCACTGCCGCAGCCATTGCCTCGGTCGATCCGGATTGCGAATGATAGACCATCAGCAAATGTTTCATGTTGGCGATTGTTGAGACACGGCTTTTCGGGCTGCCTCCGTTCGCGGTTTGCTCGGTGGTACCTGCAGCCAAAACGTGACGGGCCCGTCATTGACCAAGCTGACCTTCATTTCCGCCCCGAAGCGACCGGTCCCCACGCGCGTGTATCCACGGCGTCCTTCTTCAGCAAGCAAGTCGAACAGCCGGCGCCCATCTTCGGGCGGAGCGGCGGGAGAAAAGCTGGGCCGCGCACCCTTGCGGGTATCGGCGGCCAGCGTGAATTGCGGCACGAGCAGGAGCCCGCCGTCGATGTCGCCCAGGCATCGGTTCATCTTGCCTTCGTCATCGGGAAATACGCGGTAGCTCAGAATCCGCTCGATCAGGCGTCCAGCTTCGGCGTCACTGTCGCCGCGTTCGACGGCGATGAACGCCACGAGGCCGCGTTGTATGCTCGCGATGATCTCGCCCGAGACTGCGACCTGGGCTTTGTCGACGCGCTGTATCAATCCGATCACGCTAGGAGCCTGTTTGGCATAGGCAATCATAGTGAGGCTGGCGGGAAATCGAGGCCGGCTTTCCGATCATTTCGACGAGCGGCGCAATGAACGGCGTCGGTCGGCTTCTTTCAGTTCGCGTTTGCGCAGCCGAATTGCCCGGGGCGTCACCTCCACCAGTTCGTCCTCGACGATGAATTCCAGTGCCTGTTCGAGATCGAAACGCAGCGGCGAGTTTAGGAGAATATTTTCGTCACTGCCGGCGGCGCGGATGTTGGTGAGCTGCTTCGCTTTCATCGGGTTGACCGCGAGATCATTATCACGCGAATGGATACCCACGATCATGCCTTCGAATACCTCCTCACCGGGCGCGAGGAGCATGCGCCCGCGTTCTTGCAGATTGAACAGTGCAAAGGCGAGCGCTTTACCGTCGGTGATGGACACGAGCACGCCATTTTTGCGCGGCGCAATCGCGCCAGGGGCAAGCGGGCGATAGTCTTCGAAGGTGTGATACATGATTCCGGTACCCGCGGTAGCGGTGAGGAATTCCGTGCGAAATCCGATGAGTCCTCGGGATGGAATCACGTAGTCGAGCCGTACCCGACCCTTGCCGTCGGGCATCATGTGTTCGATGGTGCCGCGGCGCGCGCCGAGTCGTTCCATGACCGTGCCCTGGTAGGATTCCGATAGGTCGACCATCAACTTCTCAAAGGGTTCGGCCGGGCGTCCGTCGATCTGCTTGACGATGACCTGCGGCCGGCCGACGCAAAACGCGTAGCCTTCCCGGCGCATGTTCTCGATCAGTATCGAAAGGTGCAGCTCGCCGCGACCGGCCACTTTGATGCACTTGGTATCATCGGTTTCTTCGATTCGCAAGGCGACGTTGTGGACGACCTCACGTTGGAGACGTTCCAGTATCTGACGGCTGGTTACGAAGCGTCCTTCGCGGCCGGCGAAACGCGAGTCGGAAACCTCGAAGGTCATGGACACGGTGGGTTCGTCGATAGCGAGAGACGGCAACGCCTCGGCATTTACCGGATCGCACAGGGTATCGGAAATCCGAAGCTCATCGATGCCGGTGACCGCGACGATGTCGCCAGCCTCGGCTACATCACGCGCTTCCCGCTTGAGCCCTTGAAATCCGAGGACCTCAAGGACACGGCCGCGGCGGTGACGGCCATGTCCGTCGATAACGGTGACATTCTGGTTGGGCGCGATTCGACCTCGGTTGATACGGCCGATCCCGATTGCGCCTACATAGCTCGAATAATCGAGTGAGCTGATTTGCATTTGAAACCCACCTTTTGTGTCCACTCTTGGCGGCGGGACATGTTCGATGATCGTTTCGAACAGTATGCGCATGTCGCGCTCCGCGTCATCGGGGTCGCGCCGCGCATAGCCTTCCGTCGCCGAGCAATACACGACGGGGAAATCGAGCTGGGCATCACTCGCACCCAGGCGATCGAACAGTTCGAAGGTCTGGTCCAGCACCCAATGGGGCCTCGCGGCCGCGCGATCACACTTGTTTATCACGACCAGCGGATGGAGGCCTCGCGCGAAGGCTTTCTGTGTCACGAACCGCGTTTGCGGCATCGGGCCCTCGACCGCATCGACCAGCAGAAGAACCGAATCGACCATGGATAGAATGCGCTCGACCTCACCGCCGAAATCCGCATGACCCGGCGTGTCGACGATGTTGATTCGGTGCCCGTCCCACCGGACAGCCGTATTTTTGGCCAGGATGGTGATCCCGCGCTCGCGCTCGAGCGCGTCGCTGTCCATGACGCGCTCGCTGGTATCGCGGCGCAGGTCGAGTGTTCCCGACTGTTTCAGCAGCTCATCGACCAGCGTCGTTTTACCATGATCGATGTGAGCGACAATAGCGATATTGCGAAGTTTATTGGGCGGCATTTGAGTGGCGAGGTAAGCGGCGGGGTTACTGGAACTCGTCGGCTCTGAAACGCGGCCTGATTTCAGGCTGCCAAAGGCAGCAAAGCCGTGCATTATACGGCGGCACGGGTGATGACGATGGTCTTACGACGATGAAGCGGGTATTTACCGACGCCGATCCGGTGCTTTCCGGGTTCGTCGATTCGCTGCTCGAGGCCGCCGGTATTCAGTGCTTGATTCGCAACCATTATCTCGGTGGCGGCGTCGGCGAACTCCCGGTGAACGAATGTTGGCCGGAAGTGTGGGTGCTCCACGATGAAGACGAGAGCGCCGCCGGTCGCATCATTCAAAGCGCGCTCAGCAAACGCATCCAGCAGGACGCTCCCTGGGTATGCCCGGGCTGCGACGAGCATCTGGAAGGGCAGTTCAATCAGTGCTGGAACTGCGGAACCGTCCGTGCCGACGCCGAGGAATGAATTCAGGTCTGCTCCCAAGGAAGACCGTGATGACGCCATCCGTTGATCGTACCCCGATGGGCATCGCCGTCCTTATCGCCTTCGAAACCTTCCTCGATGTTGTAGAGGCGCTCGTAGCCCGCGGAGGATAAAGCCTTGGCCGCGGCCAACGAACGAACTCCGCTGCGGCAAAGCGCGAGTATCGGACGCGAAGGATCGTCGCCGCCCCGATCTCGCAGGGCCGCCCTGACTTCATTCACGAAGTTCGGATTTTCTGTCCAGTCGGGATATTCTTTCCACGCGATGTGGACGGCATGAAGTGGATGTCCGACGTAGTCGTACTCGACTTTACTGCGCACGTCCAAAACGATCGCATTCGATTCGTCATTAAAAATCTTCCACGCTTCGGGCGGCGTGACGCGACTAATCTTGTCGTCTGCCATGGCGGCTTCCCCGCTAAATCGATCACTGCCATGGAGTATAACCACGTCAACTTCCGAGGCGAACCACCGAGATTGCGATTCTTTATGGGCAACGCTACCCCGGGGATAGATTGCCGCCGTCGATCTCGGTTCCAACAGCTTTCACATGGTCGTCGCGAAAACGAATGAGGACAGTTTTCACGTCGTCGACCGCATGCGTGGGATGGTGCAGCTGTCAGAATTGCAGCTATTCAAGCTCCTGATCCCATCGCGCCGTCACAGCCTGCGCGCGCTCCTTGAGCGGCTCGCTTCGATCGATGCAAAGATCTACACTGCTTCGGCTACGACGGCAGGCTGGGCAGTTCACCCGGGATGTATCGGAAAGGTGCCGTACTTCCGCCCCTTATAAGGCCGAAAGAATTGAGAGTCCGATCACGCCCATGAAGATGTTCATCACGGGTGTCGCGCTTGCGGTCGTCGTTGCGGCCGGCATCGTCTACGCGGGGCTTTACGATTTCGCTGCGAGTTCTCCGCACAACGCAGTCACGGAATGGTTGTTCTCGACGGCGATGCACGCTTCGGTCGCGCGTCAGGCCCGCGACATCGAGATGCCCGACCTAAGCAGCGAAGAATTACGGCTCGTCGGCATCAGCGATTTCGATGCCATGTGCGCCGGCTGCCACGGCGCGCCGGGACGAAAATCGAAGGCCGCTGGCCAGGGGCTCAACCCACAGCCTTCGGATCTCACGGAATCCGCGGCCGAGATGAGACCGGCCGAGCTTTTCTGGATCACCAAGCATGGCATCAGGATGACCGGCATGCCGGCATGGGGGGCGACCCATGACGATGAGTCGTTGTGGCCGGTGATCGCCTTCATGACTGAGCTGCCGCGGCTCGACGCGGCAGCTTATAACGCGATGCTGGCCCGAGCGGAAGGCCGGGGGCATCATGCGGCGGATGCGAAAGGCCATAACCACGGGGATTCCCCGCCGGCGACCGATGCGGCCAATGCCGGTACTGAAGTTGCAATCGAGGCGGTCCCCGCTGAAGGCAAGCCGAACCACGACCACAGCGGCCATTCGCACTGAGCAGGCGACGCGCTGGCGCGAGCAGGTTCACAGCAAAGCCGGCGGGCCGGGCACGCATGCCCGTTCCTGAAAAATCGCCCTTGAAAAGCCTGGCGTGCAACCCGTAACAGTACTCGGGTGCACCCAATGGTTATGGGCGGCACTTGTCGAGGATGCTCGCGGTGAGCCGCGCTCGAACGCGAGCTGCGGCAGGAGTTCTTCATTGCGGATACGGTATTGTTCGTCGACCAATTCGTGCGTGCTGGCGCTGATGGCCTTGAGCTGCTCCACCGAGACTATCTGGTCAGGGCCGCTCTGCAAGGAGCCGAACGCGACCTGCTGTTTGAGTCCGGCCACACGGATTTCGAAGAACTCGTCCAGAGTGCTACTCGCGATGCACAGGAACTTCACCCGTTCCAACAGAGGATTCGATTCGTCCATCGCCTGGGCGAGCACGCGCCGGTTGAATTGGAGTTGGCTCAATTCCCGGTTGATGTAAAGCTCGGGGTCTCCAATTTGAATCGTTTTGTGTCCATAAGCTCGGGCAGTCTGGATCGTCGATGCGCGGGCACGCGTTGAAACGGATCAAGCCAAGAAGAACGGTGCGGATGCAATTTCATCAGGCTGTGTTTAAGATTGCGCGCCGTTCAATGTTCAAAGTATAAAGGCTCTGATATACCGCTATGACCAAGCGCCCCAAAAAGAGAAAAAAACACGCCCGCATAAAATCGGATGGGCCATCAATGGCCGAAACCGCGGACCGCCACGTTCTGTATGAAGCCGCGGTCCAGTGCGTCGAGGCCGAAATCGATTTCGTCGACCAGGAATTCCAGAATCTTCGGGGCCGCCGCGCGCGCACTCTGCGCGAAGATTTTTGCGGCACGGCCAGCACCTCTTGTGAGTGGGTGCGGCGCCATGCGGATAACAGCGCGACGGGCGTGGACCTCGATAGCGAGGTGCTCCAGTGGGGGACAGAAAATCGTGTCGCGAACCTCGCCCCGGCCGCCCGTGAACGTATCACCCTGATCGAGGGCGACGTCCTGCGGGTCGAGACGGCGCCGCAGGACATCGTGCTGGCGATGAATTTCAGCTACTTCAGCTTCAAGGAGCGCGCTCAGCTGCGCAGTTACTTCCGGCGTACCCTGGGCGCGCTGATCGACGAGGGCGTGTTTTTCCTCGATTGCTACGGTGGCTACGATGCTTTCAGGGAGCTCAACGAACATACGGAGCACAAGGGATTCACCTACGTCTGGGATCAGGCGTCCTACAATCCCGTCAACGGTCACACGAGCAACCATATTCATTTTCGTTTCGACGACGGTTCGCGAATGAAAAAGGCGTTTTCCTACGATTGGCGCCTGTGGACCCTGCCCGAAATTCGCGAGATTCTGATGGAGGCGGGCTTCAGCCGGAGTACGGTGTACTGGCAGGGTTGGGACGAGGACGAGGAAGAGGGGTCCGACGAGTTCGAACCAGTCGAAACGGCAGATGCCGACGCGGGCTGGATTTGCTACATCGCGGCCGTCAAGTAAAGGCAAACGGCAGAAGGCTCGGAGCGATCTGGCCAGCCAACAGACCGAGGCCCACACCGCTCGAAACGATGGCGTTTAAGCGCCAGGTATCTTTCGGGTGGGAGATCAGCCGCGCCGGACGCAGCTAGAGAGCGCCAGAACCGTCCCCAAGCACCTGATAGGCATGCCAACGGTGCATTCCTCGATGTTTGCCCCCAACGCTATTAAAGCGATTGGCCGAAACCGCTGCAGCGCGGCCTGTGCTTCCCGCCTTTACGGCGGCAAAAGTCCATACCTCTCGGGAAATTTTTCCTTCACAAGGCACCGCGCGGCCGCAATTCGCGTTCGTAGTGCCGGCTGGCATTCGCTACCCTGCCTTTCGTCTCGAACGTCGGTGTAGTCGCAGGCTGTTCCTAGGGCCGCGCCGCGGGGCGCGCTCAAGGAAACCTTCTAAGGAGACATGGATATGTCCACGGTCAAGAAGTTCATTGCTACATCGATGCTGCTCGCAAGCGTATTCAGCTGGATGGCAACCCATTGATATCAATACGGCCGACGCTAAGACGCTGTCAGCCCAGGTCACCGGCATCGGGCCGGCAAAGGCCGCGGCGATCGTTGCCTTTCGCGAAAAGCACGGTCCTTTCAAGTCCGTCGATGACCTCCTCCTCATTCAAGGCATCGGCGAATCCACCCTCAAGAAGAATCGCGATCGGCTGACCGCCGCCTCACCTTGAGTCTTTTCGGCACACCCTCCGCGGGCTGATACGCCCAGCCGGTATCGCCTCGGTGCCGGCTTTTTTTGCGCGGCTCAGGGCCCTCCTGTATGCTCTGCGCCGCACCGGGATTCGGGCTCCAAAGTCTGCCGCGTGCGGATGAAAATTGCTCCCGGCAGTCCGGTCGAAACCGCAATAGGGCGCAGTTTTTGCGCGATGAAGTCATGCAGGAGTTCCTGAAAGAGCGCTACGAGCCCGCGGTGATCGAGCCGGCGGTGCAGCGAACGTGGCGCGAAAGCGGTGTCTTCAAGGTAACCGAAGACGAAGGCCGCGAGAAATTTTATTGCCTGTCGATGTTCCCCTACCCCAGCGGCCGCCTGCACATGGGCCATGTGCGCAACTACACGATCGGGGATGTGATCTCCCGATACCAGCGCATGCTGGGGAAAAATGTATTACAACCAATGGGTTGGGATGCGTTCGGCCTGCCGGCGGAGAATGCCGCCATCGAGAACGAGGTGCCGCCGGCCGAATGGACACGGGCGAACATCGAAACCATGCGCGGACAACTCGAGCGACTCGGTTTTGCTTACGATTGGGGTCGCGAACTCGCCACTTGCGACCCCGATTACTATCGCTGGGAGCAGTGGTTCTTCGCACGTTTGTATGAGAAGGGACTGGTTTACCGCGACACGGCGGTGGTCAACTGGGATCCGGTCGACCAGACCGTTCTCGCCAACGAACAGGTGATCGACGGTTGCGGCTGGCGCTCGGGAGCGCCGGTCGAACGCCGTGAGATTCCACAATGGTTCTTAAGGATTACCGCCTATGCCGATGAACTGCTAGAAGGACTCGATCGACTCGACGGCTGGCCCGAAGCCGTCAAGACCATGCAGCGGAACTGGATCGGACGCTCCGAAGGTCTGCTCATCCGTTTCCCCCTGAGCGACGGCTCCGGCGACCTCGCGGTGTACACGACGCGTCCCGATACACTGCTCGGCGCGACTTATATGGCCATCGCCCCGGAGCACCCCCTAGCGGTCGCCGCTGCGGTCGGCAACGACAAACTGGAAGCTTTTCTGGATTCATGCCGGCGGCAATCCACCAGCGAAGCCGTCCTCGCACGGGTGGAAAAGCGCGGTGAACCGCTGGGATTTAACGTAAACCATCCCCTGACCGGTGATCGGCTGCCCGTGTGGGTCGCCAATTTCGTTCTGATGGCTTACGGCACCGGCGCTGTGATGTCGGTTCCCGCACATGACCAGCGCGACTGGGAATTCGCGAGCGAGCATCGATTGCCGATCCGCCAGGTGGTGGCGCCGGCGGACGGTGCAGCCGTCGATATAGACCGTGGCGCATTTACCGATCACGGCGTGCTGGTAAACAGCGGGGCATTCGACGGCCTGGATTTTCCCTCCGCGTTCGACGCGATCGCCGCGGCGCTCGAGCACCACGGCCGCGCCGAACGGCGGATACAGTACCGCTTGCGCGACTGGTTGGTGTCGCGTCAACGTTACTGGGGCTGTCCCATTCCGGTCCTCTACGGCGATGGCGGCGAGGCGGTGCCGGAGGTTGACGAAGGCCTTCCCGTGGTCCTGCCTGAGGAGGTCGAGTGGGCGGGTGTCGCTTCACCTCTGCGCTCGATGCCCGACTTCATTGACGCAACGATGCCAACGGGCGCGCCGGCGCGGCGTGAGACGGACACCTTCGACACGTTTTTCGAATCGTCGTGGTATTTTTCACGTTTCTGCTGCCGCGACAATGAGAAGGCGATGGTCGACGATCGCGTCGATTACTGGATGCCGGTCGATATCTATGTCGGCGGTATCGAGCATGCGGTGCTGCATTTACTCTACGCGCGTTTCTTTCACAAGGCGATGCGCGACGCCGGCCTCGTGGCGTCGGACGAACCCTTTACGCGACTATTGACCCAGGGGATGGTGTGCAAGGAAACGTACTACCGTGAAAACGAGCACGGCCGGTGGCAGTACTTCAATCCTGATGAGGTCGAGGTGGAAACGGACGCCAAGCGCCGCGTAACCGCGGCGCGCTTGATCAGAGACGGACAGCCGGTCACGATAGGACCGGTCGAGAAGATGTCGAAATCCAAAAATAACGGTGTCGACCCGCAGGGGCTTATCGATCGTTACGGAGCTGACACGATTCGTTTATACACGATGTTCGCCGCGCCTCCGGATCAGACGCTAGAGTGGTCAGATACCGCCGTCGAAGGCGCTTCCAGGTTCATCAAGTCCTTGTGGCGCTTAACGCGCAAACACGTAGACGGCGGGCATGCAACGGCGGTATGCCCCTCCACACTTACTGAGGATCTCAAGGCGTTGCGGTGCCACACACATGAAACGATCGCGAAGGTCACCGACGACATCGGCAGGCGGTATAAATTCAACACCGCAATCGCCGCGGTGATGGAGTTGGTCAATCATATTGCGCGTTCGGACGACAACTCCGAAGCGGCCGGGGCAGTACGCCAGGAGGGCTTGGAAACAGCCGTATTGCTGTTGGCACCGATCGTCCCGCACGTCGCCTCGGTACTGTGGCAGGCGCTCGGTCACACAGACGATATCATTGAAGCTGTCTGGCCCCGGCCCGACGCGAATGCGATGGTACGCGAGGAAATCGAGATCGTGGTGCAGGTCAACGGCAAGAAACGCGCGGTCATCCAGGTCCCCGCCGACGCGGGCAAGGCGGACTGTGAGGCGGCGGCCATGGCCGACGACAACGTCAAACGCTTTACCTCGGAGAAAACGATCCGCAAGATCGTCGTCGTACCCGGAAAACTCGTGAATGTAGTCGTATCAGCCTGAGACATGTCGAACCGAACGAAAATCGCTGCCGTTCTGGCGCTGGCCTGTTCCATACAGGCTTGTGGCGGCTGGTATCTGCGCGGTGAAGGTCCGAACAAGTTTCCATTCGAGACCGCGTACGTCAATTCGGCCAATGCACCCAAGGTATCGACCGCGGTTCGTACCGCACTCGTCAACCGCGGCGTTCGAGTTACCGGAAAACGCACGGAAGCCGAGGTCGTCGTAGAACTCAGTAGCGAGAATTTCGATCGGCGAGTTCTTTCGGTCGATCCCGGCACCGGCAAGGTCCGCGAGATCGAACTGGGGCTGCAAGCCTATTTCTCCGTGCACAGCGGCGACGGCAAGTTGCTTGTGCCGGCCGAGTTAGTGAATTGGCAACTGGATTACGTCTTCGACGAAGGCTCGTTGCTGGGTACGGTCGAACAAGCTCAAACCGTGCGTCACGATCTGGCGGAGACGGCCGCGACGACCTTGATGATGCGCTTGCAGGCCGTACACCTGCCGGCGGCCGAGTGAGGCAGTACCCAAACTGAATGCAGGTCAACAGCGAACGCCTCAATGACCGCCTTCGCGACCACGGTTTGGATGCGGTCTATTTCTTCTACGGCGACGAACCCTTGCAACTAACCGAATGTGTCGACGCCGTGCGTCGCCACGCGTCGGGGGAGGGAGTCGACGAACGGATCGTTTTCGACGCCGAAGTCGGCATCGACTGGCCTGCACTATCCGTTGAAAGCCGCGCCTTGTCGCTTTTCGGTGCTCGCCGCCTCATCGAAATCCGGTTAGGCGGCCGAAAACCCGACAAGAACGGGGCCGTCGTCCTTGCAGAACTCGCGGCGCGGGAACAGGCTGATGACGTACTGCTGGTGACCGCGAGCAAGCTCGATCCAGGCGCGCGGAAGACCCGATGGTTCAAGGCCATCGAGCAAAACGCAGTCTGCGTAGTGGTGCGGGATCTCAAAGCCGGCGCCTTGCCGGGATGGTTGAGCGGACGTGCACGCCGTTCCGGCAAACGATTGTCGACGGCCGCGGCCGCATTCATCACCGATCGCGTGGAAGGCAACATGCTCGCCGCGGCGCAGGAAGTCGAAAAGCTGTGTCTGCTGGTCGACGGCCAGGAAATCGGCGAGTCCGACGTGATCAACGCGGTTCGCGACAGCGCGCGCTACGATGTCTTTCAGCTGACGGACGCCGTCGTTGCGGGCGAACTTCCTCGCGCGATACGAGTGATTCGCGGGTTGCGCGAGGAAGGGGCGGAACCGGTTTTCGTGAACTGGGCACTAGGCCGTGAACTCAGACAGCTCGCATCGATGGCGGCAGCGCGTGCAGGTGGCATGCAAACCGTCCAGGTGATGGAGAAATATCGCATCTGGCAATCGCGCAGGCGCCTGGTCACGCGTGCGCTCGAACGATTCAAACTGGATGAATTATCTGCGCTGCTGGCGTACGCTAACTTCATCGATACCTTGATCAAGGGTGCGCGAGCAGGCGATCCCTGGGATGCGCTGGAAATTCTGATTGTCAACGCAACAGGGCATACGAAATTTAGAGCGCTTTTAGCCAACCATTAATCCGATGCAACAGGCTGTACGACAATCCAAAGCGGACGACATTGTTGCCCGCGTTCACGCCATAGCCGCCGAAGCGCGCGAAGCGAGCCGGGCGATGGCGCGCGCCACTACGGCTGAGAAGGACGAGGCGTTACGGGGAATCGCGCAAAGGATCCGGGAGTCGAGTGACGTGATTTTTGACGCCAACCGCCGGGATCTCGACGTGGCCGTCGATCTCGATGCAGCGCTTCGCGATCGCTTGGAGTTGGATCCGGAACGCGTCGAAGCGATGGCGCTCGGCATTCTTCAAGTAGCGCAACTCCCCGATCCCATCGGCGCCATCACGGATCTCAACTACCGGCCGAGCGGCATCCAGGTCGGCCGCATGCGGGTGCCCCTTGGTGTCGTCGGGATTATTTATGAATCACGCCCCAACGTGACGGCGGATGCTGCGACGCTGTGCCTTAAATCCGGTAATGCGGCGATACTGCGCGGTGGTTCGGAAGCACAGGCGTCAAACCAAGCGATCGCAGAGTGCGTACGTGGGGGGCTCGAAGCGGCAAACCTCCCCGCGGCTGCCGTACAGATCGTTAAAACGACCGATCGCGCGGCCGTCGGCGCCTTGCTGGCCTTGCATGATCTAATCGATGTGATCATTCCGCGCGGCGGCAAGGGTTTGATCGAACGGGTCAGCAGGGAGGCGCGCATGCCGGTGATCAAGCACCTCGACGGCGTTTGCCACGTCTTTCTCGACGACGCCGCCGACAGTGCGAAAGCGCGGCGCATCGCCTTCAACGCCAAAACGCAGCGTTATGGCACCTGTAACACGATGGAAACCCTGCTCGCGGCGCCGAATACTGCCGAAAAGGTATTTCCGAAGCTCATCGAGGATTACCTCGATGCCGGCGTTGAGCTTCGAGGGTGCGCACGTACGCGTGCGTTCAATGATGCCGTCAAGGAAGCAAGCGAAGACGATTACTACGAGGAATTCCTCGCACCGGTACTCGCAGTTCGGATCGTCGACGATCTGGATGCCGCCATCGATCACATCCGCACTTACGGATCGCAACACACGGACGCTATCGTCACAGAGAATCTCGAGCACGCCCGCCGGTTTATCAACGAAGTCGATTCGAGCTCGGTCATCGTCAATGCCTCCACCCGCTTCGCTGACGGCTTTGAGTACGGTCTCGGGGCGGAGATCGGGATTAGCACGGATAAATTTCACGCGCGCGGCCCGGTCGGGCTCGAGGGCCTGACCTCGCAGAAATGGGTGGTGCTGGGAGACGGGCACATTCGGGAATGAGGTCCGCCGCCTGCGTGCAATAGCCGGCTGATTTTGATCTTGTATGAATTCCGGGAAACAAGCGCGTACGCGATCATGTCCTATTGGAATTCTAGGTGGCAGCTTCGATCCGGTTCACCACGGCCACCTACGCGTCGCCATCGAGGCGCACGAGGCGCTCGACCTCGATCATGTCCGACTTGTTCCCTTACATACGCCCAGTCATCGCAACGCTCTCCAGACAACAGCTGAAGTGCGTGTTGAAATGTTGCGCGGGATTGCGCGCGCGCCTATCGAAATCGATCTTCGAGAAATCGAACGTGGCGGTGTCAGCTACACGGTCGACACCTTGACCAGCTTGCGCAGTGATTGGCCTGATGTGCCGTTGTGCCTGTTAATGGGCGCCGATTCGTATCGATCGCTGCCGAGTTGGCACCGGCCGAAGGAGATTCTTCGACTGGCACATGTTGTCGTAGCGGCCCGTCCCGGATCCTATGATCATGACGGTTCCGGACTTGACGAAATCATCGGGAGTGCGCAGGCTGATACCGTGGATGATCTCCATGACAGTATCGCCGGGCGAGTTTTTTTTCTCGATATTCCTCTACTTCCCATTGCGTCCAGTGAGCTGCGCGCGCGCCGCGCCACGGGGCGGGATATTCGACATCTGGTACCCGATATAGTGAACGACATCATTATCGACCAAGGTCTGTACATGGCATGATCCGAGGCAAGAACGATAGCGAAGACACTTTCACGGAAACACTCGCGGGGCAATTACACGAGGCCCTCGACGACGGTACGGCCCTCGACATTCGAACCTTGGACGTGCGGAAAATGACGATCATTACCGACTTCATGGTGATCGCTTCAGGACGTTCAAACCGGAAGGTCAAAGCCCTGTTAGAGCGGGTCCTCGGAGAGGCGCGCGCGGTCGGTGCAAAGGTTCTGGGTATTGAGGGCGATCGCCAGGGCGAGTGGGTATTGGTCGATCTCGGCGGCGTCGTTATTCATATCATGCAGCCGCAAGTCCGTGAGTTCTATCAACTTGAAAAATTGTGGGATGTGCGGCCAACAGCGAAGCTGAGCCAGGCGTTCTCCGGGCAGGCCTGAAACACACGGCCGCGGCTGTTCTTGCAATCCGGCCTTTAGCGCACTGCCACACCGCACCATCGAGCCATCTTGTAAGAAACGCTTTTGAGATAGGCGCGCTAGGGCGATGACGGTCGTAGGTGAAGACAGTCTCTATCTCGCCTCGCGCTCGCCGCGTCGCGCCGATCTGCTGCGCTTACTAGGCGTGAAATTCCGGGTGGTGGAGGTCGACGTCGATGAGTCGCCCATAGCGCAGGAATCACCGGAAAACCACGTCCGCCGTACGGCGCTTGCGAAGGCGGCCGCCGGACGTGCCACGCTTCGTGAAGACGCCGTCGTTGTGGCCGCCGACACAGCGGTCAGCGTCGACGGACTGATCTTCGGCAAGCCGCGGGATCGCTCGCACGCAACCGAGATGCTGAACGTCCTGTCGGGGCGCTGGCATGAGGTATTGACCGCCGTCGTCCTTGGCGGCGAAACGGATACCTTGTGCCGTGTTGTTCGCTCGAGGGTGCAATTCACGATTCTCGATGCGCAAACGATCGAAGCCTACTGGCAAACCGGGGAACCTGCCGACAAGGCGGGCGCCTATGGCATTCAGGGCATCGGCGGCGCGCTGGTAAAGCAGATCGACGGCAGCTATTCGGCGGTGGTCGGTTTGCCGCTGTATGAGACCTCGACGCTGCTGGATGAGGCCGGTATCGGGCACGCCTTGAGCGGCACATGAGAATGACCGGCACACACGCGGATAAGTTTGAGATAGGTTCTAGTCTCCATCCAGAAAAAGTAACTCTCTTGCGAGAGGAATAGTGATGTTTCTGGACGGGCCCTAGACGATGAGCGGCACGATCAGCAAGGCGACGATATTGATGATCTTAATGAGGGGATTCACCGCGGGTCCGGCCGTGTCCTTGTAGGGGTCGCCCACCGTGTCGCCGGTGACGGCCGCTTTGTGTGCTTCGGAGCCCTTGCCGCCGAAATTGCCGTCCTCGATGTATTTTTTGGCGTTGTCCCAGGCGCCGCCGCCCGTCGTCATCGAAATGGCGACGAACAACCCGGTGATGATAGTGCCAAGTAGCAATCCGCCGAGCGCAACAGGCCCGAGAATAAACCCCACCACAACCGGGACAAATATGGGTAGCAGCGAAGGGACGATCATTTCCTTGATGGCCGCCTTAGTCAGCAAATCCACGGCCCGGGTGTAGTCGGGTTTCGCTGTGCCTTCCATGATGCCGTCGATCTCACGAAACTGCCGGCGTACTTCAAGTACGACGGACCCGGCGGCACGCCCGACGGCCTCCATGCCCATCGCGGCGAAAAGATAAGGGACCATGCCGCCGATGAACAGGCCGATGATGACACGGTGGTCGGACAACATAAATTCGAAATGCGTGCCGCTCACTTTCTCGAGTTCGTGGGTGTAGTCGGCGAACAACACCAACGCCGCCAGAGCGGCCGATCCGATGGCGTAGCCCTTGGTCACGGCCTTGGTGGTGTTTCCGACCGCGTCGAGCGGATCGGTGATCGCACGGATCTCTTCGGGTAAGTTAGCCATCTCCGCGATGCCGCCGGCGTTGTCAGTGATCGGACCAAAGGCGTCCAGCGCGACGATGATGCCGGTCATCGACAGCATCGCAGTGGCGGCGATCGCGATGCCGTAGAGTTCGGCCCAGGCATAAGCGAAGTAGATGGCAGCGCAAATGGCGAGTACCGGCATCGCGCAGGCCTTCATCGAAACACCGATGCCGGCGATGACATTGGTTGCGTGTCCGGTTTCCGACGCAGCGGCGATGTGCCGGACCGGGCCGAACTCGGTGCCGGTGTAATACTCCGTGATCCAGACCAGCGCGGCGGTCAGAAGGAGTCCGATGACGCCGCAACCGAACAGGCTCATCACGCTGTAAGTCGATTCCGCCATCAAGAACCAGGTCACCGGGAAAAAGGCGATGGCCGCGAGCACGCCGGCAACGATGAGACCGCGGTAGAGTGCGCCCATGACACTGCCGCCCTCGCTGATTCTGACGAAGAACGTGCCGATGACCGAGGCCAGGATCGAGACGCCGCCGAGCACGAGAGGATAGATGACACCGTTCGGGCCCACCTCGTTTACCGCAAGACTGCCGAGGAGCATGGTTGCGATCACCGTGACCGCGTAGGTTTCGAAGAGATCGGCGGCCATGCCCGCGCAATCGCCCACGTTGTCACCGACGTTGTCGGCGATGACCGCGGGGTTGCGCGGATCGTCTTCGGGGATGCCGACTTCGACCTTGCCGACGAGGTCGGCGCCGACGTCCGCACCCTTGGTGAAGATGCCGCCGCCGAGGCGGGCGAAGATGGAGATCAGGGAGCCGCCGAAGGCGAGCCCGACCAGGGGCGCAAGATTATCGCCCTGACCTTGGCTTAAGAGCACGCCGTAGAAACCGGCGACCCCGAGCAGACCTAATCCGACTACGAGCAAACCGGTGATGGCGCCACCGCGGAAGGCGACCTGCAACGCGGCGTTCATGCCGCTGTTGGCGGCTTCGGCGGTTCTCAGATTCGATCGCACCGAGATGTTCATACCGATGTAGCCGGTCGCGCCCGAAAGGACGGCGCCGATCAGAAAACCGGTAGCCGTCAGCCAGTCGAGCCCGATACCAAGGGCTAGAAATAGAACGACGCCCGCAATGCCGATGATGGAATACTGACGGTTGAGATAGGCCGTCGCGCCCTGCTGTATCGCGGCCGCGATTTCACGCATGCGCTCATTACCCTGCGGTTGTGACAGTATCCAGCGTACAGACCACGCACCGTATGCAATGGCGACCAGGCCACAGAGTATGGAAAACCAGATTGCGGACATCAGAAAAGCCCTCAGTTAGGAGTCTGTATGGCATAGGGAATCAACTGCGGCGGCAGAAAATCGGCCGAATTCAGCCGGAATTTGCCTGTCATCTCCCCGGATGAGCGCGGCAGATTGTACTTTGGAATCAGCCCGGTTCAAAGGTCGCGGCGAGTTTGCGCGACACCGCTTGGTTCTTGAGAGTGACGTAGCGCGGCAGGCCGTCATGGTAGGGCGGATAGTCTTCGCCCACGATGAGCGGCGCGAGGTAACGTCGGCACGGCTCGGTGATTCCGTAACCGTCCTCTGTAATGAATTCCGCTGGCATTTTTTTCTCGACGTTGGCTACCGCCGAGAGCGGGACCTTGCCGATCTCCCATCGATAAGGCTCATCGGACAATCTGACGATCGTCAGCATAACGGCGTTCTCACCGGCGAGCGACATATCGACCGCCGCGTGACCGAGCGCGTAAGCTTGCTCGACGTCGGTCCCGGAAGCGATATGCCTCGCGGCACGCTGTAGGTAGTCGGCGACCGCCCAGTGAAACTTGTAACCGAGCGCGTCTTTGATCAGCTGCGCAATCACGGGCGCCACGCCGCCGAGTTGCGCATGTCCGAAAGCATCTCGCGTCCCCGCTTCGGCCACGAATCGACCCTCGGCATTCTTCAGCCCTTCGGATACGACGATGGCACAATAACCGTAAGCCTTGACGCATTCGTCGACCCGCCGGATGAAACATGACTCGTCGAAGCTTACTTCGGGGAACAAGATGAGGTGCGGTGCTTCGCCTGGCGCTGTACTGGCAAGACCACCGGCCGCCGCGATCCAGCCGGCGTGTCGGCCCATGACCTCCAGGACGAAAACCTTGGTAGAGGTCTTTGCCATGGAGGCGACGTCAAAGCCGGCTTCGCGTATCGAAACGGCGACGTATTTCGCTACCGAGCCGAAACCCGGGCAGGTGTCCGTGGCGGGTAGATCGTTGTCGACGGTCTTGGGGATGCCGATGCAGATCAGCGGATAGCCGGCTTCACGACTGAACTCGGCCACTTTGTTGCACGTATCTTGCGAATCACCGCCGCCGTTGTAGAAGAAATAACCAATATCATGCGCTTCGAACACCTGCAGGAGGCGATCGTATTCGGCGCGATGCCCGTCGATGCCCTTGAGCTTGTAGCGGCACGAACCGAACGCGCCCGAGGGCGTATGGCACAGCGCGGCGATGTCGGCATCTGATTCGGCCGAGGTATCGATGAGATCTTCGGTGAGGGCTCCGATTATGCCGTTACGACCGGCGTAGACCTTGCTGATGCGCTCGGGGTGTTTACGTGCTGCCTCGATCAAGCCGCAGGCCGAAGCGTTAATGACCGCGGTGACCCCGCCCGACTGGGCGTAAAACGCGTTTCGTCTCTCCACAGTCATTTCACAGTTTCAGGCAAAAATAAGCGCTCTATGGGTTTAGCGGCTTCGTTTTTCAAAAAGCTCGGCGTGTTCAAGCGATTTAATTCAAGGCGATCCTGATTATGTCAGAGTTTCTGGCACCGCATGGAAATCGTCGGGGCAAGGCCTCGACCAAAGTCGTCAACGCTGTCGGGTGCCGTCCGGCTCGCCCGGCGAGCCGCGATTTAGGCCGCGAAGTTCTGCCTTGAATACCGTAAGGGCGTGGCTTCGGCAAGACCGGTCCTGTGTTACTGTGTAAGCAATGCAAATGAGCGCAACGGCATCATGAAAATCGGATTCGGTCGCATCTTCATTGCGGCCGTAGGCCTCATCTTCGCGCTGTCCGCAGCGGCGCAGGAATTGATTGAACTGCCCGATTTCGGCGACTCGGCGGGTGCGATTATTTCACCTGAACAGGAAAAGAGAATAGGCGAGGATTTCATGCGTCAGATTCGCCGATTCGCGCCTCTCATGACCGATGAAGAAGTCGAGGATTACATCCAGGAACTCGGCGAGAGCATGAGCAAACTGACCGATTATTATGGCGATTTCACCTTTCTCGTCATCGATAGCCCCGCGATCAACGCTTTCGCAGTACCCGGAGGCCTCGTAGCGTTTTATTCAGGCCTGATCCTCGAAACGCAAAGCGAGGCGGAACTCGCGTCTGTCATTGCACACGAAATATCCCACGTCACGCAACGTCACGCCGCGCGCATGATCGAGGAAGCATCGCAGATGAACATCCCCATGATCGCGGCCATGATAGGCGCGATAGCTCTGGCGGCAGTAAATCCCGAAGCCGGCTCAGCGGCCTTGATCGCGACGCAGGCAGCGGCGCAGCAGCACCAGTTAAATTTCACCCGCGCGAACGAAAAAGAGGCGGACAATATCGGGATCAGGCTCATGAGCCAGGCCGGATACGATTCCCAGAAAATGGCGGTGTTCTTCGAACGCATGCAGCGCGCGAGCCGCTACACGGATCCGAAACAGATTCCGGAATACCTGCGGTCGCATCCGATCACGGTCAATCGCATCGCTGAAGCCAGAAGTCGAGCCGAGCGCGTCAAGCCCGCGGTCATACGCGAAGACAGCTATAAGTATTACCTCGTCAAGACCAAGCTCCAGGTGGGCTCCGCGCGCGACCCGGTCCAAGCCCGCCATTTCTTTCAAGCAAAGCTACGAAATGGCGAGTATCGCTATGAAGAGGTCGCGCGCTACGGTTACGCACTGGCGCTGATTGAGACCGGCGAATTCGAGAAAGCCCGCATCGAACTCCTGAAACTCATGGCGGACTATCCCACCTTGGTACCGTTTCGTATTGCGGCGAGCCAACTCGAACAGAAAGCGAACGATTTCGATGCGTCGCTGCTGCATTACAAGAAGGCATACGAACTCGAACCCGACAACCGGGCCTCAATCTACGGTTACGTCAACGCCTTGATCCTGGTGGACCGGCCCGACCAAGCTAAGGCCCTGTTGAGCGAATACGGGCTAGCAGACCGGCGCGACCCGAAATTCTATAAATACCTCGCGGAGGCCGAGACAAAACTTGGCGAGAAGGCCAACTCACATCATTCGCTGGCCGAATACTATCTGAGCGTGGGAGAGTTTCCGCACGCTGCCGAGCAGTTGCGCATTGCACGGGCGACGCCCGGGCTGACGAATTACCAGCGCCAGAAGATCGTCGCGCGCCTCGAAGAAGTCCAAGACACCATTCAGAAAATTGAAAAAGACAGCCGCGGCCGCCGCTAGATCGATTCACGCACCGTGGCCCGTTGTACGAGTGTTCGGAAATGGAGGCCCGCGATCCCGGAGTGCCGCGGAATTCTACGGAACTAGCCGCCGCCGCGATCGCGCCACGCTATCGGTATCTGAATCCGGAAACATGTTACCGGCACGCGGCGGCTGCTGCGCGAGCGGATGCTCATGCCGCCGCTCGGCGGCGTTCAATCATTACCCGCCTATTGGCCGTGCCGGGGCAGCCTGGGTACCCTGCACCGGCGTTTCGGCGGGTGTAGGGAACTGGTAGCTGCGGAACCCTACGCGGCGCAAAGCCACAGACTGCGGGCACTTGAGTATTTTCTGGCCGTGATGAGGGCCGGTCGTCCCATCACCGGGCCGAGCACACCGCGCTGACGATCGCCATCTTCCGACCATTAAATTGTGTTAAATCTGCGTTCACCGTGGAGCATTTAACAGTTTTCCCCCCTATCTTCGATATATTGGCGTCCAACGTATAACAGCCGTCCAAGAAGAATCTCAAAAAGGCCTTGATCACGGACTAATAAATTGAAGAATCGGAGCTGGATCTGCTATTCACTCGACTACCTCGGCGCGATCGCACTCCTAGGCGCCGGCTTCGCGTTGATCGGCGCACTTTGGTTTGCGGCCTCCGTACCTGAGCCGCTTCTGTTGGTCGCGTTTAAATACTGCCTGATTGGCGCCGCCAGCGCCTTCATCATGGCGCGGCTTTACGAAATCACCGATGTGATGCGCAGTTCGGGCTCTGCGCGGGCGGATGATTTACCCGCCCCTGACACGCAAAACGTCGAGCATTTGCCGCAACCGGAACGCTTCTCTCGCGCCGCTTGATCGCCTGATCGCCCGAATCCGCACTTCGCGCGCCACCTAACGCGGCGGCGGTGCACACCTGTCTATATTGATCGCTTTGGTTATTATGAGCCGTTCTGCGGTCCCGCGGCGGCGGTCGATCTGGCGAATCAACAATTTTCCATACCCCGAAGATTCCGCCCGGCGACGTTATCGAACTCGACAGCCGTCCGTCGCGCAACAGCTGGACTATACAAGGTGGGCGTATGCGATTCGGTTTAATGTACAGTTTCATTACCCCGCGCGACGGCTCGATGACGCACCTGGAAACCTTTCGGGAACTCGAACGCCTGCTGCCGCTCGCCGAATCGCTCGGATTCGACTCTTTCCAAACGACCGAGCATCACTTTCAGGACAATGGCTGGGCGCCGAGCCCTTTGATCGTCCTAGCGCAAGCTGCGGGCCTTACCCGGCGCATGCGCCTGGTCAGCAACATACTCATTTTGCCGCTCTATGATCCGCTACGGCTGGTCGAGGACGTGATCACCCTCGATAATCTGTCGAACGGGCGTTTGACGCTTGGCGTGTCACCGGGATACGTGTCGGAGGAGTTCACGGCCTACGAGGTGCCGCATGACGAGCGATTCGCCCGCGCCGAAGAAATCCTCGACATCCTCGAAGCATCTTGGGCCAACGAAATCGTAGAATACCGCGGTCGTTTCTACACGATGCCGCCGACGCGCGTTGTACCGCGCCCGGTGCAGAATCCGATCCCCCTCTGGTACGGCGTTTCCGGCCCCAAGCTGCTCAAGCGCGCGGCGCGGCGCAAATGTCCCGTCACCGCATCGCCCCGTCACACCAACGAAGAACTAAAGGCACACTATGCCCGCTACGACGCGGCCGCCGCCGAAATCGGTTTCGCGACGCGTGAACGGCCGATCATCCGCGAACTCTTCGTGGCCCCGAGCTTGACAGAGGCAGAAGACCTGGCCGGTCCCGCCATCGAGGAGTTGTTCGGACTCTATGGCCGTAAATCGGGCGAAGGGGAGCGAGAGTTGCGCAACGATCAGGGCGAGATCGTGAGATCTGAAAACGAAGTCGACTTCCGCAGTTTCGCGTCCCGCTACATCATCGGCGATCCGGCCATGGTGACCGCAAGCATCCGTCAGCTTCGAGACGAGCTCGCGCCGACGGAGGTCATATGCCGCATGCAGCTACCGGGGATCCCGACCTCGATGTTCGAGCGCTCCTTGCGCTTGTTTGGCGAGCAGGTGATCCCGGCTTTTCGTTGATACCGGCTTTATCGCAAGCCAGGATCTCCTCCCCACTGAAGTAGCCTCGATCAGTCACGACCGTGAGCTTCTCCTTACCCAGCGCCGCCTTGGCCTGAGCAGCCATGTTCGCCGACTGCCAACCAAGGGTAGGATTTTTGTGTTTATCGAAGCGAGTCAGGAAGTCTGCGCAGGTATGTGTCGTGAAATTGGTTTTAACGCATGAAATTGTATATGCCACTAAATAACAATGGCGGCTAACGGACTCACGTGGAAAATACGATAAGTTATTGAATTAGTTGGTGGGCCGTGTAGGAATCGAACCTACGACCATCGGATTAAAAGTCCGGTGCTCTACCAACTGAGCTAACGGCCCTGAAATAATGCGGTAGCGGCCCTTGATGGCGCGAAGTTCGGGACTTTGATAGGGCCCCGGCCGGTCGTTCGCGCCGGCCCGAGCAGGGCTTGGACTTGGCCTCTTACGCCGACCGCCGCTCAGCCACGCCGATTCGGGCCGCGATCCTAACGAATCCTTCCTACCAAGTACACGGCGCTCGAATTGTCGACCGCCAGGATACCGGGTAGTTTGACAAGAGCGCCGTAGATGCCGGGATTCAGCTCTGCGAGCGCACCCTGATCGAGTGAATTACTTGATATTTGAATATATATCTCCATGATCTCTCGCTCTCCGGATTCAGAGAACCCTTGATGCCGATTTATGAATACCAGTGTCAGGAATGCGGCCACAAGCTCGAAGCCATGCAGCGGATCACCGAAGATCCGCTCAAGACCTGCCCATCGTGCTCCAAAGACCGTCTAAAAAAGTTGATGTCGAAAGTTGCATTCCAGCTCAAGGGGACGGGCTGGTACGAAACCGATTTCAAGAACAAGGGAAAACCCGAGGCCAAAAAGGAAGGCGGCGCCGATAAAGAGGGCGCCAAGGAATCCAAGAGCGAAACGAAGAAAGACGCGTCTCCGGATACCAAAAAATCTGATGGCGACGCGTTGGGCAAGGCCTCCAGCTCGACGGCGGGTGACTGAGCACCGGCTTATTTGGCGAAAGCGCGCCGGTATCCACTCCTTTTACCCAAAGCGCGGGTTTCCCGCCCGATTGCGGGCCTTCGCGGCAGTCCGTATCATGCCGCCCTTCCCGCGTCAGCGGCGGTCCTGACCCGATTTCGATGAGAACTCATTATTGCGGTGAACTCGACGAGCACCTGGTCGATCAGGGGCTGACGTTGTGCGGATGGGTCCATCGCCGGCGGGACCACGGCGGCGTCATCTTCATCGATCTGCGCGACCGGGAAGGCGTTGCTCAAATCGTGATTGACCCCGATACCCCGGAGAGTTTCGCGATCGCCGAGCAGGTCCGAGGTGAGTTCGTACTCAGGGCGACGGGGCGGGTTCGTTTTCGTCCGGAGGGCACGGAAAATCCCGAGATGGCGACCGGCAAGGTCGAAGTATTGATCAAGGATCTCGAAATCCTCAACGAATCGCGTACGCCGCCCTTTCAGTTGGACGACCGGCAAGTCCACGACGATACGCGCCTCAAGTACCGGTACATCGACTTGAGAACGGACCGCATGCGAGAGAATCTGCGCTTGCGCGCAAGGGTCGCGCGCGAGCTTCGCCGTTTTCTCGACGACGCTGGATTTCTCGAGATCGAAACGCCGATGCTGACCAAGGCGACTCCGGAAGGCGCCCGGGATTACCTCGTCCCCAGCCGTACGCACCAGGGGCGTTTCTTTGCGCTCCCCCAGTCGCCGCAGCTGTTCAAGCAATTACTGATGATGTCCGGCATGGATCGTTACTATCAGATCGTGCGCTGTTTCCGCGATGAGGATCTGCGTGCCGACCGGCAACCGGAATTCACCCAACTCGACGTCGAGATGTCCTTCGTCGACGAAACCGTGATCACGAAACTCATGGAAGCATTGATCCGGGCTTTGTTCAAAAACGTTGCGGATATTGACCTACCCATGCCTTTTCCCCGGCTTAGCTTCGCCGAGGCGTTGCTGCGTTTCGGAACCGATCGACCGGACCTTCGTAATCCCCTCGAACTCGTCGAGGTAGGCGATCTCATGGAAGACGTTGAGTTCAAGGTATTTGCCTCCCCGGCGCGGGACACCCAAGGCCGTGTCGCGGCGCTGCGCGCCCCCGGCGGCGGTAAGCTGACGCGCAAACAAATCGACGGCTACACCGAATTCATCAGTATCTACGGCGCCAAGGGCCTCGCTTACATCAAAATCAACGAACGTGCCGCGGGCAAAGACGGATTGCAGTCGCCGATCTTAAAATTTCTGCCGGATGAAGTCGTCGCGGACATTCTCTCCCGTACGGAGGCCGAGGACGGGGATCTCGTATTCTTCGGTGCGGACAAAGCACGCGTGGTCAATGACGCGCTCGCAGCACTGCGCGACAAGCTAGCAGAAGATCTAGGCCTCATAAAAGACGGATGGGCGCCGTTGTGGGTTACGGATTTTCCGATGTTCGCTTGGAATGGAGAGGAATCGCGCTGGGATCCCTTGCACCACCCGTTTACCGCTCCGGCCGCGCCCGAAACGTTCCGGCAGGCGCCGGGGGAAGCTCTTTCGCGTGCGTACGACATGGTGCTCAACGGCTCGGAGATCGGCGGCGGTTCGATCCGTATCCATCACCGAGAAACCCAGCGCGAGATCTTCCAATTACTCGGCCTGGGCGGGGCGGAAGCGGAAGAGAAATTCGGTTTTCTGCTCGAAGCCCTGCAATACGGCTGTCCGCCGCACGGCGGGATCGCATTCGGACTCGACCGCCTCGTCATGCTCCTGGCAGGAGAACGCTCGATTCGCGATGTCATTGCGTTTCCGAAGACGCAAACGGCGAACTGCCCGTTGACTTCAGCGCCGAGTGAAGTAAGTGAGCGCCAACTACGAGAGCTATCCATCAGGCTGAGAAAAACCACATCCGCCAAACCGGATTGAGCTGCCGGGACCGCCGTCACGGCAAAGCCCTTGTAATTGCCAGTTCAAGCGGCCATATATTAAATGTCCATCCATAAACGTCATTATTTATTTCGCAAAGGAGCAACGACACCGAGAAAGCGATCCATATGATTTTAATAACAATCACTTATCGCTTTGCGTCTTGGCGAAAGTTAATCTGTGCAGTTGGACACTATTTAAAACTTATTTCAAAACAATTCGCGCATGCGCAGTGATTCCATCGAATACCTTGGCACGAGCCCGGTCAGGCTGACGCAGGTCCCGCCCGTCATCCGGGAGCGTCTCGAAGCGGGCGAACGTGATGTCATCATCAACGAGATCAAGCGGCTGCTCGAGCTCGAAGACGCAGTGATCGTCGCACATTACTACACCGATCCTGAAATACAGGCGCTGGCGGACGATACTGGCGGCCACGTCTCCGATTCCCTCGATATGGCGCGCTTCGGCAATCAGCATGCGGCGCACAGCTTGATCGTCGCCGGTGTTCGGTTCATGGGTGAGACCGCGAAGATCCTGAATCCGGAAAAGCGGGTTCTGATGCCCGATCTCGAGGCCAACTGTTCGCTCGACCTCGGTTGCCCCGCCGATGCCTTCGATGCCTTCTGCGAACAACACCCCGATCGCACCATTGTCGTGTACGCCAATACCAGTGCCGCGATAAAGGCGCGGGCCGACTGGATGGTTACCTCGGGCATCGCGCTCGATGTCGTGCGACATCTTGCTGCCAAGGGCGAAAAAATACTCTGGGCGCCCGACCGTTTCCTCGGCGACTACATCCGTACGCAAACGGGCGCCGATATGCTCCTGTGGAACGGGTCATGCATCGTTCACGAAGAATTCAAGGGCCACGAACTCGAGGTCCTGCGCAGTGAACATCCGCGCGCACGTGTTCTCGTTCATCCGGAGTCACCACCCTCGGTGATTGAACAGGCCGATTACGTAGGATCGACTTCTGGGTTGATCAACGAGGTGCGGTCGTCCACGGCGCCCGAGTTCATCGTCGCCACTGACAAGGGAATTTTCTACAAGATGCAACAGGCGGCTCCGGATAAGCACTTGATCGATGCGCCGACCGCCGGCGTTGGGGCGACCTGCCGCAGCTGTGCAGAATGTCCGTGGATGGCGATGAATGGACTTACCAAGCTTCGCGACGTGCTGGCGAGGGGCGCGAACGAAATCACGGTGCCCGACGAAATCGCGGATCGCGCGCGTCGCCCTATAAAGCGCCTGCTGGATTTTGCAGAATCGCGAAAACGGCTGGTGTACGGCAATAACGACGCCTGAGATTCCGCCCCGCCGCGGCCCGACGCTGCAAGTCGCCCTCCGATTTGCGACAATAGTCCCCGGTTTATTGATCGAACTGGATACCCAAGACCCGTCTATGGCTGGACACAGCAAATGGGCCAATATCCGTCATCGCAAAGGCCGCCAGGACGCCAAACGCGGCAAGCTTTTTACCCGCCTGATCCGAGAAATCACCGTCGCGGCGCGGATTGGCGGCGGCGATCCGTCAGCCAACCCGAGGCTGCGCACCGCCCTCGACAGTGCACTCGCCAACAACATGCCCAAGGACACCATTGAGCGGGCCATTGCGCGCGGCGCCGGCGATGCCGAAGGCGAAAACTTCGAAGAGTTCCGCTACGAGGGCTATGGTCCCGGCGGTATAGCGGTGATGGTCGACTGCATGACCGATAATCGCAATCGCACTGTTGCAGAAGTGCGCCATGCTTTCACTAAGTGCGGCGGAAATCTGGGGGCGGAGGGGTCGGTCGCGTACATGTTTCATAAGGTAGGTTTGCTGAGCTACCCGAGCGAGGCCAACGTTGATGCCATCATGGAAGCTGCGGTCGAAGCAGAAGCCGAAGACGTCGTCGTCAATGAAGATCAATCGATCGATGTGTTGACCGACGCCGACCGGTTTTCCGACGTGAAAGACGCAATGGTCGAACGCGGTCACCCACCGCAAAGCGCGGAAGTGACCATGCGCGCGAATAACAATAACGATCTCGATAACGACGGCGCCCAGAAAATGATTCGATTACTCGACATGCTGGAGGATCTGGACGACGTGCAGAAAGTGTATTCTAATGCTGGCATCTCCGACGAAGTTCTCGCGTCACTCGACGCCTGAATTCGTGCCCGCCGGCAATTGACGATCATCTTAGGTATCGATCCGGGATCCAGGGTGACTGGATATGGTGTCGTGCGGACCGAACGTCACCGCGTGTCTTATCTCGCCTGTGGCTCAATTCGTCTAGGTAACGGCGCCCTTGATGATCGATTGTCCTTATTGTTCGATGAACTCTCATCTATCATTGACCGATACGACCCCGTGGAGGCGGCCGTCGAGAAGGTATTCATGAATCGGAACGCCGATTCGGCGCTCAAACTCGGCCATGCCCGCGGCGTTGCGATCGTCGCTGCGCGTAGGGCCGGCCTTGCGATAAGCGAATATTCGGTCACCCAGATCAAGCGAACCGTCGTCGGGCGCGGGCATGCGGACAAGGCGCAGGTTCAGCATATGGTCACAGCGCTCCTCGGACTCGACGATACGCCGAAACCGGACGCAGCCGATGCGCTCGCCGCGGCGATATGCCATGGACACATGCGGGACGGTCTTGCCCGGCTCGCGATCGCAGGGGGCCGCGCGTGATCGGTCGCATTTCGGGGTTGCTCATAGAGAAGCGGCCGCCGCAGATCATCATCGACTGCAACGGTGTGGGATATGAAATAGAAGCCCCGATGACGACGATCTGGGCGCTTCCGGAAATAAACCAGCAGGTCTCTTTATATACCCACCTCGCGGTGCGCGACGACGCGCATCTGCTCTATGGATTCTCGACGGAGGGCGAACGGCGACTGTTTCGAAGCCTTCTGAAAGTCAACGGCGTCGGCACCAAGATGGCGCTGGTGATCCTTTCGGGCATGGACGCCAATGCCTTCGCCGAGTGCGTCCATGCCGGCGATGTAGTGAGACTGACCGCGCTGCCTGGCGTCGGTAAGAAGACCGCGGAGCGCCTTATCGTCGAAATGCGCGACCGCGTCGATGACCTGAAATCGGACGACGCCCGGCAGACACCGGGGGAACCGAGCAGGGACAAGCCCGTCAACGACGCGATCAGCGGACTCATAGCGCTCGGTTACAAACCGGCCGAAGCGAGTAAATACGTCCATGTGCTGGAAGTCGGGAACATGAAAAGCGAAGACATCATCCGCGAGGTACTGAAAAACCTGGTCGGCTAGCAGCCCGTTCAACCCGGATTCGTGCATCGGATCCCTAAAGCGATGAGACCGCAGCACAGCAGTAAAAACATGTCCGATCCCGATCGCATCATTACCGCCGAAGCAACGAACGAAGACACCGCTGCCGATGATTCCATCCGACCGCGGCTGCTGGCGGATTTCATCGGCCAGCCGGCCGTGCACGAACAGATGGAGATCTTCATCGGCGCGGCAGTCAAGCGCGGTGAAGCGCTAGACCATGTGTTGATCTTCGGTCCACCCGGCCTCGGCAAGACCACGCTCGCTCACATCGTAGCGAACGAGATGAAGGTCAACCTGCGACAGACCTCGGGGCCGGTACTCGAAAAGCCCGGTGATCTCGCGGCCTTGCTCACCAACCTCGAGCCCCGAGACGTCCTGTTCATCGATGAAATTCACCGGCTGAGCCCGGTGGTCGAGGAAACCCTCTATCCCGCATTGGAGGACTACCAACTGGACATTATGATCGGAGAAGGGCCGGCCGCCCGTGCGATCAAGCTCGATCTGCCGAAGTTCACGTTGATCGGGGCGACCACGCGCGCCGGCTTATTAACCTCGCCGCTGCGGGACCGTTTCGGCATTGTGCAGCGCCTGGAGTTTTATTCGGCCACGGAGCTGGCACGCATCGTGCGGCGCGCCGCGGACATTCTCGGCGTTGCCATCGACGACGGCGGAACGGAGACGATCGCGGAACGCTCGCGCGGAACGCCTCGAATAGCCAACCGCCTGCTCAGGCGGTCCCGAGATTATGCCGAAATCAAGGCCGACGGGGTGTTGAGCGCGAAAGTGGCAACACGCGCTCTGGACTTGCTGAATGTGGATCAGCACGGCTTCGATGTGATGGATCGCAAACTGTTGCTGGCGATCATGCAGAAATTCGACGGCGGGCCAGTCGGGATCGACAATCTGGCAGCAGCGCTCGGCGAGGAACGCGGCACGATCGAAGACGTGATCGAACCGTTTTTGATTCAACAAGGGTTCTTGATGCGCACTCCAAGAGGGCGCACAGCAACTAAAACGGCCTGGCACCATTTCGGGTTGACGATGCCCGAATCGTTGCGCCAGGCGGATGACTTGTTTCCCCGGGGCGAGTGAAGGCCGACAGCGGCTATTGGATTAAGGACCTCTGAATAAGTCATGGCGCGTCTGAATTGTTCATGCGCAGTGCAGATCAAGGCACGAAGCGCAGGTAATAGCGGGGACTATTGGCAAGGTTCGTAACGTAAGGCTCCGCGATATCATGGGCAAGGCAGATGTGCCATGACTTATTCAGAGATTTCTTAAATGATAAGCGAACGCTTCGTGTGGCGGGTACGCGTCTATTACGAGGATACGGATGCAGCGGGAATCGTTTATCACGCGAACTATCTCCGCTTCATGGAGCGCGCGCGGACCGAGTGGCTGCGAGCGTTGGGATTTGAGCAGGATGCCTTGCTCGGCGATTTCAATATCGTGTTCGTCGTCAATCAAACCGATGTGAAATACGTTCGGGCGGCGCGGTTTAACGAGGAACTTACGGTCACAACCGGACTCGAACGATTGCGCGGAGCAAGCCTGGAGTTCGTGCAGATCATCGAGAACTGCGGTCAACGGTGCGTTTGTACGGCCAACAACCGCGTTGCCTGCGTCGATGCAAGCTCCTTCAAACCACGGCGAATTCCGGGGCAGATGTTGAGGGTGTTTCAAAGTGCAAACTGATTTGTCCATAGCGAGCTTGATCCTGGGGGCGAGCCTGCTCGTTAAATTCGTCATGTTGGTTCTTTTGATTGCGTCCATCGCCTCCTGGGCCCTGATTTTCGCGAAGCGGCGCCAGATGCTTAAAGCCAAGCGCGACCTCAAGGAATTCGAGGATGAATTCTGGTCGACCGAAGATTTAACGGCGCTCTTCAATCGAGTTTCTGTGCAGGAATACGAGAAGACCAGTATGGAACGTATATTCGAAGCCGGATTCCGAGAATTCGCGCGGCTACGCAAGCGCGGCGGCATGGACGCAACGGACATTCTGGATGGTGCGCAGCGCGCCATGAAGGTCGCCGTCAGCCGCGAACTAGAGATGCTGGAAACGAATCTTCCGACACTTGCGACAGTGGGTTCGGTCAGTCCCTATATCGGTCTTTTTGGAACGGTATGGGGGATCATGAATTCGTTTCAGGCGCTCGGCAACGTCCATCAGGCGACGCTTGCCATGGTCGCGCCGGGCATCTCCGAAGCGCTAGTAGCCACCGCAATGGGGTTGTTTGCAGCCATTCCCGCCGTCGTTGCGTACAACCTCTATTCCAGTGATATCGATCGAATATTCGGGCGATACGATATTTTTCACGAGGAGTTTCTTTCCATCCTGAGGCGCCAGGTACACGATTAATCAGTAGTTGAGTCATCCGTTTAATCAACGACCTGTCAGGAGCCCCACTGCATGCGACCTTCAAATGAACGTCGACGCTTGATGTCGGAAATCAACGTCGTTCCCTATATCGACGTCATGCTTGTGTTGCTGATTATCTTCATGATCACGGCACCGCTCATCACCCAGGGCGTTAAAATCGATCTGCCGCAGGCGCCCTCCGAGGTGCTTCCTCCAAGCGAGAATGAACCGGTGATCGTGACGGTCGATGCCGCCGGCAGTGTGTTCATCGATTTCGGCGAAAATCCCGAGGACGCCGTGACTGAAGAAATTCTCGTTACCCGCATCACCGCGCTCAAGAAATATCGCCCGCAGATTGAGGTTTTCGTGGAGGGCGATCGAGCGGTCGATTATGGGCGCGTTGTACGGGTCATGACCCTCCTACAACAGGCAGGGGTCGTTTCCGTCGGCCTGATAACGCAGCCGCCGGAACGATAGAGCGTCGCCGAAATCGTCGAGCCCATTTTCGAAAATCGCCCTGCGAATGTATTCCAAACGAACTATTACACTTTCAATTCTTCTACACGTCGCGCTCGTGGTGCTCTTGATGGTGAGCGTCGATTTCGCGCCGCGTGAGGTCCGTGCCGGTGGCAACCGCAAGAAGATCGTACAAGCAGTCGTGGTCGACAATCACGCCGTAAAAGAGGAAGTCAAACGTCTCAAGGCAGCCGAAGAAAAAGCGAGGCTCGAACGGGCGCAGAAAGTCAAGGAAGCCAAGCGTAAGGTGGCGCAAGCCGAGAAAAAGCGCAAAGCCGAAGAAAAACGGCTGAAGGAACTCAAAGCGGAGCGAGCGCGTCTCAAGAAGAAGGATGATCAGGCGCGAAAACGGGCGGCTGAGGCGGACAAAAAGCGTGAGGTGGACCTAAAGCGTCTGGCGAAAGAAAAAGAGCAGCGTGAAGACGCCGAACGCAAAAAACGTGAGACGGAGCTTGCCGCAGCGGAACGCAAAAGAATTGAACGGGCTTTGCAGGATGATCTTGCCGTCGAGGAAGCGATGCGCCAGGCCGCCGTAGAAAAATCGGAGATCGACCGTTATGTCGCGGCCATTCAAAACCGCGTACGGCAGTCGTTCACGATCCTACCCGGCCTGGACGGTTTGTCATGCACCTTGCGCATCACCTTGATACCGGGCGGCGAGGTGTCACAGGTACAAGTTATGAAGTCGAGCGGCAACGCCACGTTTGACCGACAGGCGGAAAACGCGGTCCGAAAATCGGCGCCCTTACCCGTACCCACGGATCCAAGGCTATTCAAGAAAATGAGGAGCATTTCCTTTGTGTTTGATCCACAGACTTAGTCGGCGCATCACCTACAGTGTGCTGCTCGCCGTCGCGTTGGCCGCAGAGGGTGAAGCGGCAGAGGGTGAATTGATCATTCACATCGATCAGGGCATCGAATCGGCGCTGCCGATCGCGGTGGTCCCTTTTGCCACGATCGGGGACATGAGCGGCGGCACGGACGTGGCCGCAGTGATCAGTTCGGACCTCGCGCGCAGCGGACAGTTCGCGCCAATGCCGAAGACGGATTTGCCTTCCCGGCCAGCGAGTTTCTCCGCGATCAATTTCAAGGATTGGCGGCTGCTCGGTATGGAGAATCTCGTCATCGGAAAAATCCTGCGCTCGCCCAAAGGCGGATTCGTCGTAGAGTTTCGCGTCATAGATATTTACGGAGGCAAACAACTTCTTGGATACAGGATCCCGACGTCCGCGGACAACATGCGCTTGACGGCGCACCATGTGAGCGATCTCATATACGAGAAACTGACGAACAGGAAAGGCGCGTTCGCTACTCGTATCGCATATGTGACGGTCGAACGGACATCCAAAGATCAATCGATATTTCGTCTGCAGGTCGCCGATGCCGACGGCTTTGACCCCCATACCATTCTGGAATCCTCGCAACCCTTACTGTCTCCGGCCTGGTCACCGGACGGATCGCAGCTCGCCTACGTTTCTTTTGAAGACAAAAATTCGGCCATTTACCTGCAAAACATCAAAACGGGCCGCAGAAAGAAGATCATATCGGGTGACGGCATTAACAGCGCGCCATCCTTCGCACCCGATGGCGAGCGTCTGGCCGTCACCCTTTCGCGCGACGGAGACCCCGAGATTTATCGTTATCATCTGGAAACTAGAAAGTTAACGCGCTTGACCAGACATCCCGCCATCGACACCGAAGCCAATTGGGCGCCCGACGGCAGGAGCATCGTATTCACGTCCGACCGTGGTGGTGGCCCGCAGATCTATCGACTCTTTTTCGACGGCAGCGCGCCGCAGCGGGTAACTTTCAACATGGGATCCTATAACGCTCGGGCTAGGCATTCGCCCGACGGTAAAAAACTCGCGGTAGTACACGGCGGCGAACGCGGATTTCACATCGCGGTACTCGATCTGGAAAACGGATTTTTCGAAATTCTGACCAGCGCCCGTTTGGATGAATCGCCGAGCTTTGCACCCAACGGCCGTATAATAATTTATGCGACAATGGGTCCACGCGGCACGGAATTGGCGGTGACATCAATCGATGGGCGCTTGAAGCAACGACTGGCCTTGCAAACTGGCGAAGTAAGAGAGCCGGTGTGGGGTCCGTTCAGACAGTAACTCGGCGAACGTCTGCAATCGGTGACTGGACACCCACCCGGAAGATTATTAGGAGGAAAAGCGTATGAAAGAGGTCGGCTTTAAACTCGTGCTCGTGCTGATGGCCGCGATACTGCTGGCTGGATGCGGTGCCGTCGGTGGTAAAAAGGAGCAAGCAACTACTCCCGCGAAGGTCGAGGACCGCAGTATGGATCGTGCGGAATCCGATGCGGATGCTGATTCCGACGCGCGAACTCAGGGACTTGAAGATGATGAAACAATGTCGGCGGCCGCGCTTGACGATCCTGACAGCCCGCTTTCAGTGCGCGTCATTTATTTCGACTACGACAGCAGTATCGTGCGGGCGGATTTCAGCGAGATGATCGCCGCCCATGCCGCCTATCTGGCGGCTAACCCTTCGACCACCGTGACCCTCGAAGGGCATGCGGACGAACGCGGTACCCGCGAATACAACCTGGCGCTCGGAGAACGTCGGGGACTGTCGGTGCGGCGTCATCTGGTGTTGCTTGGCGCGTCGGCGGGCCAGGTCAAGACGGTGAGTTACGGCGAGGAACGACCGCTCGTCGACGGACATGACGAAGATTCTTATGCGCTGAACCGATGTGTCGAACTGGTCTATTGATAAGGGCCCGTGAACTTGGCAATGCTTGGAATGTTTCGAAGGACTCGATCGCAGACACCTCGCAACAAGCTTGCCTCGTTGACGGTGATGCTGGGGCTCTTGGCGTGCCTGCCGGCAACCGTGAACGGTCAGACCGAGGGGGGCCTCGCTGGTCGAATGACGCGCCTGGAACGTGCGCTCGATAGCAAGGGGCTGGTCGAACTGCTCCAACAGCTCGAATTGTTGCAAGCCGAACTCCGGCAACTACGCGGCGAGATGGAAAATCAGGTATTCGCTCTAGAGATGGTGCGGAAGAGCCAGCGCGAGGCGTACGCCGACGTCGACCAGCGGCTGGGGCTGATCGAGAATGGCGGGGTCGCCGCCACCGTGGCTGCTGTCCCCGGCGTCGCAACCGATCCACCCCTGCCGACTCTTACAACGCCCGCCGGTGGTGTTGTCGCGGGGACCCCTTCCGCTCAGGCTATCGCGGTCGATATTCGACCGCCCGCTGTAGCCGCGCTCGCCGTTGGGGCAGATCTGATCGAAGCGGGTGCAGTTGTGCCGGGCGATACGGATGAACTACCACTGGACGGAGCGGCGGCAACAGCCGACGTTCCCAGTGATATTGCATTGATGGATTCGACACAACCGCCGGCGAGTACCACGCCGATTATTGACTGGCCCACGCCGTCGATCCTGCCGCCGACACCAACGGTTGATAGCGCGGAGTCCAAAGCAGC
Source organism: Pseudomonadota bacterium (assembly GCA_036339995.1). GTDB lineage: Bacteria > Pseudomonadota > Gammaproteobacteria > JAYYZW01. The sequence continues at coordinate 69,282 of JAYYZW010000049.1, forward strand.
GTACAGGGGGGCCTTCACCATGTTGAAAGCGGGCCAGTACGACGAATGCATCGCGTCGTTCAACAATTTCCTGCGGCAGTATCCATCCAGCCAGTATGCGGATAACGCTCAGTACTGGCTGGGCGAAGCTTATTACGTCATGGGTCAGTTCGAACCCGCGATCGATCAATACCAAAAACTGGTCAACGGCTACCCTGATAGCAAGAAGCAATCGCACGCGATGCTCAAGATCGCTTACAGCTATCACAAACTCGCACTGGCCGAGCAGGCGGTTGGTGTTCTGACTGAACTGAAAAATCGCTTTCCGGGCTCTGCCGCGGCACGCTTCGCCGACGAGCGTTTGAGGCGAATACGAGCGGAGTCACCCTAAGGAACCTCTGAAAAAGTCATGGCACATCTGCCTTGCCTATGAAATTGCGGAGCCTTACGTTACGAACCTTGCCAATAGTCCCCGCTATAGTCTGCGATTCGTGCCTTGATCTGCGCGATTTCATGAACAATTCAGACGCACCATGACTTATTCAGAGGTTCCCTAAACGCCTTCTCCTTTCATGGATACCCCGCAGCCGACCGCGTCCAACGCGGGTACCTTGCGAATCACCGAAATATTTCTGTCCATTCAGGGCGAATCCACCCGTGTTGGACGCCCGACCGTGTTCGTCCGGACCACCGGATGCCCGCTTCGGTGTGTTTACTGTGACACCGCATACGCGTTTTCAGGCGGCCAATTGATGAGCATCGATGCGATCATCGAGCGAGTAAGGGAACTTAATGTCCCCCGCGTGACTTTGACGGGCGGTGAGCCTCTTGCGCAGAACGGTGCGTTCGAACTCCTCACGCGCTTGTGTAATGCGAACTTTGAGGTGTCGCTCGAAACGAGCGGTGCATGCGATGTTGCGTGCGTGGATCATCGAGTCATGAAGGTCCTCGACATCAAGACACCCGGATCGGGCGAGGTCAAGCGCAACCTGTGGTCGAATCTCGGGCATTTACACAAGCCGGACCAGTTGAAGTTCGTCATTTGCGGACGCGCCGATTACGAATGGAGCCGTGCGAGAATCTCGGAGTTGCAAATCGACGAAGACGTTGAAATCCTTTTATCACCCAGCTACGGCGCCGTCGAAGCGCGGGAACTGGCCGAGTGGATACTGGAAGATTCACTGAACGTGCGGCTGCAGGTACAGCTTCATAAATATCTTTGGGGAGACGTCCCTGGACGCTGAGCCTTCGGCAGTCATCTTGCTTTCGGGTGGACTCGATTCCGCGACCGTACTTGCGCTGGCGCGCGGGCGAGGCCACGTCTGCTATGCGCTGAGTATCGATTACGGTCAGCGGCACGCGTGCGAACTCGAGGCGGCGAAACGCATAGCCGCCGATTTGGGGGCCGTCGAACACCGGATCGTCAAAGTCGATTACGGCCAGTTCGGCGGATCCGCACTGACCGACGATGCCATCGCGGTTCCCAATGCGCCGATGTCCGGTATCCCGGTGACCTACGTGCCTGCGCGCAATACGGTCATGCTCGCTATTGCACTGGGTTGGAGTGAAATTCTCAACGCACGCGAAATTCATATCGGCGTCAACGCCATCGATTACTCCGGTTATCCTGATTGCAGGCCAGAATTCATTCAACAATTCCAGCGCCTGGCCGCATGGGCAACAAAGGCCGGCGTAGAGGGCCGCGGTGTTTCCATCAAAGCCCCTTTGATCGAGATGAGCAAAGCTGAAATCATCAATAAGGGCACCGAGCTAGGCGTCGATTACAGCCTCACGGTGAGTTGTTATCAGCCAAATGACATGACCCTTGCCTGTGGAAGTTGCGATGCATGTCGCATCCGACGCGATGGTTTCGCGGCCGCAGGCATTGCCGATCCCACTCGCTACGGAGAATCGTCCAGCGCCCCTATTGGATGAAGGACGGCGGATGCCGGCGGAGGATAGCTGCGTTTGAACACCGGCCTGGAGCTCGCCTTCGAGCGGTGGCTATGGCGAAGTGAAAGCCAAGTCCAGATGTGCAGGGAGGCCCCGGTGCCGTCGTAAGTCGCAAGCAGTGGTACCAATTCCAAGTGGCTGGAACGTCGTCGAACCGCCTGATTATTCCTGTTTACTCAACAGCTTCATCTCAACGCCGGGACCGCCTTAGTGCAATAAACGGGTTGCTTAGATTGTCGGAGCGCCCATTACCGAGGCCAGGCCCGCGGTCAATGTCTCGCGCAGGCGATGGTAGGTATTGTAGAGCGAGCGTATCGCCCGAACGTAAATGATGGTCTGGCCGCATCGGCACGGCGTGTCGTCGTTCGACATCGTGCGCATCGCCTGCTCGACGTGCCCGAACCAAAGATTCGGATCCAAGGCTTGTTTTTGAGCGCGATGTCGTGCCAGGTCGATTCGATTAAACCCGATATTGTATGAGGCCAGCGCAAACCACGTGCGCTCACGCGGAGGAATCTGATCATCGAAACGGTTCCATAAATAACGCAGGTACTTGATGCCCCCTCGAATCCCCGCTTCCGGGTCGAAGGGATCGCTTACGCCCATGTCATGCGCAGTGCCGGGCAGGAGCTGCATCAGGCCGAGAGCACCGGCCTCTGATTGCGCGCCCGGGTCGAACTGACTCTCCTGGTACATTTGCGCGACGATCAATCGCCAGTCGAAATCGTAGGTATCTGCGTACCGCTGAACCAGGTCGTCATACGGCGATAGACGCCCGAGGTGTGAAAATTGAGTATAGCGCGAGCGACCGAAGTATCGCCGTGCCAGCACGTTGTAAGTCTCCATGCGAAATTGATCGCGCAAAAAATGATCGATCGCGGCGCGCAAATTAGTATCGCGCGTACGCACGGTCCATGCGTAGTTAAACTGCACGGGCAGTGAAGCACCCGCTTGAATCAGAGGATGACCGTCGCGTATGTCGTCGACCGCGTACGCATCGATGATCGCGGCATCGATAATCCAATTCTCCAGCTGATCGATGATGCTATCCAACGGCGTATCAGGGTTGATGATTATGGGTTCGATTGCCGTTCCAGCAGCAACGAGTTCTCCCAGTGCTCGATGGTGGACCGTACTTCCCAGCACCGCGACTCGTTTGCCATTCAGGTGTTCCGGGCGCGATATACCGTTGCCGGTACGGCTGATGATGACGGAAGCGGAATGAAAATAGTCGCGCGATTGTTCGAGCGCCGGATCATTTCGGACGTCGCGTGCGTTGATCCGCGTCGTGATGACATCGCCAGCACCTGTTCGCAGCCATTTCAATATCTGCTGATCTGTTTCGCCGACGAGAAACTCGACGCTGAGTCCGTGCTCTCGGGTAAAAAGGCGGGCCAGTTCGTATTCAAAGCCGACGGGTTGGCCTCCTCTCAGAAAATAGTTTTGCGGATCGATCCTCGTGATGACGCGTAGCACGCGGCGCCGTTTGATATCGTCCAGATCGCCGAGCGCGGGGCGGGGGGCGAGAAACGAAGCATGAAACCTTTGCAGGTATCGATTGACGTTGTCCCTGAGATGGCCTCCTTTCTTCCGGAAATACCAGCTCACCGCTCTGAGATCGGACAATTCGAATAGTGTTTCAAGCCCGGGCAAATTTTCGAGCGGATTTTCGTCGGGCCGCTGGGCGATCACGGCAATGTCGTAATTACCGTCCGACGTACCTTTCAGTATCGCGTCACGCGAGGTATCGACGGGCAGGACGACGATGCTGATGTCCGGCACGCGACTTTGAAGCCGATTGAAATAGGGCCACAAGGGTGACGCCAGCGGCACGGCCACCCGGTAACCGTCAAGTTCTCGAGGGTTGCTCGCGGTGATACCGTGGCGTCCGATCGCGTAATAACGGTATTCACCCATCGGAACACTCGCGCTCAGTTTCGGATCATTGACCAGTGAGGGCGGCAGATCGGCGACCACGACATCACCTTCGCCCTTCAGCAGCCGGCTATGGAGTTCACTGGGTTGATACGCGTCCAGCCACTTGATGGCCAGACCCTGCCGACGCGCAAAATCGGTGAGCATGCGGAACTCACCGCTGGTATCGCGGTGCGGATGGTTGATTTCGTGGTGCTTGAGTTTCAATACGCGCAATACGCGCGCATCGTGGTTTACGGGCGTTTCCCCAGCTCCTGGGGCCGGATGGAAAAAGAGCGCAAAAGCTGCTGCTGCCGCGACGAGCAGATAAGATCTTCGCGGGCACTGGATGACCCGCCGACCAAGCATGAGAAAACGCGCCATCGGCATCGCGACTGATTCGTCGATAAAATTGAGGGCTTCATCGGGTCGTCAGCCGTGGGTGAGGTGACGCCGTGCGCGGGCAATACTTATTGCGCTGCAGCATTATTGCTTGTTCCGCATTTGAGGTCAAGCATTGGCGCCGCTTTCTTTTGCGGTCGCAGTTTGTTTCACCGCTCTGCACCAAGCATCTCACGCAGCCGTTCGAGGCGTTCAGGCGTTCCGATATCGAACCAGGCGCCGGCGTGGATTTCGCCCGAAAGGCGGCCGCCACGAGCGTGCTCTATCAGCAATGGCGCCAGCGGAAATCGGTCTTGCGTCATGCCGGTGAAAAATGCCGGCGTATAAACGCCGATGCCCGTATAAGTATAAGGATTGTGATCGCGGCGTTCGATCTTGAAACCGTTCAGCGCGAAATCCCCGGCGGCGTGATGCGGTGGATTCGGGACCACTACGATATGCGCTGCGGCGTCTCCCCGAATCGTGCAGGAACCGAAATCGTAGTCCGTCCAGATGTCCGCATTAACGACCAGAAAAGGTTCATGTCCCAGCATAGGCAATGCCCGCCGGATCCCGCCACCCGTTTCCAGCGGCTCGCCGGGTTCCCGCGAATAACTGATCTCGATACCGAGTCCGCCGTCATTACCTAGACGCTGTTCAATGCGGTCGCCGAGATGAGAAACATTAATGACGACACTTTCGATTCCGGCGCGGACAAGTGCGGTCAAATGGCGTTGTATCAAAGTCTCGCCGTCGACTTTGATCAACGGCTTTGGCACGGTATTCGTCAACGGCGCCAGGCGTTCGCCTTTACCCGCCGCGAGGATCATGGCTTTCACGATCATCATGGCCTTCATTCTCTTAAATGACATTATACGTCTGACTCGTCGTGAGGCGTCTGTGTCATCGCCATCATCAATCTGGCATCATTGACGTCATATCGGATGGCGCAATGGAGTCATGTTAGAAGCGTTTGGGGTTGTTTGCGTCGGGCTGATCTTGCTGACTTACGGTGCCGATCGTTTCGTAGACGGCGCGGCGGCGACGGCGGCTAATTTCGGGGTTCAACCGCTCCTGATAGGCCTCATCGTCGTCGGATTCGCAACGTCGACACCCGAAATGCTGGTATCGGGAGTTGCTGCATTAAACGGCAACCCCACCATGGGCATCGGCAATGCCATCGGATCGAACATTGCCAATATCGGTCTCGTGCTTGGAGTTACCGCGATCCTTGCTCCCCTGACCGTTCGGTCGGAAATCCTGAAGCGGGAATTTCCCGTAATGTTCATCGGGCTGCTGTTCGCCTCCTTATTACTGTTGGATTGTTCGCTGACCCGCGTCGATGGCGTGCTCTTGGTCGGCGGATTTTTCGTGGCGTTTTTCTGTACCGTGTGGCTCGGTTTGCGGGCGCGGACCACCGATCCCCTCGTTCAGGAATTCGACCACGAGCTAACCGGGCGGATGTCGACTGCCGCTGCCTCGTTCTGGATCGTGGCCGGCCTTGCGATACTGTTGCTGGGATCGAAATTACTCGTTTCAGGCGCCGTCGACATCGCCCGCCATTTCGGTGTGAGTGACATTGTCATAGGTTTGACGATAGTGGCAGTGGGTACGAGCCTGCCTGAACTCGCGGCTTCAATTTTCAGCGCGTTGAAGAATCAACCCGAAATGGCCCTGGGCAATGTCATAGGGTCTAACATGTTCAATACTCTGGGGGTGCTCGCCACACCGGCGTTGATCCACCCAACAGAGTTCGGCGCCGAAGTTATTCGGCGCGACGTCCCCATCATGTTGTGCCTGACCATAGCGCTATTCGCGATGTCGTGGTCCTACAAAAGGAGGCTCGGCCGCATCAGCCGTATGGAGGGCATGTTGTTGCTGAGCGCTTTCATCGGGTACCAATACTTTCTTTTCTGATGAAAGTTTGATTAAGTCCGCGTAATACCTGGGAGGTCGAAAATCGCCAGGGCACTAGGGTTTATTGGATATTTTTCAGATAGGTTTAGTATCGATTGACCAGCGTACGAGAAAACGTACTTATGCGGAGGTCTGTGGAACGTTTCCCGCGTTACCATAGTGAAATAATGATTTCTCCGAGTTGAATTTTGCTTTTTATCAGGGAGCTGAATTGTCGCCGGAGATGCCCGTTCACCTAGAATGCTGCGTAAGGACTGACTGATTCAGGAGGGAGCATCGCATCATGTCCTCTAATCCCGATCACCCCGTTACGTATCAGGATATCGACGCCAAAAACCTGGCGGACATGGGTAAAGCCGTGCTGGAAATAGAGGCTCGGACCCTGGTCGGCCTGATCAAGCGCGTCGACGAATCTTTTGTCGACGCGGCCCGCTACATGCTCGAATGCGACGGGCGGGTCGTCGTGCTAGGAATGGGCAAATCCGGACACATCGGAGGCAAGGTAGCGGCAACCTTGGCGAGTACCGGGACACCGGCTTTTTTCGTACATCCCGGCGAAGCCAGCCATGGCGATATGGGCATGATCACGGCCCTTGACGTCGTACTTGCCTTTTCCAATTCCGGTGAAACAGACGAACTGATCATTCTTCTGCCGCTGATCAAGCGGCTCGGTATTCCCTTTATCGCCATCACCGGTCACCCGGAATCGACCCTGGCGACCGCGGCCACGGTACACATTCACGTTGATGTGAAAGAAGAAGCGTGTCCGCTAGGTCTGGCTCCCACCTCAAGTACGACGGCGGCGCTCGCAATGGGTGACGCCCTGGCAATTGCCATGCTTCAAACGCGCGGGTTCACGGAGCGGGATTTCGCGCGCGCGCATCCCGGGGGGACCTTAGGACGCAGGCTTCTTTTGAAAATCGACGACCTCATGCACACTGGCGATGAGATGCCCGTTGTGCGGCCGGAATCGTCTCTTCCCGAGGCGCTGGTCGAAATGACCCGCTCCGGACTTGGATTGACCGCCGTCGTGGGTGCGCAAGGGAAAGTCGAAGGGATCTTTACCGACGGTGATCTGCGCCGCGTGCTCGAACGCGATCACGACGTTCGGGAGGCGTGCATGAAAGACGTCATGACCCACAATTGCCAAACTGTCGGCCATGACGTCCTTGCTGCGGAGGCGCTGAGGATTATGCAGGAGCATAAGATCAACGCCCTGCTGGTAGTAGACGATGACAATAAACTTGCCGGTGTGCTTAATATGCATGATCTCCTGAGAGCAAGAGTGCTGTAGTGGCCGATTCTGAAATCATGGATCGTGCGACACGGATCGAGTTGGCTGTATTCGACGTCGACGGCGTCATGACCGACGGTAGAATTATGCTGGGGTCCGATGGTCGCGAATATAAAGCCTTTAATGTCCGCGATGGTCACGGGCTCGTCATGCTTGGAAAAATGGGGGTCGAGCGGGCGGTGATTACCGGGCGCGTCTCACAGGCCGTCACTACGCGCATGAAAGAACTGGCGATCAAGCATGTTTATCAAGGCGTGCAGGACAAGCTCGCAATACTCGAATCGATTCTCGATACAGAAGATATCAGCTCAGAGAATGTCTGTTATGTGGGAGACGATGAACCGGATATCGTCGTTATGAGCGCCGTCGGATTCCCCGTCGCGGTCGCCGATGCCGAAAAACGTGTGCGTGAAGCCGCAATATGGATCACGACCCGGCCTGGCGGTAAGGGCGCGGTGCGCGAAGTCTGTGATTTGATCCTATACGCCTACGCTCAGCTAACTAGAAAACCGGCGCGTGGAAAAGCAGCTCCTGAAGCGACGTTCCAGGGGTAAGCGGTGAGTGCCTGGCTAACGGCGATCACCGCGTTACTGCTGGGAATTTTCAGTTTCTGGTTGTGGCAAAATCTGGATCAAGAGGAGATCACGGCGCGTCTGCCCGACCCACATGAGCCCGATTACTATATCGAGAACATGATCCGCACGACCACCGGAATCAAGGGCGAACTCAAAAACATTCTGCGTGCGGAACTCGTCGAGCATTTCCCCGACGATGATTCGACGGAATTGGCTAGCCCCCATCTTGAGATTTACAATGGGCAGGTCGAACCCTGGCACGTCATTGCAGAGCGCGGTTGGGTAAGCTCGGGTAACGATGTCGTCCTGTTGCACGGAGCGGTCGAGATCTGGCGGCTTGGTAAAGCAGGACAACGCGTCTATCAGGTCATAACATCGGAATTGAGGGTATTGCCAAAGGAACAATATGCTGAAACCGACAATCCAACGACTATCATTGGTCCGTCGACCGTAACACACGCGATCGGCATGCGGGCGAATTTCGCGCATGATCGTCTGGAACTACTCAAGCAGGTGAGAACCAAGCATGAAGTCAAACCGCAAAGTTAGACTTCTATCCATTCTACTGGCTGTATTCGGCAGTCAATGTATGGCCTTGTCCACGGATTCCGAGCAGCCGATTGAAATCGAAGCAGACTTTGCTGAACTCGACGACGAAGAGGGAACGACGGTGTACGTGGGCAACGTGATCGTGATCCAAGGTTCGATTCGGATGACTGGCGATCGATTGCGGGTCAACTTCACCGAGGATCGAGACCTCAAAGAGGTTTATCTGGAAGGGCAGCCTGCAACTTTCAAGCAAACCCCGGACGATGCGGTCCACGACGTCGAGGGTGAAGCGCTGATGATGGAATACCATGCGCTGAAAAATCTTCTTTTCCTGATCGAAAAAGCCAAGGTGACCCAAGGCGAAAGATTATTTCAGGGTCACAGAATCAGTTACGATACCGAGAAAAGCATCATTACGGCGCGTTCTTCTCGTGCTGGAAAAGCCGACAAGGACGAACGGCGGAAGGAAACAAGCGGCCGCGTTCGTATAATAATCCCTCCAAAGAAAAAGAGAGATCGATAAAGCCGGGATAGACTACGATATTCGACGCGGATTTCATCAATTCCAGCAGTCGACAATTGCCTCATCACGGCACCCTTGAGGGTTCACAAGCTTTGATGTCTGTCGAATTCGAAAATGGCGCTGGGGGCACCGGCCTAGAACAACGACCCCGAAAATTCCTATGAGTGTTCTGTCAGTCCGCCATTTAGCTAAAACCTATCGCTCGCGCCGGGTCGTCAAGGATGTCAGCCTCACGGTCCACAGCGGCGAGATCATCGGCCTGCTGGGACCAAACGGGGCCGGCAAAACGACAAGCTTTTACATGATCGTAGGCCTGGTCGTTAGTGAGGGGGGGTCGATTCATCTCGATAGCGACGAACTGACGCGGCTTCCGATGGACGTGCGAGCCCGTAAGGGTCTGGGCTATCTTCCCCAGGAAGCGTCTGTATTTCGCAAGCTTACCGTCGAACAGAACATTCTCGGCGTGCTTGAGATCATTCCCGATTTGAACGCACATCAAAGGCAACGTCGCCTCGATGCCTTGTTGCGCGAATTCCATATCGCGCATATAAAACACAATCTCGGTATGTCCTTATCGGGCGGCGAGCGGCGCCGTGTTGAGATCGCACGTTCACTGGCAACGCAGCCCAGATTCATCCTGCTGGACGAGCCTTTCGCAGGTGTAGACCCGATATCCGTGGGCGACATTCAGCGGATCATCAGCCACCTCAAACAGATCGGAATTGGCGTATTGATTACTGATCACAACGTACAAGAGACGTTGAGGATATGCGATCGCGCCTATATCGTGAATGAGGGCATGATCATCGCGGAAGGTGACGCGGAGGCGATTCTGAAGAACGATAAAGTCCGCCAGGTTTATCTTGGTGATAAATTCACGCTATAACAGGCTGTCAAAAAACGCGGTTCTTCGACAGCTTATCAAGGCCGAAATTTCTGTTACAGGACCGTGAAATCCGGAAGGTCCTCGGTCCCGGGCAGCGGTCACGCAATAATTGATCCAACCTCTCTGGCGGTGCGTTACTATAGAGGTATAAGACGATGTCTGCCTCTCCGTAGAGGTTCATGAAGCAGTCTCTACAATTAAAGCTCGGTCAACATCTCACGATGACGCCGCAGCTACAGCAGGCAATTCGCCTGTTGCAGCTGTCTTCGATGGAACTTTCCGTCGAAATTCAAGAAGCGCTCGAATCGAACATGATGCTCGAACTCGCAGACGGCTCCGACGAGTACGAGGATATGACGCCCGAGATTCAGGGCGATGTATCGGGTGACGTTGAACACGAAGCTGCTAACGAAGTCGGCGGAGGCGATCCGAGCGAGACGGAAACCGCAACGACCACCGACGATATCCCCGCCGATCTTCCCGTCGATACCCGGTGGGAAGATATTTACGACTCGTTGCCGAGTTCTGGTTCGGGACCGCCGATGCGCGAAGCCTTCGGCGGCGAAGCCGAACCGACGGCGAATGCGGAGGAATCTCTATCCGAGCATCTGCTCTGGCAAGTCAACCTGATGCCGCTGGGTGAAAACGACCGCGTCATCGTGGCGGCGATTATCGATGCACTCAACGGCGGCGGATACTTGGATACGTCGATTGAGGAATTATGCACGACGATAACCGCTAACGACGAAGTCGCAACAGAGCCGGACGAAGTTGAAGCGATCTTGAAATTACTGCAGGGTCTGGAACCCGCGGGTGTCGCGGCGCGCGATCTCAGGGAGTGTCTCCTGCTACAGCTCGCGCAGCTTCCGGAGGAAACTGAATGGCTCGCAGAAGCTCGCCGTTGTTGTTCGGAGTATATGGAAATACTCGGTGCACGCGACTATAAGCAATTGATGCGCAAATTCAAGGTAAGCAAAGACGAACTTTCCAAGATAATCGCGCTTATTCAGTCGATGAATCCGCGTCCTGGCTCCCAGTACAATTCGGATCAACCGGAATACATCGTTCCGGATGTATTCGTAATCAAGGAGAAAGGGCGATGGCGCGTTGAATTGAATGCAGACACGATTCCGCCGCTGCGCGTAAATCCATACTATGCGGGCATGATAAAACGAGCCGATAGCAGTACGGATAACTCCTCACTTAAGGCCCACCTGCAGGAAGCGCGATGGTTCATAAAAAGCCTGCAGAGCCGAAGCGAAACCCTGCTTCGAGTTGCGACTTCCATAGTTGAACGCCAGCGGGCGTTTCTAGAACACGGCGAAGAAGCCATGAAACCGCTTGTCTTGCACGATATTGCTGAAGCATTAGAAATGCATGAATCAACAATCTCACGTGTAACGACTCGCAAATACATGCACACGCCGCGAGGAATCTACGAACTGAAATACTTTTTCTCCAGCCACGTCAGCACGACCTTGGGAGGCGAAGCTTCGTCCACGGCCATTCGTGCGGTGATCAAAAAATTCATCGCGGCGGAGAATATCGAAAAGCCGCTGAGTGATAACAAGATAGCCGCGCTGCTGTCCAGTCAAGGGGTCAAAGTCGCGCGCCGCACGGTTGCCAAATACAGGGAAGCCATGGCAATCCCGCCATCTAATGGGAGAAAACGTCTCACTTGAGGAAAATCGTCGCGTACGAGTCTCGAGTTCGGTCGCTTCACGAGATCTCCGTACTTGATTACGGATGCGTTCCGATCCATTGCTTCGATTATCAGGAGACTCGAATGCGGATAAAAATAGATGGATATCACGTAAAACTTACCACCGCAATGCAGGAATACATTCAGAGCAAAATGACACGAATCGAACGCCACTTCGAGCACGTGGTGGATGTGCGTGTCGTTCTTGGGGTTGAAAAGCAAAGACACAAGGCGGAGGCGACAATACACGTTACCGGGTACAACATTCACGCGGGCAGCGAGCACGAAGACATGTACGCCGCAATAGATTTGTTGCTCGATAAACTAGATCGACAAATAAAAAAGCATAAAGAGAAGATGACAAACCATCGCGTCTAAATAAGGATTGCGGCCAGCAGCCCATGAGCCTTTGAGAATCGTGGCCTGGATTCATGGTGAATCCGACAGGCTGCCAGCAGGAAGGGATTTCGGCAGTGAATTGAAATGAAAATAGCGGAAATACTTGATCCCGGCCGTATTTTGGTCGGTGCGAATCTTGCGAGCAAGAAGAGCGTGCTGGAAAAACTCGCTGAAATGTTGTCCAGTGCGGATCCGTTACTAAATTCCAAATTGGTGTTCGATAGCCTTCTTGCTCGCGAGCGCCTGGGAACGACGGGGTTGGGCAATGGTATCGCCATCCCGCACGGACGGGTCGAATGTAATGGGAAATCCGTTGGCGCGTTTCTACGGACCGGGCATCCCATCGACTTTGATGCCGTCGATAATGCGCCCGTGGATGTTTTCTTCGCGCTATGCGTTCCTGAAGATGCGACGGATGAACATCTTGCGTTGCTTTCCGCGCTGGCTGGGAACTTTAGCGATCCGGTTTTCGTCGAGTCTTTGCGAGCGATTTCGTCCCCTACGGATTTATACGAACACCTTACAAACGCCAAGAGTTCGAGTTCGTGACGTCGGTTCGCGATAGGATCTAAATGAGTGGACGGCGGCTGCTAATTATTTCCGGGCTTTCCGGAGCCGGCAAAACCATCGCCCTACATGCCCTGGAGGATGCCGGGTATTACGGCGTGGACAATTTGCCCATTGGCATTCTTTCGAGCTTTGTAACCTATACGGCCGAGCAGGATCTGCCTCATTTTCACAATGTCGCGGTCGGAATCGACGCGAGAAGTCACCCTGACGAAATTTCAAACTTGCCGGCGCGGCTAGACGCCTTGCAGGCGCAGAGTTTCGCAGTGGAACTGATATTTGTTGACGCAAGTGACGAGACGCTGTTACAGCGATTTAGTGAAACCAGGCGCAAACATCCGTTATCTTCGGAAAATTATTCGTTGGCGAATGCCATCAGCCGCGAACGCGCCATTCTCGATCCGGTCATCATGCGTGCGGACGTGCGCATTGATACCACTCATACAAACGTTCATGAATTCCGAACATTGATCCACGATCAGATTACACACAGATCCGCCGGGGCCTTGGCATTGGAATTTCGCTCTTTCGGTTTTAAGAACGGTGTGCCAAGGGACACCGATTTCGTGTTCGATCTCCGTTGTCTCCCGAATCCCTATTGGGATCCGGCCCTGCGTGATTTGAGCGGGGCAGATCCGCCGGTGCGTGAATTTTTGGACGGAGCGCCTATGGTCTCAGAGATGGTCGCTGATATTACGTCTTTCCTTGAGACCTGGATCTCGCGGTTTGAGGAAGGGAACCGCAGTTATCTCACCGTTGCCTTTGGCTGTACCGGAGGGCGCCATCGGTCGGTTTACATGGTGGAGAAGATTGCGAAACGATTCGAAGCAGCGGGGAAGAAAGCCGCGATCAGCCACCGCGACGCGCAATTCACAGTTCCCGAGCCGTAGCCAGTGCCGAGTTCAATCTTGATGATCAGCAACAGGCTCGGCCTGCATGCCCGCGCGGCAGCGAAATTCGTGCAAATGGCGTCGCGCTTTGCGAGCGAGGTCTCGGTGAAGAAGGATGGCAACGCGGTGAACGGCAAAAGCGTCATGGGGATCATGATGCTGGCCGCTGCGCAGGGCGCCGAAATCGAGATCCGTACCGAAGGCGAAGACGCTGATGAAGCTCTGGCGAGCCTAGAATCACTGGTCACCAGCCGGTTTGGGGAGGCAGGGTGACCTTCTCTCTGCACGGTGTCGGGGTTTCCCGCGGAATCGCCATCGGGCGAGTCCACATTGTTGAACGCAACCGGCTGGAAATATCGGAATACAGGTTGCAAGCGTCCGAGGTCGATGCGGAGGTCGAAAGGCTTATGAGTGCCGTAGCGCAGGCGAAACACCACCTGCGTGAAATCCGGGATCACATCCCGACTTCGACCTCCACCGATATCTCGACCTTTATAGATACGCATTTGCTCATGCTTGATGATGCCGCGTTCACCGATGAACCTGCGCGCATCATCCGGAAAAAACTCTGCAACGCCGAATGGGCTGTCAGGCTGCAGCGGGACGCGCTGGTGGCGGTATTCGACGAAATGGATGATTCGTATCTTCGAACGCGCAAGGACGACGTCGATCACGTCGTCGATCGTGTGCTACGCAATCTCCTGCGACATGCTCCACTGGGGCATGAGGTTCCGGACAGAAGGTTGAAGGACATGATCGTGTTGGCGGACGATTTGAATCCAGCGGATCTGATCCTGCTACAGCATCATGGCGTTGCCGGATTTGTAACTGAGTACGGAGGCCCGACTTCGCACATGTCTATACTCGCCCGTAGTCTGGGCATTCCAGGAGTCGTCGGCGTGCACCATGCGCGTCGCTACGTAGTCGATGACGAACTGCTCATCGTTGACGGTGATGACGGCGTCGTAATTGGGGGTGCCGATCAGAAGATCCTCGACCAATACCGAGAGCGTCAGAATCGCCGGCGTGATTACCTTGCAGGTCTCCAGGTCCTCAAGAGTGAAGCGGCGGTGACCTCCGACGGGCAGGCGATTCGCCTTCACGCCAACGTTGAATTGCCCGAAGAATGCGAAAGCGTGCACGATGCCGGAGCCGATGGTGTTGGACTTTACCGGACTGAATTCCTGTTCATGAACCGCTCCGGTTACCCCGACGAGGACGAACATTTCAATACCTATCGACAGATGATCGACGCGCTCGACAACATCCCGATTACGATTCGTACCGTGGACATTGGCGGAGATAAACCCTTGGATGCATTGACTGCGAGTGGTTCCCTGGCGGCGAATCCGGCCTTGGGCTTGCGAGCGGTACGCCTTTGCCTTCGGGAGCCTTCTCTCTTCTGGCCGCAGTTGCGAGCCATTATTCGTGTCTCCGCCTACGGGCCGGTGCGCATGATGATTCCGATGCTTTCCGAAATCGACGAAGTTCACCAGGTCATGGATATCGTAGGAACAATTCGCAATGAATTTTCGCGCCGTGGTATCGCCTATGATGAAAAAATGCCTATCGGAGGGATGATAGAGGTGCCAGCGGCCGCGATCTGTGCGGAGGATTTCGCCCGAGAACTTGATTTTCTGTCGATTGGAACGAATGACTTGATCCAGTACGCCGTCGCGATTGATCGGGTCAATGACGAAGTCAGTTATCTGTACGATCCCCTTAATCCGGGCGTGTTGCGATTGATAGCAACATCGATCGCAGCCGGGCGAAAGCTTGGAATTCCGGTCGCTATGTGTGGAGAAATGGCCGGTGACACTCGTTATACGCGTCTGCTACTGGGGCTCGGACTCGAAGAGTTCAGCGTTCACCCGACCGCTTTGCTCGAAATCAAGCACATCCTCAAGAGCACATCAGCCCGGGAGGCAAAGGTACTCGCTCAGAAATTACTTCGTACGACGGCGCCGGCCAGACGCAAGGAACTGCTCGCGTCGCTTGTTGCACCGTCGAACTTGCTCCCCACCTGACCGGGCAAGCGCTCAGTTGTTAAACTGTACGCCGGGATTTCGAGGCGCAAATCGTGCGTCGATCATAGTAGGTGCAAGCACGGCAGAACACGCATGGCCGATCTGAGCAATCGCAATCAGGAACTCCTACAGGCGGTCCAGGACGCGCTTCAGGCCAATGATCTGTTGCGTGTACGGGACATCATGCGGCCCCTGCATCCCTCTGAAGTCGCGGATTTGTTTGAGGCTTTGCCCCCGGAAACGCGCAATGAACTGTGGGTCCATATCGCAAAGGATTCGGAGGGAGAAGTTTTATCCCATGCCAGTACGGCCGTGCGAACCGGTCTGCTGGAGCACATGGCGCCCGCGGAGGTTGCGGCGGCGACCGAGGGGCTCGATACCGATGACGTTGCGGACATCCTCCAGGATCTGCCGGAACGCGTTGCGGGCGAAGTCCTGCGTTCCATGGATGAACAAAACCGTGAGCGCGTCGCGGCGGCCCTTGTCTACGAGGAGGATACGGCCGGCGGCCTGATGAACGTCGACGCAATCGCGGTTCGTTCGGACGTCGATATAGACGTCGTTTTGCGATACCTGAGACTGCTGCCGGAGCTGCCCGACAATACAGATCGCCTGATGGTCGTCGATCGTGCCAATGTCTACCTCGGTTGGTTGCCCCTGTCCGATCTTGTCACGGCGGATCCCGAATCCAATGTCGGCGAGATCATGCTGACGGGTGAAAGCGGCATTCGGGCGCAACTGGATGCGCGAGAAGTCGCGGTTTTATTCGAACAGCGCGATCTGTTGTCGGCGCCAGTCATCGACGACGACGGCAAGCTGCTGGGCCGAATTACAGTCGACGACGTGGTAGACGTTATACGAGAAGAAAACGAACGATCGCTCATGTCCGCCGCGGGCCTCGACGAGGAATATGATATTTTTGCCCCGATCTGGTCGACCACGCGCCGACGCACGCTGTGGCTTGCCGTCAACCTGGCGACCGCTTTCCTCGCGGCCTGGGTGATTGGACTTTTCGAGGCAACCATCGAACAGTTGGTCGCGCTTGCCGTGCTGATGCCGGTCGTTGCCAGCATGGGCGGGATCGCAGGTACTCAGACCTTGACGATAATGATCCGTGGTCTTGCGCTTGGGCACGTGGGCGCAGCAAACGCTCGCTCCGTGCTGTACCGCGAAATCACAGTCGGCTTGTTGAACGGAATTCTCTGGGCAATGGTGGTGGCGGCCGTCGCGGCGGCCTGGTTCGGCAATCCCGAGCTCGGCGCCGTCATCGGCTGCGCGATGGTGTTCAATCTGTTGACCGCCGCGTTTGCGGGTGCCGCAATCCCCTTGGCTTTGAAGCGCTTGGATATCGATCCCGCACTCGCGGGAGGTGTCCTTTTGACCACAATTACCGATGTGGTGGGGTTTTTTGCCTTTCTCGGGCTGGCGTCGATCTACCTCGTATAGTTTCGGGCACCTCAAACGGCTTCGCGGTAACTCGGGTGGCCGGTCGCTGGGAACGGACAAAATTTGTGTTATGATTATTGTTGCTGTTAAATTGTTGTAATTGCGCAACAAAAATAATACACGTTATGACATAAAATCCGGCGGCCGGATGGTGGTCGGTGTCGTAGCGGACGCAGTACTTGAATTGTTTTTTGCAAGCTAACGTTAATTGCGCATGCTTGACCGCGAATATGGTGTAACCGAATTCATCTGGTTACGTGGACTGCGACAAGCACGAAGTAATTGGGGACACCGGCAATGAATAAAATTAAGAGATTTGGATT
>JAYYZW010000050.1:0-47293 GCA_036339995.1 Pseudomonadota bacterium
GCCCGCAAGCGGGCTCCTGCGGGTCGCTGCCGGTCGACCCGGTGGCGTCGCGTAGGAGCCCGCTTGCGGGCCAACGGATCTATCCTTCGGATGATCTCAATCGCGTTTGGCGACTGTGTATCAAAGCCGCCTCAATCTGAAAACACGAGGGGCTCTCACCATGAGAACGATCGAGATTTCGCCCACCGAGATGGGGCAGCGCATTGCGCGTTATGCCGACCTGAAACCGCTTCAAAATCAGCAGGGCGATAAGTTTCTCCGCGAAGCGCTGGATGTCGTCTACGCGCGGGAGCTGCTTCCGGTGATCGGCCTCGAAGACGCAGCGGCGACCGCGATCACCGACGTGACGCCGATTCACGGCGCCGGTGGGATGACCGTCACGCTTGCGCGCTGTCCGCCCGGCCAGGGTCCGGGCCTCCATTCACACCAGAAAACCTTCGAGACCTTCACCGTCCTCAAGGGCCGTTTCGAGATCCTGTGGGGCGACGACGGTTCAAACGCTGCAATTATCGAGCTATTCGATACGATTTCCGTTCCACCCGTGGTGTGCCGTGCATTCCGCAACATCAGCGACGAGGAAGGCTTGCTACAGGTCATCATCACCGGCGGCGTCCATGACATGAACGACATCGATTTCCGGCCCGCGATCGGCGAGGAAGTGCAGCACCTGTCGCCGGAATTGCTGGAAAAGATGAAGATGGACGGTATGACGTTTACTGCGGGGCAAGTGTGAGGCGCGACCGGTCAGTACGGTAGGTCTAGCCTCCCCGTCAAGCGAAGCCTGCCCATCGTTTCGAAATTGCCGTGACTGATCTGGATGTGCTGGGTCGTGGCGTGGATGTCGCGGAAATGGCGCTGTAGGGGGTTGTCGTCGAAGATCGCCGATCCGCCGCCGGCCCGGTAGAGCAGGTTCACCGCTTGCGCCGTCGCTTCACAGGCATGACAGGCAGCGAGTCGGACGCGGCGGCGCGCATCGCTGGTCACATCCTGCCCGCGTTGAACCAGCTTCCATAAAGAGTCGGTCGTTTCATAGACGTAGCCGCGCGCGCCTTCAATCAGCGCTTCGGCACGCGCCGCGTCGATCTGTGCCGAGCTGCGTTGGGCCAGGGGCGCTGCCGCGCCATGTGGCACTTTGTCCCGCGCCAGCGCCAGGAAGCTGTCGAGTGCGGCGCGTGCAATCCCCAGCGGAACCGCGACGACGGTGGGCGGAAAGAGGCTCAAGATGGGAAAACGGAACAAAGGCTCGTCGATGACCGCGGGATCGGCGAGAGAGGTGAGCCAACGGCCTTCCGGCACGAAGGCGTCGGTCACTTCTAGATCGTGGCTGCCCGAGCCGCATAATCCCGAAACGTACCAGGTATCGAGGATGCTGATCTGGTCCATACTGAACATCGGCCAGAGGATCTCTGGCGAACCGTCGGCCTTGGTTTGCGGCTTGCCATCGTCATTGACCATCAAGGCGGTACCGAGCAGCCAGTTGGCGTTGTCGCAACCGGAGCCAAAGCGCCAGCGCCCGTTGACTACGATACCGCCATCGACGAAGCGCCCCCGGGCGGTCGGCGCGAGGACGCCCGCGGGAACGCAGCGTTCGTTGGCGCCGAAGATCGCCTCACCCCATGTTTGCGGCAGGAAGGCCGAGACCAACGCGCTCGTCTGGTAATTCATCAGGCACCAGCCCGTCGAACCATCGGCGTAGGAGATCGCCTCGATCACCTTGACGATATCGAGGGGATCGCTCGCGCGGCCACCGTAGGCCATGGGGACCGCCATGTCGACGAGACCTTCGTCGACCAAGCACTTGACGATATCCGCGGGTACGCGGCGCGCTGATTCGATTTCCCTGGCGCGGTCTGCGATGTTGGGAATGAGCTGCTGCGCGGCCTCGAGTTCCGCGCCGACGATGACCTCAGGCTGCATACCCCGGCTCTTCTGTGTCGAGCACGGCTACCATGCTGTCCCATGCATCGTCGAGCACCCCGCTGGCCAGATAGTTCGTACCCATTTCCTCGACACTCGAGATCACCGGGCGATCGACCGGATTAAGAGCAGCTCCTCCCGCCATCGCGGCCATCTGGATGGCACAAGCGCATTCGAGCACGTGCAATCGCCCAAACGCCTCGGCCACCGAACCACCCACGCTCAGGGTGCCATGGTTGCGCAGAAGCAGGTTGTTCTTATTGCCGAGTGCGGCGACGACGTTGTCGTCGCCCTCGCCAATCCCTTCATATTCGCAATAGGCGAGATCGCCGATGATGAGCATCGCGGTTTGTGAAATCGGTTGCAGGCCGTCCACCTGTGTCGATACAGCGACGCCTGCCGTCGTGTGCAGGTGTAGGATGCAATTGATGTCCGGCCGCGCCTTATGCATGGCGCCGTAGAGCGGAAAACCATCGATGTCGATGCGCCCGCCGTTGACCGGCTTGCCAGCGAGGTCGACCTTGACCAAGCTCGAAGCGGTGACCTGCCCGCACATCCCCGGGAAGGGCGACACCAATAAGCGCTCATCCTCACCCGGCACCCGCGCCGACAATAAAGTGAAGATCAGATCGTCCCAGCGGTTGCGGGCGGTCAAGCGGTGAGCAGCCGCTAACGCACGTCGTTGACTCGCCTCGTCGTTTACGCGCGTCATGATGATCCTCCTCCGCGAACTTCGGCGGTTTCGTTGGATGTGAAAACGCAGTATAGCCCGCTCGCGATAGCCTGCGAAATGCGCCCCGTTGCACGTGCGGCAGCGCTCATTCCGTTGGTACTCATCCCGCCTCGTCACCGAGCAGGCACCGTCGAAAGCGCTGCCTGAGATGTACGCCGTCGCGCGGCGGCAACACCATGCCGGCGTTCTCCTGCGCAACCTTGACGACGGCGACGATCGGGCCCTGCGCCGCATGTAGTTTGGATCGGAACGCTGCTAAACCCGCGCCGTCGACGAGCGTCACCGCATCGGGGATGCCGGCGGCCCGCGCGATAGCCGCGAGGTCCGAACCCAGGGCGGTGTGCGTACGTTGATCACCGGTTTCGCCATAGCGTTCATTGTCGATCACGGCGATCGCGAGGTTCGCCGGAGCCTGCACCGCAACCGTCGCCAGCGCACCGAGCCCCATCAGCATTTCGCCATCGCCCGTGATGACGAGCACCCGTCGGCGCGGCTGGGCCAGGGCGAGCCCCAATCCCATCGGTACGGCACTTCCCATGCCGCCCCACAGGTAAAAATTAAGATCGTGATCGCCCGCGCTCGCGAGGTCCCAGGTCGTACCACCGAGTCCGCTGACGACCAGCATAGCACCGCGATCGCGGACCAGCTCGGTAACGGCGGCGCGCCGGGCCAGGCGCTTCGATCGCGATCCGCTCATTCCCGGAACACCTTGGTCCCGATCAAGCGCTGCGATAACAAGACGCCCGCGGCGCCGCCGCCTTCGAATGATCGCGCAGCCATGGACGCGACTACGGCTTCTACCTCGTGCGGATGATCGACCGTCGTCAGCGCCACGCCCAGCGTTTCCAGCACCGGCGCCGTCGCCCGGCCCATCGGCACCTGCCAGGGGTTGGTCTCACCGGTTTCGCCGCGCATGGTGATCAGAAGAAATAAGGGAAATCTGCACGCTTGCGTGATCGACGCGATGGCGTTGACGCAATTACCGACGCCGCTCGACTGCATCAGCAGGGTACCGCGCTCACCACCCAGCCACGCGCCTGCCAGCAGGCCAATGCCCTCCTCCTCGGTCGTCAGCGGTATCGTACGCATGCCGCGGTCGTCGCTGCACAATTCAATCAGCCGTTTGTGACCGGTGTCCGGCACGTAGGCCACCTGTCGAACCCCGCAACGCCCGAGTACCTGGTGAATGCGTGTGGGCCAATCAAAGCGTTCGCTCTCGCTCACGGATGCCTCTCGAAAGTCATATCGGTCCGAAGCGTAGCATTTTCGATGACGACGCCACGCGCCAAGAATGACAGAGGCGGATGGATCATCCGACCAATTCCGGGCCCTTCGATCGTTGGGCGCGTTTGAACGGAGCGGACATCTGGCATAAACCACGTGGTTGAATTACTGTTGGCTGAAACCGCCCATGGGAGAAAGAATGATGGTGACGAAAGGGATCAAGGAACTCTGTGCCGAAGCCGAGCAGGAAATCGAGTCCATGACGGTGGAAGAAGTCATGGCGAGCAAGGACGACCCCGACGTCCAGCTGGTCGATATTCGAGATATCCGTGAACTGTGGCGCGACGGCACGATACCCGGCGCGACCCACGCGCCGCGCGGCATGCTCGAATTCTGGGTGGATCCGGAGAGCCCCTATCATCGCGAAGAATTCGCTTCCGGGAAAAAGTACATCTTCTACTGTGCCGGCGGTATGCGATCGGCGCTGGCGGCGCAATCGGTCCACCGCATGGGCCTTGCCCCGGTCGCGCACATGACGGGCGGTTACAAAGCCTGGGTCGAGGCCAACGGCCCGACCGAGGAGAAAGAGGCAAAGCTGGCGAAACCCAAGTCTGGCTGAACCTTTCGCGCCGGGGGCTTACACGAACGCGACCTAGCTATTCGCGTAATTCGAGTTCGTCAGGATTCATCGTTTTGACGACCATCGTAACCCCTGCACACACGAGTACGCCGCCAATCAGATGGTAGATATGCAGCTGTTCATTCAGGAAAGCAACGGCAAGAAGCGTACCGAAGATCGGCAGCAGATTGATGAACACCGAGGCCTTATTGGCTCCAACCTCGCCCACGCTCACGTTCCACATCGTCGTTGCGATCAAGGTCGGCACCACTGCCATGAAAAGAACCGCCGCGGTAACCCGAATGTCGAGAGGAACGGTCTGCATCAATGACGACTCGGCTAGGTAGAACGGCAAGATGATGATCGTTCCGAAGACACAGGTCATGTACATCATCATGAAAGGACTCACGCCCGCGACCCATTTGTGCAGATTCACGGAGTAGAGCGCATAGAGAACCACTGCCAGAACCACCAGGAAATCACCGGGGTTGAAAGAAAGCTCGAGAATGACGTTCAGGTCCAGTCGTGCGACCATGACGACGATGCCACTCAATGCGGCGGCGACGCCGGCGGTCTGCAACCGCGTCAGCCGCTCTTTCAGGAGAATCCACGCGGCAATCGCCGTGACGATCGGTTGCGTAGCGCTCACCAGCGCAACGTTCGTCGCCGTCGTGTATTGAACGGCCCACATCAATATCGTGCTGGCGCCCGCCATGAACAGGCCGAGTAAAGCGAAGTAACCAATACGACGCCGGATTACGGGCCATTCCCTCGCCATTCTCGTCACAATTATGGGCGTCAGCAAAATCGAAGCGGTGAACCACCGCCAGAATGAGAATCCGATCGGCGGGACGAGATCGTGGACGCTTCGGGCAACCACGACACCGCCGGCCCAACACGCCATTACCACGATCAGCATCACGTAGGCGATCATCGGCGTAAGGCGGCTTGAAGTGTGCTCAACACGCATTTCTCACCACCCTTCTACTATGTATACCGAAAATTCTGTTCAGCATTTCGATCGGACGGCGCGGTGACGAATCGCGATTCAGGCAATGTTTCGGGGCCGAAGTCGATCGCATTCGGTTGAAGTATTACGAACCTGCGATTTCTATCGGTTGGAAAATAAACCGCCACACCCAAGCTCCCCTTCAGCGGGAAAGGGCAAATGCGGTGATACGGTCGGATGCGCGATGTTACGGGAATATCGATCCGTTCCCAACTGATCGCGAGTCGGGAAAGTAGTTATCACTCCTCGGGGGTATCATTCCATACGGCAAGCGCCGACAAATACACCGCGTTCCGGTAATTCAAGGACGCACCGATGGCACGGCACGGCATGGCGGACGACTCCGTAAGCAGCTCAAAGGGCGAGCGCCAGGCGCTGATCTTCGGACTTTGCGCAGTGCTGCTGTGGTCGACCGTCGCCACCGGCTTCAAACTGGGGCTCGCGGTACTCGAACCCGCGCAATTATTGTTCTTGGGCACCCTTGTTTCGTGGCTCTTGTTCGCGGTGCTCGCAGTGGTTCGCAAAACCTATGCGGTGGCGGGTGGCGAGTTCTTAACGGTCGTCGGTCTCGGCGTCCTCAACCCCTTCCTCTATTACCTTATCCTGTTCGAGGCCTACGACCGCCTGCCAGCCCAGATCGCCCAACCCCTCAACTATACCTGGGCCATCGCGCTTGCCCTGCTGGCGGTACCCATTCTGAAACAAACCTTAACGCGACGGACAATGGCCGGCATCGTCGTGAGTTACGCGGGTGTCGTCATACTGCTCTCGCCGAACCCGTCGGATGCGAACGCGCCACTCAGCACTACCGGGATTGGGTTGGCCCTCGGCAGCGCGCTCGTGTGGGCGAGCTACTGGCTGTACAACACGAAATGCCGTTCCGATCCCCTGGCCATCATGTTCGTGAGCTTCACAGTCGGACTCGCCTTGGTCGCGGCGGCGTGTGGTCTGGGACCGGGATGGCCGCAATGGACGCCGGCGAGCCTCTTATTCGGCGCCTGGGTCGGGTTGATCGAGATGGGGGTCACCTTTCTACTGTGGCAAAAGGCCCTGAAAACGACCGCGCACGCCGGGCGGATCAGCCAGTTAATCTTCCTCGCCCCTTTCCTTTCTATGATATTGATCGGCACCGTGCTCGGCGAAACCATACGGGTGACGTCGATAGCGGGGCTCACCGTGATCGTAATGGGCCTGATGACTACGGGCATACCCAAACGAAATTCACTCCCGGCTAAACAGTAAACTGGTAAGCTCGGTGAGAAGGTAACGGGTTGCGGTAAATGACCTTGTTTACCCGCAAGCGGGCTCCTACGGGGGCGCCCCGCCCTAGGAGCCCGCTTGCGGGGGAATCGAACTTTGCCAGGCTTATCGGGATCGATGAACGACACACTACGCAAGATGATCACCCGCCTTGGCGACACGGTCGAATATGACCTGCCCGTCGGCGACGCGCGGCTGCCGCTCAATCCGCTGATTGGTCAAATCATCAAGCTCTCTCACACCGGACGGATTTTCTGCATTGCGTGCGGCCGCAAGACGACCAAGAGTTTTTCACAGGGCCACTGCTATCCCTGTATGACCAGTCTCGCCGCCTGCGACATGTGCATATTGAAACCGGAGACCTGCCACTTTCATGCCGGCACCTGCCGTGAACCGGCATGGGGCGAGGAGCACTGCATGATCCCGCACATCGTTTACCTGGCCAACACCTCGAGCCTCAAGGTCGGGATCACCCGGCAGAGCCAGGTGCCGACGCGCTGGATGGACCAGGGCGCCTCCCAGGCGCTGCCAATCTTCCGGGTCAAGACCCGGCGGATTTCCGGATTCGTGGAGGTTGCACTGGCGCAATCGATGGCCGACAAGACGAATTGGCGCGCGATGCTGAAAGGCGATGGTGAGGCGATGGATCTCAAGGCGAAGGCGGCGGTCGCCACACCCGGCATCGTCGATCGCCTGGATGCGATCCGGGGTGAACATGGCGATGATGTAATCGAACCGCTCGACGAGGATGTCGTGGCCATCACTTATCCCGTGACCGAATATCCAACGAAGATCACGTCTCTCAATTTCGACAAGAATCCGCTCGTCGAGGGCAGGCTTACCGGTATCAAGGGCCAGTATTTGATCCTGGATACCGGCGTAATCAATATCCGAAAATTCGCAGGTTACGAAATCGACCTGGAATATGGATCGTAAGCCGCGAACGCCGCTTCAATCGCTGTTTCAAAAGCTGAGACGTGTTTCGGTTCGCGCGCTTGCGTGCAAATAGGCAGAAATCGGGTTCGACCACCGTGTTTGATCCTCGATCGACGCGGCCGATATGATCGATCCGCCTCTAACAGGAGAAAAATGAAAATGACTCACGCTTCACTACTACGCATTGTACCGCTCGCCTGCGCCCTGGTCGCGCTTTCATTCTTCGAATCCGCCGCTGCCGAAGACTGGTATCCGTCCAAGTGGGGTAAGGACGATACTTTGGGCGCCGTCAACGAGATCACGCCGGCAGGCATCGTGGCGGCTGCGAAGCTCGTCAAGACCGGCAAGCGCTATGCCCTGGGCCAAGTCACCAGCCGCGATACGCCGGCCTTTGGCGCCCGCACTTTCCGTCTCTATGCGGTCTCTCACGGCGGCGTCTTCAACGGCACCAGCGAGCCCCTGGGGTCCAGCCGCATAACCGCCAACGACGATTGGGCGCTCGTCTTCATGGGGGTCGGATCGCAAATCGACGGGCTCGGACACCTGGGTGTGGATCACGTTTATTACAACGGCAATCACGTCAGCGACTTTTTTACTCCGTCCGGCTTGAAGTCGCTCAGCACCGATCAGATCCCGCCGATCGTCGCGCGCGGCATCGTGCTCGATATCGTCGCCTACATGAAACACACGGCGCCTGAAAAAGTCATGACTATCAGCGGGATCGAAATGTTGAAGGAAGGCACGCCGATTAACGAGGTGGAAATTCAGGGCGCGCTGACGCGCCAGGGAATTGCCCTCGGCAAAGGCGACGTCGTACTGCTGCATACCGGCTACATGGAAATGGCGGACATCGACAGCGCACGCTTCATGAAATCGATTCCGGGGCTCGGCGTCGGAGGTGCGAAATTTCTAGTAAAACATAATCCGGTCGCGATCGGCGCGGACACCTACGGTACGGAAGTCATGCCCGCTGAAATAGAAGGGGATTATCTACCCGTCCACGTCGAACTCCTGCCGAAGAACGGCATATACATCCTCGAGAACATCGTCACGCGCGCACTTGTCGAGGACGAAGCCTGGGAATTCATGTTCGTACTCGGACAGGCGCGCTTGAAAGGGGCGGTGCAGATGATCATCAATCCAGTGGCGATCCGCTAACAAGCTATTGAAAATTGATCGGAAATCATTTTTCAACAGCCTCCCAGGGCGCCGGCGCCGCTCAAGCGTCGTCGGGCTCGTCCATAAACCAGATCCGCTCTAGCCGCGGGGGCGCGGATGCGGCGAGTTCCGATTCCAATTGCTGGATGAACCAGGCCGGGGGGAACGGTCCGAAACGCGTGCCCAGCATCTGCATGCCGAGCGCTCGGATCCGGAGTTCAACGCATTTTTTTAAGGTTTTCCTCAATGCGCCCATGACCCAAGCTTCACGGCAGGCGGGTTCGCGTTCGAAGTCGTGCACGAGGGCGAGAAAGCGATACGGGTGCCGGCCTTGAACGATCACCTCGCCCACCTGCTTGGCCTCGAACTCGTAGAGGTCTGTCATGATCCGGATCGGGTGGCCGCCGTCGTCCTTGATGTCGAGCTCCGCGTTGAGCACGAGCCCCGTATCTTCCTCGAGGACGATGGCATCGACCGGAAACGGAGGTGAATCGTCGGGACTTCGCTGCAACGCGATTTGGACGGGTGGTGCACCGTTGGTATTAACGCGATGGCCGTCGGCCCCCGCTAGGCGCATGCGCCTTGTCACGCGACCATTCGAGGAATCGGCCATCTAAGCGACCGAGCCGCCCCTGGCCGACAATCCGTGCTTTTCCGAACTGACCCTAAGCTTGATCCGCGCAGTACAGATGTCCAAAACGTCGGTCACCAGGCGTCGGTTCATTGACTCGGGCGTTAGGATAGCCGTCAAAACTCGATGCCCGTCCCCTCGCTAAACTGCCGCATGCAGAAATAATCACGCCAAGCCGTGATCTTACCGCCTTTGATTTCGAAGGCACCGGACACTGGCAGCCCGAAAGCCTTACCCTTAGGCGGATCGAAATGATCGATGCGTTCGTTCATGACGAAGTTACCGGTCGCGCATTGTTTTACCGTTTCGATACGAACCGGCCCTATGATTTCGAAAAACCCCTCGAGGGTCGAACGTACCGCCTCCGGGCCGACTACGGGGTCGAACGGCATGTTCTGGTAGACACAATCTTTCGCAATGTATTGCAGCGATTCCTCCACGCTACGGTTAAGGGCTTCGCAAAACGCGCTGACTGTTTCTTCTGGCGACATTCGTCATTCTCCTCTTCATAATTTGCATATGGTTCCGCGCCGCCTCGCAAGCGGCGATCTCGTTCTACCTGGGGCGAGGGTGTCAGCGCCGGGTAGACGAGCGTCACTTCCACAGCGTTCTTTCCCGGCATCGGGAGCATCATCTCTCCGTATCGCTGCATCCCTCTGGCATCTAGCGGCCCTACGATCCGCTGCAGTTCGTCACATTTCGATCCCTGCTGTACGAGAAAGCAGAAGTAAGTATGCCGTAGCGCGTCGGCATCGACTGACCCCGGATCGGCGAGGCCTGCGGTATACGGCGCCTGCGCAAGCCGGGCCGGTATCGCCGCCGCGTCGAAGAGTTCCGTACGATTCAGTTCTGCTTCATCAAGGACGCACCGCCGTCCGGCTCCAAGGGCGCCGGGCGGACGCTTTCTGCCTGTGTTCGGGGATCCTTCATCAGAGGCTGCATCCTAGCGATTCGGCGCGTGGCACGCCCGGCGCATGCTGGAGGCTAAACGTCCTAAATGTCCGGGCTGGGGCGAACAAATTCGGTGCTGTCGCGCGATTATCTGCCCATCATGCCTCGTACCGCGCCCGGGATATCGGCCGGGAAAATAACCGATTTAGCGTTGTCAGAGATGGACAGGGCCTGGATAGAGTTAATGTATTTCTCGCCGAGCAAATAAACCACCGGCATTTCCTTTTCACCAATCGCTTCGGTGACCAGTTGTATTGCGCGTTGGCTGGCTTTAGCCAAAATCACCTGTGCTTCTGCTTCGCGTTTGGAGGCTTCGAGACTGCCTTCTGCTTCGAGAATGGCCGCCTCCTTGTCACCGTCGGCTCGGGTTACGGTAGCGCGACGAGCCCGCTCCGCGGCAGCCTGTTCTTCCATTGCCGCCTGCATGGTGGGGGACGGATTTACGTCCTGGATCTCTACTGTTTTTAATGTGATACCCCAGTCCGAAATGTCATCGGAAATCGAGGCCTTCAATTTCATCTTGATATGTTCACGGGAAGAGAGTGCAGCGTCCAAAGTCATTTCACCGATAATGGAACGCAGTGAAGTTTGTACCAAGGTTTGGATAGCAATAACGTAATCTTCGACACCGTAAACAGCTTTTTCCGGGGATATAATATTGATGTAGGCTACGGCATTCGTGATAAGAACCGCATTGTCTTTGGTGATCACTTCCTGTGAAGGAATATCGAGCACAATATCCTTGGTGGTTACTTTGTAAGCCACGGCATCAACGTACGGAATAATAAAATTTAATCCTGGATTCAAAGAACAATCAAATTTCCCAAGTCGCTGTACAACCCACTTGAAACCCTGTGGTACCTGACGTACGCCTTGGAGTGTAGTGATGATGACAAAAACAAAAATAGCCAGCGTGATAATCAGTCCTGCACTCATATCTTTTCTCCCTCTAAACCGGAAGGTTTTCTAGCCCGAATCGTTTTAGCTAAGTCTTTTTAACAATTAGAGAATTGCCAGAAACATCCACCACACTGACTCTGTCACCTATCGTCAGTTCATCCTGCGAAATAATGATCCACTCGTCTGCACCTAATACTGGGGCAGGAAAACGAAGTTTACCGCGCTTGTCCTCAGTTGGAACAATCAGAACCTGACCAACTTCTCCGGTAATGGCTTCTTTTGAAAGGCCGGCTTTTGTTTTGTCGATCGACAGAGGTTTTAGATATTTAAACCATCCCAATGCAAGTACCGACGACAAGATCGTCCACAATAAAATCTGCCACGTCATGGAAAGGTCTGGTATTAGAAACAACATTACACCGACCACAACGGCGGCTGCACCGAACCATAGAATAAAGAAAGTCCCCAAGAACATTTCACTTACCATGACTGCGATACCAAATACGACCCAATGCCAAGGTAGAATTTCAAATGTCATCGGGTTGCCCTCTGGGAATTTCTGGGAGCAGTATACTCATTTTGCCTCGTTCTTCGTTGTCGTCTTGACGGACGACTGGCTATAACGTGGCGGGCGCACGCCGCAAGCGAAGAACGAGCTAGACCCCCGGCACCGGGAATCCCGTTTCGGGATGCGTGGCTTACTTCGCCAAACCGGGCTACAACCAACTGGGCGAAGTCGAATGCGAAGACCTAGAGAACTTGGGCGTGCAGAGTAAGGACGTGGCCCGACTTGCCTGTAACAACGGCCGGGAAATTCTGTCGATCCGCAACATGGGTGCCGTCCATCGAAGGGTATTTGTCGAAGCAAGTGATTAGCACTACCCGATCAACGCCGACTGCCCTCCGTCTACCGGCAGGCAGACACCCGTAATGAATTTCGCTTCGTCGGAAGCGAGGAACAGGGCCGCGTTCGCCACGTCCCATGCCGTTCCCATCTGCCCGCCGAGGGGCACGCTCGCGTTGCGCCGTTCGATCAAGGCCGCACGATCGTGCCCCGCGGCGACGTAGCCCTCGATCGCCATCGGTGTGTTCATCAGGCCGGGCATGATGACGTTGGCACGGATCCCGTACTTCGCGCCGCCCGTGGCCAAGGAATGGGTATAGGCATTGAGCGCGGCCTTCGACGCCTTGTAGCTGACCAGCCCCATCTCGCAGATCGCGGCGATCGAGGAAATATTGACGATGCACCCGCCCTGCTGCTCGCGCATGACCGGCAGTGCGTGCTTGCAGGTGAACATGATCGATTTCAGGTTGGTAGCGAAAATGTGGTCCCAGACATCTTCGGTGATGTGGGTCGGGCCGCGGTCGCCGGTGCCGATACCGACGTTGTTGTGGAGCACATCGACGCAATCGTAACGTTCCAGGCAGGTTGCCGTGATCGCTTTGCACTGCGCCTCGCGCGTGACGTCGGTGACGAAGCAGCTGCCGCGACCGCCGCGCGCTTCGACCAGCGAGAGCGTCTCCTCGACCGATTCGAGATCGCGATCAACGAGCAGGACGGTGGCGCCCTCCTCGGCAAATCGAATGGCCGTCGCGCGCCCGTTGCCGATGGTGTCGCCCGGCGTCTGACCGGCGCCGACGACGATGGCGATTTTTCCGGCGAGCCTGCCCATCGCTCAGAGATCATCGAAATCGCCGTGCCGACCCTTACCGCCGCTGAAACGCGTCGCACCGGCAACACCTTCGCTGGCGACGACGCCGACGCTCGTGGTCCATTCACTGCGGAGCGCCTCGCCCACCGAAAGGCCATGCTGCAAATGAACCGAGCGTCGGTCCGCGCGCACGCAAACCTGGGGAAACCGCGCGATCGCAAGCGCCATCTCTTCCGCCGCTTCGCGCGCCGTTCCATCGGCGACGATCTTCTCGCAGGCGCCGATCCGCAGCGCTTCGACGGCCGGAACCTTTCTCCCCGTCAGGATGATTTCAAGCGCGCGTCCCTGCCCGACCAGGCGTGGCAGACGCACGGTACCGCCGTCGACCAAGGGGATCCCCCAGCGTCTGCAGTAAACGCCGAAGTATGCGCTCTCCTCCATGACCCGAATGTCGCACCACAGCGCGAGTTCGAACCCCCCGGCAACGGCCGACCCCGCTACAGCCGCGATTACGGGTTTCGACAGGTTGAGCCGGCTCGGGCCCATCGGGCCACGCGGGATCGCACCGTCACCCACCGGAAAATCCAGATCTTCAAGGGGATGCTCCCGCCCCTCCAGCATACTCGCGAATTTCAAGTCCCACCCCGCGCAGAAAGCACCGCCCTCGCCCCAGAAGACGGCGACACTCGAGTCGGGATCCGCCTCGAAAGCCAGAAAGGCTTCGTTTAGCGCATCTGCGCTTTCCGGATCCATCGCGTTGCGCACTTCGGGTCGGCTGTGAATAACCGTGGTGACGGCGCCGCTTTTCTCTACTCGGACTGCCATAATCGATCTCCCTTGGGGTACTGTAGACGCAAAACTAGCAGCATGGCGTCGGGGCGTACAATGCGGTTCGATGTCCGGAGACGAGTTGAACCTGTCCGATGAGACTGTGAATTCGTCGGCGATCGTCAAAGAATCCACCGTCAGAAAAAGCCCCTCGCCGACGGTTCGCTTGCACGTCAGAAAAGAAGAACGCCCATGACCCCGATGGAGGGAAGATCATGATCGACAATACATACTACTCAGAAAACACGCTGGGTCCACATGAATATCTCGAACTCGGAGACCTTCCCCTGATTCAGGGCGAAACCCTCCAGAACGCCCGGCTCGCCTATCGCACCCATGGCACACTGAACGAGAACAAGGATAACGCGATCCTCTTTCCGCATATGTGGTCGGGTACGTCAAAGTCAATGGAGATCTTCATCGGTGAAGGTCGTGCGTTGGATCCTTCGAAGTACTTCATTATCCTGCCAGGCCAGTTCGGCAACGGATTTTCGTCCTCACCGACCAACACACCGCCGCCGCACGGCATGGGTGCGTTTCCGAACGTCATGATCGGCGACGACGTCCAGGCCCAGCATCGCCTGGTGACCGAGGTGTTCGGGATCTCAGAACTCCAACTCGTACTCGGATGGTCGATGGGCGCGGAGCAGACCTACGAATGGGCGGTGCGCTACCCCGACATGGTGAAGCGGGCCGCGCCCTTCGCCGGCACCGCCAGGACGACGCCGCACGACTACCTGTTCGTACGCGCCCACGAGAATACGATCAAATCCGACCCGGCCTGGAACGGCGGGTTCTATACCGAACCCAACGCGGTCCACGTCGGCTTGCGCCGGCACGCCGAGATCTGGTCGGTGATGGGGCTTTGCCCCGAGTTCTACAAACAAGAAGTGTGGCGCGGCCTTGATTTCTCGACCCTCGACGAATTTGTCACGGGGTTCTGGGAGGCCTATTTCGCGCCCATGGATCCGAACAACCTCATCTGCATGGCATGGAAGTGGCGACACGGCGACGTAAGCCTGCATACCGACGGGGACCTCGCCGCCGCGCTCGGGCGCATCAAAGCCCGGACTTTCGTCATGCCATTCGGCAATGACATGTTTTTTCCGCCGGCTGACTGCAAGGCGGAAGCCGACCTAATTCCGGATTGTGAGTACCGGCTGATCGATTCGCTGTGGGCCCATTTCACGATGTTCTGCATGGACGAAAAGGACAAGAAGGCGATCGACGACAACCTCCGCGACCTGCTCGCATCCTGAACGATGATAGATGCCGGTCATGAATAAGGCATCGCCCCATCATATGAGCCCCCGATTTAGCGCGCCCTTCGCGAAGCATGGGCTCGCGTAACTTTCGGGTCGCGCAATGTCCCGGCGATTTTCAGGCACGCCATGCCCGGTAACAGTGATGCCGACCCGCTGCCTCCGACGATGTTCGAGCGGATCGACGAAACGCCCGATGCGCAGTTTTACGTCCAGCCCCGCTTCGTAACGCACATCGATGACGCCACCATCGCGGCGCTCACATCGTTTTATAGCGAGATCCTATTCCGCGGCGCCGACGTGCTCGATCTCATGTCGTCCTGGGTTTCGCATTTGCCCAAAGTACCGGAACTCGGACACATCGCCGGCCTCGGCATGAACGCGGCGGAACTGGACGGCAATCCACGATTGGGAGAACGAATCGTCCACGATTTAAATCACGATCCCTCGCTGCCCTGGGACGCCGCGCGCTTCGACTTCGTGTTTATCGCGGTGTCGATCCAGTACCTAACCCGTCCCCTGGAAGTATTTGCTGACATAGCACGCGTCCTGCGCCCCGGCGGGCAGGTCGTCGTCAGCATGTCGCATCGCTGTTTCCACACGAAGGCCATTCACGCGTTTCACGCCTTCGGCAAGGACGAGCGCATGCGCCTCGTCGTCGAGTACATTCGCCGCGCGGGCGGTTTCGACGCGCCGGAGGCGCTCGATCGTTCACCGGCGCATGCCGATCCCCTGTGGCTGGTCCGCGCTGCGCGCATTTAGCGGCAAAATCTGCGTTGAGAGATTCAATTCGCCCGCCAGCGGCACCAGGAGGATCACGAAATAGATGAACGCGTTCTGAAATACCGACATGACGATGGCGAGATCGGTATGGGCGCCGCCGTGAATGTAAGCGATGGCATGATGAACCGCGATGAGCAGGGTCACCACGGTGCGTTGAGTTTCATGGATCTCTCCTAGTGTCCTGTCCCGTGAAAAACTTTTATAATTCGCTGGCCTTTTTTGCCCCCACCCGCGCTCCTCCTTGTGTAGATCTCGTTACACGGCGTCGTCGCGCCTTGCCGGCGACATAAAACCCGGCGCGACTTACGCAACTTTTTCACGGGACAGCACACTAGGTGAACGGTAACGTCGATTTCACTATAGCAAACCGCACGGATCCTTCACCGTAATGGATGCCCGCACAGTGCAACGCACGCCGCTTTACTGCCGAAACGGTCCCGGATAGACGATCGTCGCCTCCGCCACCGGTGGCGGCCAAACGATCTTCTTACCGCCTGCCTGCCACTGCGTCGTGAGCATCGGATGCGCCGTCTGGCGTCCGCTTTCGCCGTCGATGGCGAAGGGACCGTAGAAACTCGTGCAACGTAGACCGCGCGCGGCATCGCGCAGGGCTTTCTGTTCGAGCGATCCGGCGGTTTCTATGCAGCGCTGAACGATCACGCCGCCGGCATAAGCCTGGGCCGCCGGGTAGTCAAGTGACAAGGCCGATGCCTGGCGGTAGCGCTTGAGGAACTCGCTGGCCAGCGGGCCGCAGTCCACCGCATAACGTACCTGAGGCTCCCATTGCGAAGGCGCGAGAAACCCGTCGCTAGCATCGCCGAGCGCCTGCCTGAAGTGATCGATGGCGGCGACGACGAGAGCGGTAGCCTTGACTTCAGGGCGGATTTCGCAGAGTTCGTGCGCGAGCCGAACGTCGTCTTCTATGCGACCGACTCCCAGTAACCAATCGGGTGGTTCCTCCTTGAGTACGCCGACGAGATCGCGAAAGTCCTCGAGCCCCGAGGGGTAGCGCTGGTGCAGGCTTAACTCCAGGCCCTGCTTGTTGATCCAGTCGACCGCGCCCTGCGCGACCTCGCCGGCAAATCCCGTCTCCGTGCTGACGATCGCGATCGTTCGCGCGGCGGGATCACGCGCGCGCAGCGCATCGAGCACGCCGCACAAGTACCGCGACGCGGGGCTGATGATCCCGACCATCCACTGCGATTGCCGTGCGAAAATTGAATCGGCCGAGCCGCTGTGATTGAACAAAACCATACCGGCCGCATCCGCCGCCTCGGCCACGGCAAAAGTGAGGCCGCTGCCGTA
The DNA here is from genome assembly GCA_036339995.1 of Pseudomonadota bacterium. GTDB lineage: Bacteria > Pseudomonadota > Gammaproteobacteria > JAYYZW01. Next base: position 17,169 of record JAYYZW010000050.1, read on the forward strand.
GGGTCCCAACAAGACGTCGATAGCGTCTTCATTGATCAGGCGTTCGACCAGATCCCGGGCCTTTTTCTCCCGGCCCTCGTCGTCATGTGCGATGAGCGCGACCGGCAAGCTGCGCTTCGATCCCGATAGATATATTCCGCCCACGGCGTTGACGGCCCGCACGTAGCATTGCAAGCCCGCCAGCACCTGCCGGCCGAGCATTGCATAGCGACCGCTCAACGAGATGGGCATCCCCAGCGTAATTGTGTCCCGCGGCATACCGCCAGTTCAACCACTCCCGCCGTCGATTGCAAATCAAGCCGCCAAAATAGACTACATGCCTTGGAATGACGCCGCTCCCCCGCTACATTCGATATCCAAAGCGCACGAGCGAATTGTCACCAGGGGCTCAACACGATGATTGATCGCAATTTCCAGATGATCGAGACGAACGGCGTCCGCTTACGCACGGTCGTCGAAGGCGACGGCCCACTGGTCGTTCTGCTGCACGGATGGCCGCAGTGCTGGTACTTGTGGCGCCATCAGATCGATCCCATCGTCGCCGCCGGGTATCGCGTCGCCGTACCCGACCAGCGCGGTTACGGCGGCAGCAGCAAGCCGCCGGACGTCAGTGACTACAACATCCGCGACCTCGCAGCCGATGCGGCGGGCATCGCGCCCGTACTCGGTTACGACGAATTCATCGTGGTCGGTCAGGATTGGGGATGCATCGTCGCCTGGCATACGGCCCTTTTGCACGAATCATCCTGCAGGGCCGTAATGGGTCTGTCCGTGCCGTTCTGGAGGTTGTCGGCCGACATGGTCGATCCGCCGGGGATAGAAGATAAGTTCTGGTACATCCGCTACATCATGGAACCGGGCGTGATCGAGGCCGAGCTCGAAGAAGACCTGGCACGCAGCCTTCGCGTTCTTTATTACGGCCTGTCTGCCGATTCACCGCCCAGAAGCTGGATCGGGCAGATGGAGCATCCGCGCGGGAGCGGCCTGCTTGAGGTGCTGCCCGAGCCCGACAAGCTGCCGGGCTGGCTGACTCAGGAAGATTTCGACTATTACCTCGAGGTCTATCGCGAGAGCAGCTTCCGTGGACCGTGCAACTACTACCGGAACATTCCGACCCACAGCGAGATAACGCCCGAACTCGAAGGCGCGCGGTTCAAACAACCCGCGGCCTTCGTCGCGGGCGCAGAAGACGACGTCCTGCTCTACGATCCGGATTGGCGCGAGAAATTTCCGAAAGACTTCGACAACCTGAGGTTCATCGCAATCATCGAGGGCGCCGGTCATTGGGTCCAGGCGGAAAAACCCACCGAAACGACCGCCCAGATCCTGCGCTTCCTGGGCGAAATTGACGGGAATTAGCCGCCGCGCGAATTCGCGTGTGCCAGTCACCGTTCTTGATGAGCGACGTGCCGACCTTGTTTTATACCGCTGGCCACGCAACCATGGGGACAAGGGGCGAACGTATCGATCAATCGATTAGGAGGCACCTAACATGAAATTCGAAATTAACGGCCTTAATCACGTCGCGCTCGTCTGCCGCGACATGCAGCGCACGGTCGATTTCTACACGAACATTCTCGGCTTCGAACTGGTGAAGACCATCGATCTGCCGGGCGGCTTGGGGCAGCACTTCTTCTTCGACACGGGTGGGCGACAGTGCATTGCGTTTTTCTGGTTCGCCGAAGCCGAAGATCGGCGCCCCGGGGTGTCGAATCCCAGGCAGCTGGTCGACCCGGCGGAATTTCACCAAGACCCGGCGGCGTGGATCTCTTCGCACGGCTCGATGAACCACTTTGCCTTCGACGTTGCGCCGGACAAGATCGAGGCGTATCGACAGAAACTGATCGATGCAGGCGTCACCGTCAGCGAGATGATGCATCACGACAATTCGCCCGGACAGACGGCCCCGGCGGTGGAGGACGGCGTCTGGGTCAGTTCGGTTTATTTTCTCGATCCCGACGGGATCATGCTCGAGTTCGCCGCCTGGCAGCGGCCGTTTTCTGTCGAGAAGGGCGATAACTGGGATAACGTGCCGGCACGACCGGAGGACGTTGCCCGTTATCGCGCGATCGCGGCGAAAGCGCGGCAGGAAGAATCAAGCGCAGTCGTTACTTAGGAACCTCTGAATAAGTCATGGTGCGTCTGAATTGTTCATGAAATTGTGCAGATCAAGGCACGAATCGCAGGCAATAGCGGGGACTATTGGCAAGGTTCGTAACGTAAGGCTCCGCGATTTCATGGACAAGGCAGATGTGCCATAACTTATTCAGAGGTTCCTTAAGGAGACAAGCCCTCGATCCGGCCCGGCTCGGGCTCATCGGGTCCGCCGTCGGGCGTTAACGGCGGTTCGAATGTTCGCCGTCATGCTGCCCGGCATTCTCTCCATCGAACGAGATCTTTAATGGCAGACCGACTCAAGAACAAAACCGCCCTCATCACCGGCGGCAGCCGCGGCATCGGCCGCGCCGTCGCCGAAGCCTACGCCGCCGAAGGCGCCCGCATCGTGTTGAACGCGCGTGACCGCGAGCGCCTCGATCGAACCGCCGATGAAATCCGCGTCGCATACGGCGCCGAGGTGTCGAGCTTCGCCTGCGACGTGGTCGATCGCGATGCCGTCGAAGCGATGGTGAATCAAGCCGACGCGGCGAGCCCGATCGATATCCTGGTCAACAACGCCGGCATCCACAAAGCCGCGCCTTTCGTCGAATACGCGTTCGAGGATTTCAGGAATGTCATTGAGGTGAACGTCTACGGTGTGCTCCACGTTACTCAGTTCGTACTGCGCCGGATGATGGCGCGCAACAGCGGCGTGGTGGTGAACATCGCCTCGACGGCTGGTAAATGGGGTTCGCGCAACCAAAGCGCCTACAACACGTCGAAACACGCCGTGGTCGGCTTGACGCGCTGCCTAGGCCTGGAAATGTCGCCGCACAACATCCGGGCCAATGCGATCTGTCCCTGGATCGTCGAAACGGATCTCGCCGACAACTTTCTCGACCGGCACGCGGAGATTCTCGGAATGTCGCGGGAGACCGTCGAGAAGAATTTCAAAGGATCGATCCCGTTAAACCAGCGCTGGATCAAGCCCGAAGAGGTCGCGAGCCTCGCCGTATACCTTGCGTCAGACGAGTCCAGTTTCGTCACCGGACAGGCGTGGACGGTGGACGGTGGCTATACGATGATTTAGACAAACGCTGAAGGCAGGTTCGTTCGCCCGCTTGTTCGAACCCTACATGCCGGGCATGGGCATGAACCTGTACCTGTCGGACGTCTGGGCGTCGGGCGATCCCATGTTGACCTGGGGCAACTTCGAGATCATTCACCGCGGCCCCTTCCTGGGTTCGGGCCATTTCCAGTGGCTGCCCGATAACGCTAACTGGGAACCGCCGCTAATCGGCGACAAACAGGACCAGAGCTACTTCTACGTGGGCAAGTCACTGGTCCCCGAGGTCATCATTTTCGAAGGCGAGCCGGTGAGCTACCCCAACGCGCCGGTCAGCAAGCGGCGTATTTTTGTCGACGCCCGCAACATGGGTGTCATTCAGGCGATCACCTACGACCGGCACGGGAAACCGTGGAAGGGATTCGAGACCGGTGCCGGCCAGCGTCGGGCCGACGGCCATGAAATCCTCACCACTGACGGGCGGCCCGACCGGAGTTTTAATTGGTTGATCAGCCACGACATCCGGACCAACATCGTGACGCGGATCCATCAGGCGAAAAAATGCTGCAGCACCTGGAAGACCGCGCTCGACCCGGACGAAGACCTTCTTGTCCTCTACATGACGAAACAGGCGCTGCTACGACTCGGGACGTGGCCAGCCGGCGCGCCCGTGCTCAATGTCCCATGTTGCTCTTCGCCTGGTACAAGCCGTCGATCAATTCGCCAAAGTACTCCGTTATTTCCGGATGCCCGACGGGTTCACCGCTTTCGTCCACCAGCAGGTTCTGCTCGGAAACGTACGCGAGGTACGTCGTTTCGGCGTTTTCCGCAAATAGATGGTAGAAGGGCTGATCTTTGCGCGGCCGCATCTCCTCGGGTATCGACAGCCACCATTCCTCGGTGTTGTTGAAGGTGGGGTCGACATCGAAAATGACGCCGCGAAACGGAAACAGGCGGTGACGGACGACTTGGCCGATCTGGAATTCGGCAGTGCGGGTGATTTCGGTCATATCAAGCGGTGCAAAATCCTCCGGCGGTGCGCCTAGAGTACCATTTAGCCGTCCGGAAACGATCTACCCAGTCACAGATTTGGCGGTCCCAAGCTATCGTATCAGGGCGGACCGGGTCTGACCGGATCCTTGCCGTTCCAGTCTTGCGCCGCATCCTCGACCAACATGAACAGGTCCTTGAAAACGTCGACGTTGTCCCACAATTCGGTGAAATGTCCGATGGCATCAACCGTATCGAAATAAACCAGCTCCGCGCCGCCCACCGTGCATTCGAACGCCGCTTCGTGTCCGAGCGCCTTGTAGCGTTCGCAAGACGCCGGGTAATCCGGGGGCATTAATCCGAAATGATGGGCACCGACCCGGCCCGCATCAAGAAACTCCTTGTACACTGACGGCTCGTTGTTGTGCTGAAAAATGAGTTCGATCTGCAGGGCGCCGCTATTGCCGAACGCGAGGGTCACGTCGACGTTTGACGGCTTGCCTCGATAGCGTTGATTTTCAAGCGGACAATGTTCGAAGAGAAAGAACGGCCCGACTTTCAATACGTCCACCCAGTACTTGAGCGCGGCATCGAGATCTCGAACGACGTAGGCCAGTTGCCGAACGGTGAAAAGCGGTTGGGTCATCAGCTGGGCTCTCCTTATTGTTGGCTTTGAATCACCTTCAATTAGAACCGATTCCGTCCTTATAGGCATGCACGAAAGATGCACGGGAAATCCGCGTCGCCAGACCTCTGAATGATCGGCGCGCATCCCTGAATGCAACACCGGCCCCTGTTCGCCCGCAGGCCGGCGATTAGAAATCTATGCCATGGATGAACCGCCCGATAGAATGCGCCCAGTCTTCCCGGAACGGGTACGGCAACAAACGAACCCAAGGAGTCAAGCAGTGAAAATCGGCATCTCGCTACCCGTGCGGGAATTACAAGGGGATCTGGGTGCGATCAAGGCGTTCGCGCAAGCCGCCGAGGGGTTGGGCCTGACGCACTTGCGGATCCCGGATCAGGTTCTGCGCCCGGACAGCGGTTACCTGCACGAAGCGATGACCTTGCTGGCCTACGTCGCAGCGATCACCGATACCATCGAACTCGTTCCCTCAGTCATCATCCTGCCGTGCCGGCAGACGGTGCTCGTTGCCAAGCAGGCGGCCGAGCTCGACGTCCTGTCGGGCGGGCGCCTGCGGCTGGGTATCGGGGTCGGTAACAGTAAGTTTGAATACGAAGCCATGGGCGTGGATTTTCATACGCGCGGCGCGCGCTGCGGGGAGCAGATGAAACTTCTCAAGCGCCTGTGGACCGAGCCGCGCGTCGATTTCAAAGGGGTATTCCACACGATTTTGGGAGCGGGCCTTGATCCGCTCCCGGTACAGCGCCCGATCCCGCTGTGGATCGGTTCCAGCAGCAATCCCGCCGCGCGAGTCCGCCGCCGCATTGGTCGGCTCGCCGACGGCTGGTTCAACCTGTGTTCGCCGGAGGAATTTCCGGCTCTGCGAGACGACGTCTACCGTGAAGCGCGAGATGCTGGACGCCGGCCTGAGGACATTGGAATAGAAGCAGGCGTCGCGGTGGTCGGGCCGCGGGAGGCTGAATGGAAGGATCGCGTGAGCGTTTGGCGTCGCTTGGGTTTGAGTCATCTGTGCCTGCGTACGCTCGGCGGCGACCTCGATGCCAAGGGACATCTCAAGCGGATGGAACAGGCCGTCGTGGATTTTCCGTCGGATCCGAAGACTTGAACGCGCTGCTCAACTGACCAACAAGCCTGCGTTGATCAAGACAGGCGGCGGATTAGACGGAGTTGAGGCCGATCCCCGTCGATCGACCTGAGGTGAGCTCACTGTCCGGTGACCTTGCGCGTCGCGGAGCGAAAGCGCTCCGTCTGCTCGGGAGTGCCGCGCAGGTCCCGGTTCGCGGCGGATTCCATGGTTGCTGCTTCCTCGGACAGAGTGGCCGCATCGATCACCCGTTTCGATTCGCGCACCGCCGCGACCGAATTGGCGGCGATGGCTTCAGCCAGGTCAATCGCGGCAGGCATTAACGCATCCTGTTCATGCAGTGAATTTACCAGTCCGCAATCACGGGCTTCCGCGGCGTCGAATTTCCGCGCGGTCAAGATGAGTTCCTTGGCTTTCGAGGCACCGACCAAGCGCGGCAGGGCGGCGGCTCCGACCACGAGCCCGTATTCGGCGCCCGGCAGGCGAAACGTGGCGGATGTACAAGCCAGGCGGATATCGCAGGCGATGGCCAGGGTCGCGCCGCCCCCGAAACAGTAACCGTTGATAGCGGCAATGACCGGCAGCGAGGTGCCCGCGAAACGATTGATCGCGATATAAGCCGACGCGGAATCAAGGTCGGCCGCTCCGGCTTCGACACCACTCGCTTCCAGCATGTCCTGACCGGCGCAGAACGCCTTCGACCCGCTGCCGGTCAAAACGATGACGCGAACCTCGGATTCGGATTCGGCGCGGTCGACGGCCTCCGCCAGCCGCCCTGCGAGATCATGATTCAAGGCGTGGTGACGTGCGGGCCGGTTCATGGTCAGCACGAGCACGTGGCCTAGGCGTTCTTCGATCAGGGTGTTGCTTTCTCTGGTCATGGCCTTCGCTCTCGAAGTGTTTTCAAGTCTGACATCGTTTCGCTCTGCGCTCCAAGATTGGGGGTGACCGTGGGAACATTCAGTCCTTTTCGGATCGTAGGCGCAAGGCGTTTTCACTGCTCGTTTAAAGTGTTATCCACGCGAGGCTTTGCAGCATACGGTCATGCGGCCCTGCGCCAGGGATTTCTGGCCACGGTCGAAATATCCGTTACACTTGGCCTATGCCTGCCGGCCGGCGCAGTAGGTGACGCGGCCTGCCTTCACATAATCTTCACGGTACATGATCGCTATGAACATTAGAAAATACGATTTCGATTACAGCCGCCGGCTTTTCATGGAAAAAACAGCGATGGGTTTGGGAGGCGCCGGCGTCCTGACCTCACTGTGGCCCGAAGTGTGCCGCGCAGGCTCGTTCGAGAACGTCTACCCCGACGAGCTCCACGACATTGAGGCCTTCACCAAAGGCCAGGTCAAGGTCGGCGACGTTATCGACGCCGACTCCATCGACCTCATACAGGACCTGGTCGACCCGATCCTCTATCAGGAAGTCAAGCAGGACGGCCGCAAGTTCTTCATCCAGCCGTCGCCGAAAGAAATCGAAACCATGTACCCGCCCTACTTCCTCGACGCCACGATCAGGAACCAGGGCCTGGCGACTTTCGACGAGATCGGCAACGTCTACACCACGGACGGCAAGCCCTGGATCGGCGGCCTGCCCTTTCCCGAATGCCAGACCGGCAACGAGGCGATCGCCAACATCACCCTGAGTTGGGGACGCCATGACAAATCCTTGTTCGCGATTCCCGCACTCGTGGTAAGACCGGAAGGCGAAGTAGGCTACGAATACGATTTCATCTGGGTCGAGCAGCAGTGTAGCGGCCTCGTTCATCCCAGTGCGCCGGGCCCCTACCTGTCCGGGTACGAAGACAAGACGCGCCTGCAGACCATCTTGTTCACGCACACGATCGACGTCAAGGGCTCGGCCTTCTTGAGCATCTGGAGCTATGACCAACGGAAGACCCCCGAATTGTTCGGTTACCTACCACAATTCAAACGAGTGCGCCGTTTCCCCTCCAACCAGCGTTTCGAACCCTACATGCCGGGCATGAACCTGTACCTGTCGGACGCTTGGGCGTCGGGCGATCCCATGTTGACCTGGGGCAACTTCAAGATCATCCACCGCGGACCCTTCCTGGCTTCGACCCATTTCCAGTGGCTGCCGGATAACGATAACTGGGAACCGCCGCTAATCGGCGGCAAACAGGACCAGACCTACTACTACGTGGGCAAGTCACTGATCCCCGAGGTCATCGTGTTTGAGGGCGAACCGATCGGTTATCCCAATGCGCCGGTCAGCAAGCGCCGCCTCTTCATGGATGCGCGCAACATGGGCACGGTGCTGGCGATTACTTACGATCGCCACGGCGAACCCTGGAAGGGATTGGAAGGGGGCGGCGGTCAGCGCAAGACCGACACCCATGAACTGCTGACCACCGACGGGCGGCCGGAGTGGAGTTGGGGCTGGGCGATTAGCCACGATGTCCAGACGAACAACGTCACGCGTTTTCATCACGCCCTAAAATGCCGGGGCGACTGGAAGTCGGTGCTCGACCCGGAGGATGAGTTCGTCTCCCAATTCATGACGAAACCGGCCCTGCGAAGGCTCGGGACCTGAGGTCTCCGCCGCCGGCGCGCCGGCGTCCGCAGATCCATACCACGAGATGTCGCTGGCTCCGGCGTACGTGCGAGTTCGATTCTGAAACATTCCATTGCGCACTGCTCGGCAAGCCAAGCCTTCGAATGCAACAGGGTCGTCAACGGCGTGAATTGCTTGCCGTCTGCCTGCTACCACTAGCCCGCCTATTGCTATGAAGGACGGCGGATGCCGGCGCAGGATAAGTAAATCTGGGTGAGCGACGGTACCCATTGTGACTTGCTCGAACATCGTCGAATGGCCCGATTAATTCCGTTTGCTCAATAACTTCTCTGAGCGCCGCGACCCCTTCGTGCACTAGGCGGGCTAGCGTGCAATGCGCCGATGAATCAAACTTCGTTACCGATGGCACCGACGACTATGGAAAACTAAAAATGATTAGGAAAGCCTACGTGGATATCCCGCCGGGACAAATGCATTACTACTACTGCGGACCGGACGATCAGATCCCCATCATCTTTCTCCACCAAAACGTCAGTAGCGGTGTGATGTACGTCAGGTCATTCGAAATCCTGCAACACAAGCACCGCTGCATCGCCTTCGATTTTCCAGGTTTCGGCATGTCCTTTGATCCACCCGAATTCACTTCCATAAGCGAATTGACGCGACACATTATGGCCGCGGTCGATGCCCTGGGCATCGACACCTTCCACGCGCTTGGAAATCATACCGGGGCGGCGATGGCCGCCGAGATGGCCTCGCTGTATCCCGAACGCGTCAAGACCTGCATGATGGTCGGACCCACCCTGCTGAAGCCCGAGGAGCTCGGACCGTTTCGCGAACAATTCAGCGGCTCTGCCGGTCCCGATCACGATGCCGAGTACCTCAAAGTCACCTGGAACTATATCTACAATCTGGGCGGCAGCCTGGATATCGAAAACATGAACACCGAGTTCTGGTCGTCGCTGCGTGCGTGGAAGGCGCGCGGATGGGTCTATCAGTGCGTTTGGGACTATCGTTTCGATCTGTTCATCAAGGACGTGAAATGTCCGATGCTGCTGCTGGCCGCGCCAGATGACGTGCTGCATTGCGGATTTAAGAACACCGCCGCTGCCTGCCCTGAGGCCAAGGCAGTCGAACTCAAAGGCGCGAACTTCGAACCGGCGCTCGATCCGGAAGGCTTCTCCCGGGCAATCGACGAGTTTCTGGCCGAAGTCGGCATCTAGCAGCTAGCGGGGTCCGGCACCCCATTTCTTCTCTTTAGAATTCACGGTGAGGTTGAACGCCACGCTGTCGATAATCTGATCCACGATGCGCACATCGCCGTATTGGTCCACGAGTTCGGGGTTCACAAACCGAGGACGGTGGTTCGTGATTTCGTGCGTTTTACGGGAGTGCGGCTCAAGAACCTATTTCCCGATTGACCCAAGATGCACCACCGGGTGTTACGGCATCCGCTGGTTCAGGCGCCGTTAAGCTCACATCGCTTACCGTCGCCTCAGAGCATAACGCTCCGGAGAAACACCAAGACTTGTTCGAGGCATCTCGAACGCTTAAGGAGTCGACGATGAAATACACTCTGAGCAAACGTTCGACACTGCTGGGTGCAGCGGCGGTTCTAGGCCTGTCCATGGCTGCGGCGCCTGTAATGGCGGATCATGAAAACCATGGCGTGGTGAAGCACGAACATCACCATTACTACCACTACAACCAACAGCAGCTTCCATCCCGCCAAGGGCACCATTGCCCGCACGCGGGACCCGCTCACCAGCAGGGATCCTACGCTTACGGCCAACCCTATGCGCCGCATTATCGTGCCGCACCGATCTACGGCGGCTACGGTTCGCGTTACGCGGGTGCCCGTAACTCCTACGCGCCCTCGGTCGGCCAGGCCATCGGCGGCGCGCTGGGCGGCTGGGCCGGCTCGCAAGTTGGCCAGGGCAGCGGTAATCTCGCTGCGACCGCGGTGGGGGCGGTACTCGGGTACAACCTCGGCGGGCGATGGTAGGGGCAAGCGTTTCCAGTACAAACGGGCGGCGTGGGCCGGATGTGGTGACGGCGCCCGTTTGACAGGCCGTTGAAAACCAGGGTTTTTCGACACCCGACTGGTTTCCGCCCATCTCAACTTGCGCGGCGCCTTAGGCACCTCAAAACGATGCGACGCGGCAATTCGATTCGGACCGACGTTCCGAGCGCCGCGGATGGGCGGGCGCGGAAGATGGTAGGCTGACGGTCTTTCGAACTCGATCCGGCCGAAGCGGCGCGGCGGGATCGGACGATCGATAGCCATGCGGAATACTCGCCATGCTGGAACGCGTCAAAACGATCGCCGAAGGCGAGCCCTACCCGCAGCATCTCGGCATCAAGCTGGTCGAATCAGCGCAGGATCGCGCGGTCCTGTGCCTACCCTACCGGGCCTGTCTCGGGCTCGACCGCATGCACCGCGGCGCGACCGTCTGCTTCTCAATCAACTTTCTGCGCAAAGCGACGGCGCTCGACCTGATCGCGACCGCGACGGTACGCCGCCGTGGACGCAAGATCTGTGTCGCCCACGTCTCGGTGACGACCGACGCCGACGAGGAAATCGCCGTGGCAACGATCACCACTATGCCGAACGACTGATGGAATCATGGCGACGACAAGAGACGTTTCTCAGCGGTTCGAAATGCGTATACTGCCCGCCTGTTTACCCTGGGGTGTGCTTATGAAGTTCAACGCGATTGTGCTCATGTCCGGTTTATTCATGATGGCTCAATGTCCTGCTGGCGGAGACGCCGTGACGCTCACGGACGCGATCACGGGCGAGCACCGATCGGCCGCGAACATCGTGCGAAATACGTTTCGCCATCCGGTCGAAACGCTCGAGTTCTTCGGCACCCGCCCCGACATGACAGTCGTTGAGATCTGGCCGGGCGGTGGCGGCTGGTATACGGAAGTGCTCGCGCCCTACCTGCGCGAGAAAGGCACCCTCTACGCGGCGAACTACGACGGTAGCACGGGCGTCGAGTACTACCGGAAAAATGCACGGAAGTTCAAGGACAAGCTCGCCGCGCATCCTGATGTCTACGACAAAGTCATCGTGACGGCCTTGACACCCCCGGCATCGCTACAGGCTGCGCCGGCCGGATCGGCCGACATGGTTTTGACCTTCCGCAACCTCCACAACTGGGTGCGGGGAGATCGCGCCGACGCGATGTTCAAGGCGATGTTCGAGGCATTAAAATCCGGGGGTACCCTCGGTCTCGTGGCGCATCGTGGCGAAGACCACATGACCGAAAAGGAGTGGGCCAGGAAAGGCTATCTCGCCGAAAGCGAGGCGAGGCGCCTGGCCGAAGCTGCCGGATTCAAATGGCTTGCCTCGAGTGAGGTCAATGCGAATCCGAAGGACACCAAGGATTACCCGGAAGGCGTGTGGACGCTGCCGCCGAATTTCCGCACGGGCGATAAGGACAGGGAAAAGTACACTGCCATCGGCGAGAGCGATCGTATGACCCTGAAGTTCGTCAAGCCCTGACCGTCGCGGGGATCGCGACGCGAGCCGATGTGAAATTTCTGGAGACCCCGCATGAACGATCTCACGTTTTATACCGCTGAAGTCTGTCCCTACGCCCAGCGCACGCGAATACTGCTTGGGGAAAAGGCGATTGAGCACGAATCGATCAAGATCGACATCGATGACAAGCCCGGCTGGTTTCTCGAGCTGACGCCCGCTCAACGCGTTCCCGTGATCCGTCACGGCGATTTCATCCTGTGGGAATCGGCGACGATCAATGAGTACTTGGATGCAAGCTTTCCGGGGCCTGTCTTGAGACCCGCCGACGAACGCGGTCGCGCCATCATGCGTAACGAAATCCGTCATTTCGATAATGTCTTTCTCGCCACTTTGTACAAGCTTTTGTTCGAACAGGACCCGGCCGGCCAGGAGCATCTGCGCACCGCCGTCGATGACGGCATGCGTTATCTCGAAAGCCGGCTCGAAACGATACAGGGCGCAGGGGCAGGCCCTTTCTGGCTGGGAGCGGAATTATCGCTGGCGGATCTCTCCATGTACCCTTTCTTCGAACGGCTCCCCGTATTCAACCACTACCGAGGCGTCACGATGCCGTCATCGTGCACCCGGCTGCGCCGTTGGCTCGACACGATGATAGAACGCCCTGCCGCGGCAGCGACGGCACACGACCTCGAATGGTTCGTACCCCGTTACACCGCTTATGCGAGCGGCACAGCGCAGGGCCTGTCTGCACAGGCGTTCAGGGCCGGCGCGGCAAACTAGCCCCAGAACCAAACATAAATAGGGAAAAATCTCATGCAATTTGGAAAATACGGCGTCTTCGCCTTCGCCGACGCACTCGACGCGGGTCAGTGCGCGGAACTGGCCCGGCGGATCGAGGCGCTCGGCTATTCGACCTTGTGGTATCCCGAGGCTTTCAACTACGAGACCTTTGCCATCGCCGGCTACCTGCTCGGTCACAGCGAGAAACTCCAGGTCGCGAGCGGTATCGCCAATATCTACGCACGCGATCCCGCCGCCTCGGCGATGGGGCATAACTCCTTGAACGCGCTCTATGGCGGGCGGTTCGTACTCGGGCTCGGCGTCTCACATGCGCCGCTGGTTTCTGACGTCCGCGGCCACGAATACAAGAAACCCGTAGCGACGATGCGTGCTTACCTCGACGGCATGGACCAGGCGTGGAAAGCGATGGACAGTACACCCAAGAAGAAGCAACTCGTGCTCGCGGCGCTCGGCCCCAACATGTCGAAGCTGTCGGCGGAGCGCACGCTCGGTACCTTTCCTTATAACATCACGCCGCAGCAGGCGGAGCTGTCACGCGAATACATGGGGTCCAAGGGTGCGATCATCTGCGAGCAGAAAGTCTGCCTGTGTACCGACCCCGTTCAGGCTCGTGCCGCGGCGCGGGCGGCGCTCGGCTTCTACCTCGCGCTGCCAAACTACTACAACAACTGGTTCCGGCTCGGTTTCGATCAGAGCGACCTCGAAAACGGCGGCAGCGATCGGCTGATGGACGCGATGGTGGTCTGGGGTGATGCGGATCAGATTAAGGCCAGGCTCAACGAATATTTCGACAAGGGTGCGGACCAGGTCGTGATTCAGGCGGTCAGGCCTGACGGCCAGCCAGGACCCGATTGGGACGCGCTGGAGGCGCTCGCGCCTTAACTGGTTAGAAAAATCGTCCTCCTAAGGAATTTCGCACGCGAGCCGCGAACACACATTATAGGGTGCATCGGCGGCCTCAGCGCTCCAGCGATCCGACTTTGGGAAACGGGATCATCCACACCGCCAGCCGCGCGAACGCACCGCTCATCATGCCGATGAGGCCGCCGCTGAACAGCATGCCGAGTTCGTCCGGTGCGAGCGACCATTCGCCAGCGATATCCGCGGCGGTGAAGGAGATCGCCAGGATATCGAAACCGTCGAGGGCATTGATCGTGCAGCACAGTGCGAGCACCGTAACCTGCAGGCCCGTAACGGCGCCCTCGGCTATCTGGGTTTCGACGCCGGGTGAGGCGCTTGCGGCGTCGTCTTGTGAATCCTCACTCAAACGGCAAATCCCTTTCCATTTTTGACGTCGTAGCGGGCGCGGCCGGGCCGTCCCGCCCACGCGCGGAACCCGACTGTCGATTCTTCGCGATTCAGTCCGGAAACGCTCGATTCAGCGCCGCGGTTACCGCCGCGTGGGCACCACTCGGTAGAAAACTCCCGTGCGCGCTCAGCAGACTGTCGAATGGGAGGTCCAGTAGGCGTTCGAACTCGCTTTTCAGCGACCCGCCGTCGCGTGTCACGCCCTTAAGCCACAGGGGGCCGATGAGCGTCGTTTTGGGAAAGCCTATAAAAGGCATCAGCAATCGCGCCGGCAGGTTGTTGTGACGGTAGTCGCCGTAATTTTGGATCGCGTCGCAGGTCAGGAGTAGTCCGTCGCCCTTGCGCAGGAGTAAGACAGATTCGGGTTGCTTCGTATGTTCGAAACAGAACAACTCGGCGTCGGGGAACGGCAGTTCGCCACCGGCCGTCAGTTCGTGATCGATGGCGGGTTCCGTGTAAGTCGTACCGCCCGGCTGGCACCAGTGCTCAGGCTTGAAACGCTCGACGTAATAAGGGTCGTCCAGGCCGTGAAAACAGCCGAGGCGTAGGATGTGCTTGACCTGACCGAGCGCTTCGAGCTGCTTTTCACCCGCCTCGTCGAGGCGAAGAGGGTCGACCAAGCTGAGCTCCCCGTCGTTGCGCACGACGGCCATGTTGCGGGTGATCGTCATCAGGGCGTTCATGCGGATACTGCCGCGCGCCATGAAAACGTCCTCGGCGATCTCTTCGATCGGATCGTGTGGATAGACGGGTGCAAAGGCCATTACGCATCTCCTCCGCTTGGCGTGATCTTAAGATCCACATCCTAATCGCAAGACGCGGGGGGCATCAGCGTATGTTAGATCAATGCAGCGTGGGTCCGGATGCATCGAGCCCATGCAGGCGCTCTTCGAGCTGCGCCCTGAGCGCGACGTCCGGCGCGAGCGCGATAGCGGATTCGAGTTCGCGCTTCGCCATCTCGCTTACGCCCAGCGCCGCCCACAACTCGGCGCGATCGACGTGAATCGGCAACGGATCCGGCGAAACAATGAGCTGGTAATTGGTTAATTCCAGCGCCGACTCGTGATCGCCGCGCGACCGAGCGAGGGCCCGCAGATTATTCAACATCCGCAGAACAACGTCGACGGGTGTCGCAGACTTGAAGGCGATTTTCTCGTCGGCGCCACTCCAGGTCAGCCATGTGCGTCGCCCCGCGGCGTTGATCGGCTGCATCTTGAAGGGATCGAACAAGCGGCCGTCCAGGGACACCATGAAATGGCCGGGGAAATTAATTCCGGTTGCCGTCATGCCGAGACATTCCGCGGTGCCGACGACTACCATCGCGAGCGTGATGGGAATCCCGCGCCGCGTCCTGAGTACGCACTCGAGCGAACTGTTATCGGCATCGTAATAGGCCTCCGCGCCCGCAAAACCCTGAGCGCGCAGGTAATCGACGAGCTCAGCCGGCGCGGCACCAGATCCCGCCTCGCCGGCGAGGTAGCGCAATTCAGCGCGGCACCACTCGACATCGGTGTTGGGACGCACGATCCGGGCGACGATGAGCGCCCCCTCCACCGCGCTCACCGCGCTCAGTGCAAAAGATTTCAGTTCGTCCGCCAGGGGGAGTTCATCCATGTCCACACTATTCTAACCGGGCAGCAGGTCACCATATCGTTCGATGAATCTGGCATAATTCTGCCACCATTAATCCCGGGGGTAATCGTTTGGCGGCGACGCGACGCGCATTCCTGCAGTCTTCGCTGATTGCGCTGGGCTTGCCCTTGTCCGCAAGTCTTAAGCCCGGGATTTTCAGCGAAGAGCGGCGCTTACGCGTGGTGACGGACACTGTTTGCGACGACACGCGACGGTTCGCGACAATGTGTGGACGCCATGTTGAGGCGATCGACGTCGATCCTTCGCGCTGCCTGTCGTCACTGGAAGATGATTTCCGCGCGCACCGCATAGACCTCGTGTTCGGCCTAAGCTTCGATTCCAATCGCTTCCTGGTCGAACAGATTGCATTGCAATACGCGTTCAGGCGCGATTACCTCGGCATGCACGATTTTCGAAGCGGCCGGTTTTCGCACCGATTAGAAGGTCATGGCCGCTTCGTCGATGCCCTCGGCGACGCGGTGGAGACCAATCCCGCATCCTGGATTGAGGCAATGGCCTCATCGCTGTCTTTGTTGTCCTCACCCGACAGCACCGAAAAGGCCCAATCGACGGGCATCGCCCCGGCGCAAGGAACCGGCTCCGCCGCGTATCTCGTGTCCTGGTCGCTGCGCCGCGTCTGAAAAAGTAAAAGATCCATGCTGCCCGAAGGCGTCATGCAGGCCGACTTCGATAATGCCATCGGCGAACTGCGTGACGCACTGAGCCCCAATGCGGTGATCGTACAGGACGATGCCCGATATACGAGTTATACGGATGCCTACACGCCGCGCCAATTAGAAGACAACGCGCCTTCGGCCGCCGTTGCCCCGCTCGACATTGAACAAATTCAGCGGGTCCTGGCGATCGCGCGTAAGTGGAAGATCCCATTATGGACGGTCTCCACCGGCCGAAATTTCGGATACGGCGGTCCTGCGCCGCGAAAGGCGGGTTGCATCGTGCTCGATCTTAAGCGCATGAATCGCATCATCGAAGTGAATGAGAAGCATGCCTATGCCGTAGTCGAACCCGGTGTGACCTACCAGGATCTGTACCGGTATCTGCAAGAGCGCGATCTCAAATTGTGGCCGGATCCTGCGGCGCCGGCCTGGGGCGGTGTGCTCGGCAATCTCGCCGATCGCGGTGTCGGCTATACCCCCTACGGCGAGCACTTCACCGCGCAATGCGGCATGCAGGTGGTGCTTGCCGACGGCACGGTGGTCGACACCGCCATGGGAACGGTACCGCAGGCCCGTACTAAACATCTCTACAAATACGGTCACGGGCCCTGGGTCGACGGCATCTTCACGCAATCGAATTTCGGCATCATTACGCAGATCGGGATCTGGCTGATGCCGGAACCGCCGGGCTACCGTCCCTACCTGATCACGTTCCCGGAAGAAGACGACATTCATCCGATCACCGAGATCATACGGCCCCTCAAGATCAGCATGCTCATCCCGAACGCGGCGACGACGGTTGGACTGATCTGGGAGGCGGCGGCGAAAGTAACAAAGGCGCAGTATTTCGACGGCCAAAGCGCGATGCCGGAAAGCGCGCGGCGCAAGATAGCTCAAGACCTAGAGATCGGCAGCTGGAATTTCTACGGCGCCTTGTACGGACCCGAGCCGATCATGGACAACAACTGGAAAGTCATTGAGGAAAGCTTTCGCCAGGTCAAGGGCGCGCGCTTTTACTCCGCCGCAGACCGTGCCGGCGATGCGGCCTTCGACTACCGCGCTAAACTCATGCGCGGGATCCCCAATATGACAGAATTCGGATTGTTGAACTGGCTGGGTCCGGGCTCGCACATCGATTTTTCACCGATCTCGCCGGTCACGGGCGACGGCGCGCTCAGGCAATTCCACGTGATGCGCGATCTCTGCCACCGATTCGGTTTCGATTACATCGGCGAATTCCTGGTCGGCTGGCGCGACATGCATCACGTGCTGATGCTGGTGTTCGATCGCAACGACGAAGATCACAAGCGCCAGGTACGCGAATTATTCACCGCACTCGTCGAGGAAGCCGCCCGTGAAGGATACGGCGAATACCGCACCCATCTCGATTACATGGATGCGATCGCCGCTACCTACGGCTGGAACGACCGCGCCCTTTATCGGGCGCACGAAGCCATCAAGGACGCCCTCGACCCGGACGGGATCCTGTCCCCCGGCAAACAGGGGATCTGGCCGGGACGATCGCGGAGCACCTGAACGATGCGTCTTCCTCTCGTCGTCATTGGGGTCGTCACGCTGATCGCGGGGTGTAGCGACGACACCGCAACGCCCGCCAGTGCGCGCAACGAGTCCGCCGGCGCACCAACCCAGGTCACCCAGGCACCCATGCCAAGTGAACCGGGGCAACGCCTCTACGATCACCATTGCGCCGGCTGTCACGATGCCGGGCCGGGTCACCCGGGCACCATGCGATTGGCCTTACGCTTGGGCGATCTAAAGGCCGCCCTTTTGGCGCGCGGCGACCTAGCGCCCGCGGCGGTCGAAGAGATCGTGCGTTCCGGCACACAGATGATGCCGTCGTTTCGTCCGACCGAAATCGAGGACGAAGAACTTGCAACACTCGCCGCATACGTCGCGAAGAACTACTCAGGCGAGTGACGGAGCATTAATAGCGTGCGATCAACCGACGGGATCGTCTCGAAAGCCGAAGCGCTGCTCGGCGGTGGCCAGGTCCTCGCGATGGACGATGTTCACGCGCCTCGGATCGATCGCCTGGCCGGCCCCTGGGTGCCGGATACAGCGCGGCCGCAGGCCGTGGTTCAGCCCGCAACGATCGAAGAGCTGCAGGCGCTCGTCAGGCTCGCGGGGGAGACCGGATACAGCCTTTGGTGTACGCCCAACGGCGCCGGTAACGGCGTGACCGTCGGCAATCTGGAACGGCCGTCGCTGCTGCTGGATCTCACCCGCATGGACCGCATCGTGGAATTCGACACTGACTCAGCCTGCGCGCTGCTGGAACCGGGCGTCAGTTTCAACCGTTTGCTCGCGTATATCGACGACCAGGGCTTACCGTTCTGGATCGACTGCGATCTAAACGGCGCGCATTCCATCTGCGGCAGCGTCTGCGAGCGCGCCTACGGCTTTACCCCGTACGGCGATCATCTGCTCATGCAATGCGGCATGGAAATCGTCCTCGCCAACGGCACGGTCACCCGCACCGGCATGGGTGCGGTGCCCGGCAACAATACCTGGCAGTTGTTTAAATACAATTTCGGGCCGTACCTGGACGGACTGTTCTCGCGATCGGACTTCGCCGTCGTGTCCAAGCTGGGCCTCTGGCTCATGCCGGCACCGCCGGCCTATCATCCCTTCATGGTCACCTTGCCGACCGAAGCCGCCGTCGGCGCTGCCGTCGAATTGCTGCGGCCTTTCAAGATCGAGATGACCATCCCCAACACCGTGGCGATCAGTCATCTCGATACCGAGCGCGCACTGCTCGAAAAGCTTACTGACACGACGGCATCCGACGTCGATGAGCTGGTTCAATCCGGAGCGCTCGGTACCTGGAATCTCTACGGCGCGCTCTACGGGCTGCCTGACAACGTCGCATTCGTCTGGGATAGGTTGGGCGACGCGCTAGGATCGCTGCCGGGCGCGAAAGTATTTTCAGCGAAAGACGGTCGCGACGATGCAGCATGGACGACCCGAACGAAGCTAATGCGTGGTGTTCCCGCGTACAGCGATGCGGCCCCGGCCGATGACCCGATGTGGTTCGTAGCGTCCGCCGCCATGGAAGAATTCGACGCGAAGACGATGTTCAGCATCGTCGCGGACGAGCTGGGCAAGACGGATATCAGCTTTCTCGCCGAATTCGCGCTGAGCTGGCGCACCCTGTTTCTGCGCATCGAAGTCCCCTACGGCGTCGCCGATCGTACGGCCAAGCGTGATCTAGTCCTCGTCACCATGAAACGCCTGACCGAGGCAGGCTCTGCCGTTACGCACGACAGTCCGGATCTAACACGCACCGTCGCCGAAAATCAGAATGGAACAGGACTCGCGCATCTCTACGATCTCATCGGCCAGGCGCTCGACCCCGCAGGCACGCTGGGCACGCGCGCGCGCTGAGAAGCCACGCCATAAGGACCATCGATGCCGAATCAAATCGGCGAGAATCTCGACCCGGACGTCGTCGCCGACTTTGGCCGTGAATGGTCGACTTTCGATCAGACGAACGTTGATGCGGCCGAACTCGAACGGATTTTCGATCGGTATTTCGCGTTGTTTCCGTGGAACACACTGCGGCCGAATGCAGAGGGTTTCGATCTGGGCTGCGGCAGCGGCCGCTGGGCCCGCTTCTGCGCGCCGCGCGTTGGCTGCCTGCATTGCATCGACCCAAGCCGCGAAGCACTCGAGGTGGCGAAACAAAACCTCGCGGCGCAATCCAATTGCGTCTTTCATGAAGCCGGCGTCAATGTCATCCCGCTGGACGAACAATCGATGGATTTCGGCTACGCACTCGGCGTGCTCCACCACGTGCCCGATACGCTGGCTGGCATCAAGACCTGCGTCGCCAAGCTCAAACCCGGCGCGCCGTTCCTGCTTTACCTGTATTACGCCTTCGACAACCGTCCGCCGTGGTTCAAGCTGACCTGGCAGGCCAGCGACGCAATGCGACGTGTGATTTCCGTCCTACCCCAGCCATTGAAATACGCCGCGAGCCAGGTCATCGCCATCACCGTCTACCTGCCGTTCGCGACCGCGGCGCGCATCCTGGAAAAACAGGGCCGGTCGGTCGATCTGATCCCGCTGTCCGCCTATCGCGACAAGAGCCTCTACACGATGCGCACGGACGCGCTCGACCGCTTCGGCACGCGCCTGGAAAAACGCTTCACCAAAGCGCAGATCGAACGGATGATGGCCGAGGCCGGATTGGAAAGGATTGCGTTCGGTGATGGAGAGCCATTTTGGTGCGCGCTCGGGTATAAGCGCAATTGAGCATGCAAGGCGACGGGTTTCGCTCAATACTTTCCGATGATTCGCCCGCAAGCGGGCCCCTACAGATTGGACTTCACGTGGATCCGTAGGAGCCCGCTTGCGGGCGAACCGGCAATATCCGGGCCAACGCGCCCGCTTTCAATTCGGTTCACATTCGCTTTTTTCAGTAGACTGCCGCTTCCGGATCGACCTGATCCCCACACCAAATACACTTGTCCGAAATGTCATCCCTAACCACTCCCGACTGGAACGCCGCCCAGCTTCGCGTTGATGCCACAATGCCCGACTGGTTCACGTGGGCTATCGAATCGCCGCTTACATCGCGTTTCGTCAACGTCGAAGGCTGCCCCATTCATTACCTGCTGTGGCGCGGTGAGGATGAAGACGCCGACCAGCGCGGGCTGCTGTTGGTCCATGGCGGCGGCGCACACGCCAACTGGTGGCGCTTCATCGGACCGTTTTTCACGCGCTACTTTCGCGTGGCCGCGCTCGACCTGTCTGGCATGGGTGACAGCGGCCAGCGCGAGGGATACAACGCAGAAATCCGCGCCGCGGAGATCCGCGCCGTGCTCGACAATGCCGGTCTGGGACGCAAGCCCTTCGTCGTCGGGCACTCCTTCGGGGGCTACATGACCATGCGCTTCGGTGCGAGCTTCGGCGAGGAGATCGGCGGCGCCGTCATCGTAGATTCCCCCATCCGACGGCCGCATGACAGCGAGAGGATTTCACGGCCCGGCATGAGTCGGCAGCGCATCTATCCGAGTTTCGACGAAGCGCTGCGGCGCTTCCGGCTCTTGCCCGCACAGGATTGCGCAAATGCGTTCATCGTCGAGCACATCGCCCGCCACTCCCTCAAGCCGGTGGATGCCGGCTGGAGCTGGAAATTCGACGTGCGTGCCATGGGCACGCGGCGCTGGGGCGAGCCCTTCCACGAGCACCTGCAGAAACTGCGTTGCCGCGCCGGTTTGATCTTCGGACAGAACAGCAAGCTCGTCAGCCGCGACACCGCCGAGTACATGTCCGAACTCATGGGTCCGGACGCGCCCATCGTCGAGATCCCGGAAGCGCAGCACCACGTCATGCTCGACCAACCGATCGCGTTCGTCGCGGCACTGCGTACCTTGCTGGACGGCTGGGTGCGGGCCGAATAGCGCGGAAGGTCGGGATTCCGTCGGCGAAAGGACTGCCGTAGCCCCGACATAACACGAGATGGACGTCGTCCCCCACCACGGCATCGATGAAATCAATCTCGGTTCGAGTCGCGATCGGATCGCCCTCGATCTCGGGGAGCCCGACAAGAAAGCGCAGGACCGGCACGAGGATGGTGCCGTATCGGAGATTTGGATCTACCGCTTGATGCGACTCGATCTGTCCTTCGATTCCGACAACGAATACAGACTTTCGCACATTACGTCCTACCATCCTTATACGCTCGTAGGAAGGTTCAACCCGATCGGCTTGAGTGAGAAGTACCTCCTGCAGAAGTATCCGCACCTCAATCTCGAGGTCGAGATCAACGACGATGAAAAGTATTACATGGACCGGATCCTGGACCTGACGTTCGGTATCGCGCGCGCGAAGGTTGTCAGCGTCACCGTGTTTCCGGAATACGACGAGTCGGGGCAACATATCATCTGGCCCGCCGTCGCAAACAGGCGAAAACGCCCGGGGCGACCGTGACGCATCTCAACGCGTTGTTGGTAGAGATCGAGAAAGTCGACGTCGGCGACCGTAGCATCGGCGCCCACGCGCTGTGGCGAACTAATGGCGCGGGGGAAAACTAATGAGCCTAAACGAAAAATATATCCAGGAAGCTGCCGACCGGATCATGATTCAGGACCTGCTCGGCCGTTATGCCTTTGCCGCCGACTACGGTAAGGGTGACCCCGAAACCTGGGCGGCGCTGTTCATCGAGGAAGGCCGCTTCGAGATCCCCGAAATTTCCCTGGTCGTCGCGTGCAAAACGTCGTTGATCAAATTCATGGAAGGGCTGCATCGCACCGTTCCCGGTTTACACCACGTGATGAGCAATTTCGTCATCGAAATCGACGGCGACCGGGCCCGGGGGGAATGCGAGCCCAACGAGTTCATGCTGTGGCCCGAAGAAATCTACAACAATCTGCAGGGCCGGTATGAGGACGATTACGTACGGGTGGACGGGCGCTGGTATATCAAAATACCCAGGGTGCATCTGCCGGATGACACGCGGTCGGTCGCCTCGAGCGGCAAAGTTGGCGAATACTTTAAAGATTTCTTCGATATGTGCGAAGATTTCAGAAAGTCCTGAGGAATTTTCGAAGCCGGTGTCGTGGACTGAACTTCGGGGCACTAACCGTACTATGGTTTAAAGGGGTCGATGACAACTGAGAATTATTTGCTTTCTCATTTGTAACCGACCCTTTTGTTCCTCCACCGCATCGCTTCTTCTCATTAACGGAAAACACTATGCATTTAAGTAACGATCGGATTCTAACGACACACGTCGGCAGCCTGCCGCGCCCGGAACACCTAGCTGATCTCCTGCTCCAGCGCGAATCCGGCGAGACGGTCGACGAGGCAGCATTCGCAAAACAGGTCAGCACCGCGGTGCACGACATCGTGCGACGGCAAGTGGAGGCCGGTGTCGATATCGTCAGCGACGGCGAGATGGGCAAGATCGGTTATTCGACCTATATCAAGGACCGCTGTTCCGGCTTCTCGGGAGACAGTCCGCGCAAACCGCCCGCCGATCTTGAGCGATTCCCAGCGTTCATGCAGTTGTCAGCACAGCGCAACCAGGCACCGCCGATCAACCGCCCGATCTGCACCGGGAAAATCGAGCTAAGGACGCGCGCACCGCTGGAAACCGATATCGCGAATTTTCGTGACGCGCTTCAGGGCAGCGGCGCCGTAGAGGGTTTTCTGAACGCTTCTTCGCCTGGTGTCATCAGCGCCTTTCTGCCCAACGAGTATTATCCGAGTGAACAGAAATATCTCGAGGCCTTGGGCCACGCGATGCGCGAGGAGTACGAGGCGATTCACGCCGCGGGCTTCGTGATCCAGATTGACTGTCCGGATCTGGCGATGGCCCGTCACACGCAGTACAAGGATCTGAGCGACGCCGAATTCGTCAAACAATCCGAGCGACAGGTCGAAGTCCTGAACGACGCGCTCCAAAACGTGCCGCCCGAAATGTCGCGGATGCATATCTGCTGGGGCAATTACGAGGGACCGCACGACCGCGATATTCCGCTCGCTAGTATTGCTGCGGTGCTATGCACGGCCAGACCGCAGGTCATCAGTTTCGAGGCGGCCAATCCCCGACACGCCCACGAATGGAAGGTGTGGGGCGAGATCGACTTACCTGCGGACAAGGTACTCATGCCCGGTGTCATCGATACCTCGACGAACTACGTCGAACATCCGGAATATGTGGCCGAACGCATCTGCCGCTTCGCCGACATCGTTGGCCGGGAGAGAGTGCTGGCGGGAACCGATTGCGGCTTTGCCACGTTCGCGAAGTTCGGCCGTGTCGACCCCGACATCGTCTTCGAGAAACTGAAAACGCTGGCCGAAGGAGCAGAGATCGCGTCCAAACGATTGTGGTAGGCGATAGAATCCGGCGAGGAAACAAGCGGGCTAGCGGTCAAACACCTCCATGCGCACGATCTTGGCTACCGCGATCGAGTAATGGCCGCTGCCCTCGGATTTGTCGCGCTTTAAGGTGATCGAGCCACCCTCCACCGCAACCAGCCGATTGCGTTCGCGACTACCGTCAGCAAGCGTCACGCGCACCAGCTTACCGATGTGCGCCGCGGCGTCCGCGATGGCGATATCACGCAGGGCATAGGGAGTGGGACGTGAAGCGCTTCCGTTCGACGGCGTCAGCCTGGGTGTCGGTTCTGGAGTAAACGCGGCGTCCGGCGCGGGCTGCGGCGCCGGCGGCGCATCACCGAACCGTTGGCAAAGATCCATGAGATCCGACAGCGCTTCGAGGCCCGCCTGCTCGACCGGGTCGCTATCCAAGGTGGGACTCTCAATGGCGGCCATCATGTCATCCATCAGATCGGGGATTATTGCATCGACACAGTTTTCGTCTGTGCATTCACATAATTGCTCGACGCCGCGCTCGAAACGTGCAAGTGCCTCGCCATCGCCGCTGTCCATACCCGGCATCATCTCACCCATGCCAATCATCGCACCGAGCCCGGCAAGACCGACGCCAAGCACCGTCACGAGCGCCATGCCGATCCCAAAGATAATGGCCACGTTGACCATCGTGGCGATCAATAAGAGACCGAAGGCACGCAATCCGCTGGTGCCGAGCAGACGGGCGAAGACGATGATCGGCGCGGCAATGGCCGCAATTACGGCGACGATCACGACGATGAAGCCGACCATATCCGGCAACAAGGCAGCGGCGATGGCCGCACCTCCGACAATCATTGCGGCAAGCAGATAGGAGAGCAGCAGCGCGGCGAAGCATCGGCCCCATCCGTTGCGCTCCACGTTCAGCCACCCGGCCACGAGTTTCACCGACAGCACGGTGATGAACAGTGAGAAGATCGCCGAACCGAGGCCTATCAGTATGTCCATGAGCCCTCACCTCCCGCTCTGATTGGTCCAACGGTGCACTCTGCACTATCCAACGCCGTATCCAGACGTAGTGCAACAAGGCAAGCCGCTCGTTTTCGGTGCGTTCTGCCCATCGAACCAAAGAGGAAGCATAACCCACCTCAGCGTGGATCCGCTGGAAAGCGGCCATAGCCGGCTCACTTCCACGCTGAATCTTCCCGCAGTCAGCGCGGCGGTATGGCCGTCTTGGATGGCATTTAGGTTCGGTTCACCTAACGACTTGCGTCATCCATGACTGGATTCATCCCTCCGGACATGCCTCTGTTGAATAGGGGATGTGGTTTTACCTCGTGTCATTAAGCGTTGATTTTCACCGCACCAACCTGTCCCATAACAGTCTGGAAAGGGTATCGCGCATTTCGACATCTGATGACGGAAGCCAACACCATGCAAATCGACGGCGGCTGCCACTGTGGCCATATCACTTACCGTGCGGACATCGATCCCGAGCGGGTCGTCATCTGTCACTGCACGGATTGCCAAGCTCTGTCGGGATCGGCCTACCGGTTCGTCGCGTTTACACGCGAAGACGCCTTGGAAATATTGACCGGCGAATTGAAGATTTACGTCAAGGTCGCCGACAGCGGACGCGAGCGGGCGCAGGCGTTTTGCCCGGAATGCGGTTCTGCGATTTATGCTACTTCAACGGGCGAGGGTTCCAAGGTCTATGGATTGCGCGCAGGCACGATTGTCCAGCGCGCAGAACTCGTGCCGCGCCGTCAGATCTGGCACCGTTCCGCATTGAACTGGGTCGAGGACCTGCGAGCCTTGCCCCGGACCGCGGAGCAATAGCGCGATGGACGGGGCCGCGTCACGGTTCGCCCGCCCGTGGGTGAACGACGGACTCTTTATTCACCTGTCCGTTGCAGTTCATTCAAAGCCCTCAAGCTGTAGGTCATCTCGAACGGCGGCCTGACCGGTATGCCGTAGCCTCGTCCGATATTGCGCAGGCGATCGGTCGTCGATAAGTCGAGCAGGGCCGCGTCGATGCGAAGACGAAGTTCACCGTCCGCCTCTCGCGTCGCGGCGTGCAGGTTCCAGCGCACAGCGACCGGTGGGCGATAGTCCGCCGACAGCGTGCATTGGCGGTTCCCCGTTCGATGGAGCTCCCAACCGGCGGCCGGTCCCCACAATAGACCCGCTTCCGCCTCGCCGTCCGCGATCCCCGCCAGCGCAGCGTCGATCGCGAAATAGGTTTTCGTTTTCGCCTGGACCATGAGAAGCGCAAAATGCGCGACTGTCTGCGACTGGATCGCAACAGTTCGTTCGCGCAAAGCGCGCAAACCGGATGGCAGATCATTCCCGCATCCGACCAATTCAAATGCCGCGCCGTAATAGGCCTCACCGAGTACGAGGCTGCCGTCGCCGCCCAATGTTTCGGCGGCCGGTCCGGGCATGCTCAAGATGAGGTCACAGTCGCCGCGCGCGAGTCTCCGCAACGGAAAATCACTCTCTTCTATTTCCTGGATATCAGCGGGGTTGTCCGTCCAGATCCATTCAAGCGGCCGCTCGAGGATGCGCGCGACGGCGCTCGCCGTGTCCAGGTCGAACCCCGCGTTTTCCGATCGCGACGCGTAGGGCAAATTGTTGGCGAGCAGGCAGACCCGCAGGGCCTGGACGTCGTCGGCATCGACCTGCGCCAACGCGTTTCCGAAGAACGAGATGCACGACGAAAAAACTACTACGACACGGCACATCACGAGCCCGTGGCGACGCGTGTTGCGCACGCTTATTCGGGCGGCAGTGCGAAGACGACCAGCGTACTGCCGAGCGTGCGCCTCGGCACCTCACCGACCAGGGTGACCGCGAGTCCGCCGCCACCGCTGCCGATGGCGACGTACTGCCGGCCGTCGACCGTATAGGTGATCGGTTGACTGCGCACGGTAGAGCCCGTCTGGAATTTCCACAACACCTTGCCCGTGGTGTCATCCAGTGCGAGCGCATATCCTTGCTGGTTTCCGCTGAACACCACGCCGCCGGCCGTCGCCAACGCGCCGCCGACCAGCGGATAGGGATCTTCATAGCGCCACTTGATCTCACCGGAGGCCGGATCGATCGCGGAGATGTGGCCGTAGGACGAGCCGTCCTCGCCCTCCATGACGCCTGGGCCGCCGCCCCAGAACGGCGTGCCGTTCACGAACACCGTGAGCGCCTTTTCCATCTTCCCGCAGCTTTCGATAGTCGGCACGTACACGAGCTTTGTCGCCGCGCTGTAAGCATAAGTGAACGAACCGTTGTTACCGCCGACGTTACCGGGGCAAATGTACTCCGGGTTACCGCCGTCCATCGGCACGTATTGCTCATCGACGATGGGACGCCCACCTTCGTCCAGCCCTTTTGCCCAGTTCAAGCGATCGACATATTGCATGGCGTGCAGGAACTTACCGTTCTCCGCATCGAGCACGTAAAGATAGCCATTGCGGTTGGGCTGCACGACCGCGCGGACAAGCTGCCCGTCATGCAGCGTGTCGACGACGATGAGGCCGTTGGTGGCGTCGTAATCCCACACGTCGTGCGGCGTGTACTGGAAATACCATTTCATCTCGCCGCTGTCCGGATCGAGCGCCAGAGTCGAATTGGAGTAAAGATTGTCGCCCGCGCGCGAGTCGCCGTTCCAATCGGGCGAGGGGTTGCCGGTCGGCCAGTAGAGGAGATCGTTCACGGGGTCGTAGGTACCCGTAACCCAGGGTGGACCGCCGCCCGTCTTCCAGGAATCGCCGGCCCAGGATTCGACACCGGGCTCGCCTGCAACGGGAATGGTGTAGCGACGCCAGCGCCGCTCGCCGGTCGCGACGTCGAACGCATCGATGAAACCCCGCGCGCCGTACTCGCCGCCCGCAATCCCTATCATGACGAGGCCCTTGACCACCAGCGGCGCAGCCGTGGCACTGTATCCCTCTTTGTAATCGTCCAACTCGACATTCCAGACGACCTCACCGCTCGCCCTGTCGAGCGCCAGCAGGCGCGCGTCTAGCGTGGCCATGAACACCTTGTCCTCGGCGATCGCCACGCCGCGATTCGTCGGGCCGCAGCAGATCCTGAGGTCGCTCGGCATCTCGTGTGCGTAATGCCACAGGCTCTCGCCGGTTCGGGCATTGAGCGCATAGAGATTGTTGTGCGACGCGGTGAAATAGAGAATGCCATCGGCAACGACGGGCGCGGATTCGAGCTGCCCCGGGATACCGGTCTGAAACAACCACGCGGCCTGTAATTTCTTGACGTTGTCGCGGTTGATGTCAGCGAGTGGACTGTAGCGCCAGTTCTCAAAATTCCCGCCGTACATGAGCCAGGACGACGGGTCGCCCGTTCCTTTCGCTAGTCGTTCCGCGGTAACCGACACAAGGTCCGATGCCTTCGAACCGGCATCACCGGCGCCAGCGCTCGCGCATGCGGTGATGAAGAATGTGACGAAGAGGTAGGTAACTATCGTCCGACTGCTCATGGTGTCCGCAATCCTTTTATTTCTTGCAAGGCTCGGCGCGATTGTATGGGAAATAGGCGCTCGGGAACGAGTTTCGCGGACGGGGCGTCTTCTGCTCATCGAAGAAACCTACCGACTTGCAAGTAACCGGTGATGCTTCGCCCGCGAATGGGCTCCTGGCTCTGTATCAATCATTCCGTGCCTGCCATTTCTGGCGTTACCTCGCAGGCTTAGTTTGAACCTAGGCTTGAGTAGTTACGAATGCCCGTGCCTGCCGTCCTTGGAGGTCATCAACTGTCTTCGTTTAGCCCCACCCTGGCCATCCATGGCCGGCGCCTCGCCCAACTCCCCGATCAAACGGGAGAGTTCGGATCGAATTTGGGTGGGCGTTTCTCACGATACGAGCGTACACCCTCGACCGCTTCGTCCGTGGTAAAGCCAAGCATTTCGAGCGCGGTCGAGGCGTCGAAGGCGGGCCCCGCCATCCGGTACCAATTGTTGAGCGCGTACTTGGTCCAGCGGATCGCACTCGGCGCGCCGTCGCGCAGCCGTTCGGCGATTTCCAGCGCCTTGTCCTGCAGCGCATCGTCCTCGACGCAGAGCGAAACCATCCCTATCCGCTCCGCCTCCTCGCCGCTCATAGGCTCGCACAGCAGAAGGTAATACTTGGCCTTCGCCATGCCACACAGCAAGGGCCAGTTCATGACGGCCGAATCACCGGCCGCCACCCCCAGCCGGGTATGGCCGTCGACGATCTTGGCCGATTTACCCGCGATCGAGATGTCCGCCAACAGGCCCGCCACCAGACCGGCACCGACAGCCGCACCGTTGATCGCCGATACGATCGGCTTGGAACAATTGATGACGTTGTAGACGAGGTCGCGTGCCTCTTTCCAGGAGCGCGCACGGGCTTCGGATTTCTCCAGCATTTCCTCGATCAGGCCGAAGTCACCGCCGGCAGAAAATGCCTTGCCCTTGCCGGTCAAGATCACGGCGCTCACCTTGGGATCCTCGTCGATCTCGCGCCAGATATAGGTCAGCTCACGGTGTCCGTCCTTGTCCAGCGAATTGTAGGTTTCGGGTTTGTTGAACGAAATGCGCAGAATCCGATCCGCCGGTGAATCGAGGTCGAGTGCGTGATAGTTGGCATAACGGTCGAGCATAGGGGGGGCCTTTCTTGGTTGTTAAGAATCGGAATTCTCTCAGCTTGTAGGAGCCCGCTTGCGGGCGAATTCATCTAAAAATCGCAGCACGCACCGATCGAAAGTATCAGGCTGCTCGACGAACGGCCAGTGTCCCGCCCCGGAGATGACCTCGAGCCGGCAATCGGGCAGCTTGTCGCGGAAATATTCATGATACTTGACGGGCGTGAACTCGTCCTCGTCGCCGCATACAGCAAGGCTCGGCACCAGGATATGTGGTAATCGACTCATGAAATCGAAACTGTCATCGGCGATCCAGTCTTTGTATGTGACCTCGGGGCTGC
>JAYYZW010000051.1:0-31254 GCA_036339995.1 Pseudomonadota bacterium
AACGATATCTGACCGCGGCTTGCGACACAAAATTCAATTCGCCCGCTTGCGGGCGAATAAGTGCAGCCCAACTCCGAAATCCTTGTTCACGCGGCCGTATCCGGAAATGCGTAATTTGCGAATGTCTCTCTGAGCGTCAACTTGCTGATCTTACCGGTCGCCGTATGGGGCAGTTCGTCGACGAACACGACGTCGTTGGGAATCCACCACTTGGCGACTTTGCCTTCGAACCATTGAAGCAGTTCGTCGCGTGTCGGCTCTGCGTCGTCGGCTTTGACGACCACGAGTAAGGGCCGTTCCTGCCATTTCGGGTGATGCGCACCGATCACCGCCGCTTCGGCGACGCCGGGGTGTCCGGCCGCCACGTTTTCCAGATCGATCGAACTGATCCATTCGCCGCCAGATTTGATGACGTCCTTGGTGCGGTCGGTGATGCGTATGTAACCTTCCTCGTCTATCGTCGCGACGTCGCCGGTATTGAACCAACCGTCAGCGCCGTGGGCGTCGCTCGGCTGATCCAGTTTGTAATAATCACGGATCACCCACGGACCGCGCACCTTGAGCGCGCCGAAAGCCTCGCCGTCCCAGGGTAGCTCATTGCCGTCGTCATCGGTGATCTTCATTTCCACTCCGGCAACGGGACGGCCTGCACTCTGAAACAATTCGTCCTTTTCTTCCCGAGAGTAATTTGCATTGGCCTGTTTCGGCATGTTGAGCGATCCGAGAGGGCTCATTTCCGTCATGCCCCAGGCGTGCAACACGGTTACGTCATATCGATCCCGAAATTCCTGCATCATCGACACCGGGCATGCCGAGCCGCCTATCGCCGTCCGATCAAGTGGTTTCAGATTGCGGCCGGACTCTTTCAAGTACTTCAACACAGGTAACCACACCGTTGGAACACCGCCGGCCACGGTCACGCCCTCTTCGTTGATCAAATCAACCAGGGCCTCGGGTTCGCCCAACTTCGGACCCGGCATCACCATTTTCGCGCCGATCATCGGGCAGCTGAACGGGAGACCCCATGCATTGACGTGAAACATCGGCACGATCGGCATAACGCAATCCATTGCCGACACATTGAGAACGTCTGGCATTGCCTGACCATAGGTATGGAGTACCGTCGAACGGTGGCTGTAAAGCGCGCCCTTGGGATTGCCGGTGGTGCCCGAGGTGTAGCACAACCCGCTGGCCCGGTTCTCGTCCAAAGCAGGCCATTCATACACATCCGACTCCGCCGCAAGCAATTGTTCGTAACACATCGCTTTGGGCAGAGCGGTATCCGGCATGTGCGCCTCGTCGGTCAATACAATATAGCCTTTTACACTTGGACATTGAGACGCGATGCCCTCGAGCAGCGTCACGAAAGCGGGATCGGTGAACATCCATTCGTCCCCGGCGTGATTGATGATATAGACGAGTTGCTCCGCGAACAGGCGCGGATTGACCGTGTGATAGATGCGGCCGCTGCAGGCGGCGCCGTAGTACAGCTCGAGATGGCGGAAATCGTTCCAAGCGAGGGTCGCGATCCGCGCGTCCTCAGACGCGCCGATTCTATCCAGCGCGTTCGCGAGTCTGCGCGTCCGCTCGAAACAGTCTCCGTAAGTATAGCGGTGCCGTAGATGGTCCGCCGTTACCGACACCACTTCGCGCTTCGCATGATTCCGTTCGCAATGCCGCATGATCGACGTGATCAGCAGCGGGATTTCCATCATCAGGCCTTGCATGACATTGTCCTCAATCGAATAGATCCGTTATCGATGCGCCGTTCCGATCCCCGAACTTCGCGCGTGCCCGAATTCTAGATCAATTCTAACCGGCAAGGTCGTAACCATGATCGCTCAAGCAGCGCTCGACGAAGTTGCGGTAGGTTGGGTTGGAACCGGGGTTTTTTGAAAAAGGCATGGAGCAGGGACGCGGTGGCGCCGGACGCGGCGCCTATCTTCGCGCCCCGGGTCGCGGAACCGCCGATAGCGCCGCCGTGCACCGCGGCCCGTGCGGAATCGCTCGCATTGCCGCCGTAAGGGCTGGCCCCGGCTGATTCGGCGAGCTGCTTGCACGCGGCGATGTCCGCCTCGACCTGTCCCGTGCCGACCGACTGCGAATGAGTGTTCGGATAGATCACCGGTTTGTTGGCGGCGCAGCCGGCGGCAGCCAGGACGAGCGTAAAGATGATCAGTCGGAGTGACGGCATTGTCTTTCGTTCCTTTATCGGTCATCCACTGAAAACGGTGGCAGCCTTACGGTTCACTTCCCCCAATCCAACTCTAAGGTACGGCACATTCTTTGCGCCCCGTTCTATAGGTACATTCTGACATGCAACCTGTGAACCTCAACTGAACACTAAGGGCGTCGAAGTGAACGATGAACTCAAAGGGTTTGATGACGAGCTGCATACGCTGTCCCGGTAGGGCGCTTTCTCGATGTTGACCAGCGTCTTATCACGAACGTCGCCGATGCTCTCCCCGCGCTCGGCATCTTTCCCACGCGCTCAGGCAGGTATCGAGGTCGATCGTAGTGAGCGGATCATCACCGGAGACATAGTGTTCGAGATAAGGTAAGTCATCGTATCCCCAGAAGACCTCCTCACCGATGATCATCGTCGGTACGCCGAATCCGCCCCGCGCAATGCATTCGTCGGTGTTGGCTCTGACCGCCGTCTTGGCCGCTTCGCTGCCGACGCCCGCGATAAGATCCCGTGCATCGAAATCACGCTCGCCCAGATACCTGGCGATGGCTTCAACGTCGTTCGCATTGAGCGCGTCCACCCACACGCCGCGCAGAAGAATGCCGATTAGTTGCGAACGTTTTTCGCCGGATGCAAGCTGCGCCGTCAGGCGCAAGAGGAAAAGCGGATTAAACGGGTGCCTTTCCGGCGCATTCAAGGGAATCCCAAGGTTCAATGCCTTGCGCAGGTTATTGCGATTCATCCAATCGAGTTTAGGGTCGATCTCGGCCGGACCGAGCTGTCCGTATGCCTTCAGGAAACCGGCGAACAGCACCGGTATCGGTTCGAGCGCGCAACCGTGCCGCGCCGCCAGGTCCGGGAGAACATGCCAGGCCAAATAAGCGTTATGCGAGATGTAATCGAAGTAGAAATCGATCTTCTTGTTGGGCACGTCAGTCATCTTATCGGGTATCTGCACTTAATCCGGGTCCCGGTGTTTCAATCCGCGATCATGAGAAAATCGAAATCCTCGACGGATTTTGCGCATAGGTCAAGGTCGAGAGCCCAGGTTACAATCGTAACGGCGTCAGGCGCATGGGAGCTATCGTGTCGCGGGCATCGGCGCTCGAATCGATCGATCGAGCTTATCCTTTTCCCGCTTTCAATTCGGCCGAACGTTTTATAATCTTCCGGGCCGACGGTGTCCGCGCCCGGTACAGTCATATACAGGTCGGATACCTGATGCGCCGAGTTGCCTTTGAGGGAGGTCTCTTCGCGATGCCTAAAACCATTGCCATTCCACGGCCGCAGGGCGTTACGCCGGCCTGGTTGACGGCGGCACTCAATCGCCAGGGTATCGATGCGACAGTTGCGGATTTCAGGATGGACAAGGTTGGCACCGGCCAACTCGGCGAGACCCGTCGCTTTCATCTGAACTATGAAGGCGCCGCGCCGACGGACGCGCCGCAGACGGTGGTCGGTAAATTCCCCTCGGACAACGATGTCGCCTGCAAAACCGGTAAGGAAATGGGTTTCTACCGCGCCGAGGTGATGTTTTACCGCGAAGCAGCGCACCGGGCGGTCATCAGAACGCCGGGCGTCTACGTCGCCGAGATAGATCACGACACCAATGAGTTCGTGCTCTTGTTCGAGGATCTCGCCCCCGCCCAACAGGGCGATCACATGACTGGATGCAGTGTCGAAGTCGCGCGCAAGGCGCTCAAGGAAGCGGCGCTGCTGCACGCCGCCTTCTGGAACGATACAGAACTCATGAACCAGGATTGGATGTACGTCCCCGAAGGCGGGCAGGGTTTCTACACTACCGAGTTGATGGAATCATCCTGGGAGCATTTCGAGAAGACCTACGCCCATCGAATGGATCCGCAAGTCATCAAGGTCTGCGACAAGTTAATCAAGTGCCACGCCGCGTGGAATGCGCCGCGCGACCTGCCGAAATGCTATTCGCACAACGATTTCCGGGTTGACAACATGTTGATCGGCGGCGAACGCATCTGTCTCGTCGACTGGCAGACCAGCAACTTTCTCGGCACCGGCATGGATGTCGCCTACTTTCTCGGGGGCGCCTTCGATCGCGAAACGCGGCGTGCACACGAGGTCGAACTCCTGCATGAATATCGCGACCATCTCATTGCCGGTGGCGTCACAGATTACGACTTCGACCATCTGATGGCCGATTACCGTCATTACAGCTTCGCCGTTCTGGTGGTCGCGATCGCCGCCACCGTGATCGTGGAGCAAACCGCTCGCGGTGATCAACTGTTCATGAAAATGGTTACCGACGGCGCCTACCAGGCCATCGACAATGACGCGCTCGACGTGCTGCCATCCTGATTCGCCGACCATGCGCCTCGCCAAGCCCCATCTCGACATTGGTCTGTTCACCAACGACATCACCAGCCATCGTGCATTCTGGAGTGAAACGGTCGGCCTGCGACTGGACCACGAACTCGATTTTGGCAACGGGATCATTCAGCATCGCTACGACGCGCACGATTCGGTGATCAAGATCAATCATTTTCCCGATCCGTTCGAGCTGCAGGCGCCCTCGGGTTACACCGGCTTGACGATCGCGCGCATGGGTGCCGCAGCGTGGGAAGGGACACACCCGGGTGGCGAGAGAGTGCGGCTGGTTCCCCCCGGCACGAACGGCGTCATCGGCATCGGGATCACGGTGAGCACGCCCGATCCCGCGCGCATGATGGACTTCTATCTCGACGCTATGGAATTTGAAAAGGCAGGATCCAGGGTCGCGCGCTGCGGCGACAGCCTGTTATTCGTGGAAGAGGGTCCGGGCGGAGTTGAGACTGAAGACTTCGTCGGCCCGAATTTCCGATACCTCACGGTGCAGATCTTCGATGCCGACGAAGCCTGCGATCAGATCGTCGGCCGCGGCGGGCGACTCAGCCGCACGCCTGTCACACTTGGGAAAATCGCACGTTATGGATTCGTATGCGATCCTGACGGCAATTGGATCGAGATCTCGGCGCGGGCGTCCCTGACGGGGATCATTCCCCCGCCCGACGCTTGAGTGATAGAGCGACGGATCTTCGGGCGCTCGTACAAGTAACCGAGACCGCAGCAAATAAAAATGCGGCGCAATTTAGAGCGCTAGAAATTGAAAAAAACCAGGAGCCCTTCGATGAGCGACATCCGATCTTTCCGTTTTGACGTACCCGAGGAAGCGTTGGACGATCTTAAGCACCGTCTCGGCGCGGCGCGCTGGCCGGATCGCGAGACGCCCGACGACTGGAGTCAGGGGGTACCGCTCGCCTACATGAAAGAAGTTTGCGACTACTGGCAGAACGAATACGACTGGCGGCGCTGCGAAGCGGCGCTCAACGCGCTGCCGCAATACATGACGGAAGTCGACGGACTCGACTTTCAACTCCTGCACGTACGCTCACCGCGCGACGACGCACTGCCATTGGTGATGACCCACGGCTGGCCGGGTTCGGTGCTTGAGTTCATGAAAGTGATCGGGCCGCTCACCGATCCAGAGGCACACGGCGGCAAGGGATCCGAT
This sequence comes from Pseudomonadota bacterium, assembly GCA_036339995.1. GTDB lineage: Bacteria > Pseudomonadota > Gammaproteobacteria > JAYYZW01. Next base: position 5,712 of record JAYYZW010000051.1, read on the forward strand.
GCATTCCACGTGGTCTGCCCCACCCTGCCGGGCTTCGGCTTTTCCGGCAAACCGAAGGCTCCCGGTTGGACGATCCAACGGATAGGCCGCACTTGGGGCCAGCTCATGGCCGCGCTTGGCTACGACCGCTACGTGGCGCAGGGAGGCGACTGGGGAGCGGCCGTCACGATCTGCATGGGCCTGTCCGAGACCGAACATTGCGCGGCGATACACACCAACATGCCGCTGGTAAGACCGACCGGGGCACTCCTCGATGGCCTGACTGATTTCGAAAAGAACGCCCTTGCGGCCGGAAAGTACTACTGGGACTGGGAATCCGGCTATTCGAAGGAGCAAAGCACCCGCCCTCAGACCGTGGGCTACGGGCTCGTCGATTCACCGGTGGGACAGGCCGCCTGGATCCTCGAGAAGTTCTGGGCCTGGTCAGACTGCGACGGCCATCCGGAAAATGCCCTATCACGCGACGAACTACTCGATAACGTGATGATGTACTGGCTGACGGAGGCCGGCGCGTCGTCGGCGCGAATCTATTGGGAGAGTTTCTCAGTCCTCGGCGAAGAGCCCGAAAAAGTAAACATGCCGACCGGAGTCAGCATGTTTCCCAAGGAGATCTTCCGCGCATCCAAACGCTGGGTCGAAGATCGTTTCACCAATCTCATTCACTTCAACACGCTCGACAAGGGCGGACATTTTGCGGCGTTTGAACAGCCGGCACTCTTCGTCGACGAATTACGCACGTGTTTCGGTCACGTTCGCTGAGAAGCGTGAACTGAGAAGTGCGATTACGCGGGTATCAGCGAAACCGCTTTGTTTCAGCAGAGTAGACTTGAACCGGACCAGAGACGAGACATCGTGATAAGAAATAGCCCCATTGAATGCTGCGGCATCGACCACGTCGTTCTGCGCGTGACGGATATCGAGCGCTCACTCAAATTCTACGTCGATATTCTGGGTCTCGCGTTGGAACGCGTGATCGAAGACCTCCAGATATACCAGCTCCGCTGCGGGCGAAACCTGATCGACTTGAGCGTCCTGAAGGAAGGCGAAAAGCTTGCGATCAAGGCCGAGCGCGGCGTCGATCACGTGTGCCTGAACGTCCGCGCAGACGTCGACGCCATGGAGGCTTACCTCAAGGACAACGATATCCCGATCACTCTCGGACCGGTCGAGCTTTACGGCGCTGCGGGTTTCGGGACCTCGATGTACGTACTCGATCCGGACGAACACACGATAGAACTGAAGGCCCACTATTCGCAGTGGGCGATGCGCACGACCGCGGCCGAAGCCATGGGAGGGCTGACGCGGCCAAAGGATTGATCCCCTGCCCGAGGCCGACGTAACACCCACGTTCGTGGCAAGGTATTTCGCGTTGCCCTAGCATCACATGAAAGGAACTTTAATGGATAAAGAAATCATACGCGTTGGAAAACTGACCGAAGCCATCGAACAGGCTAAGGTACCGCTCTCAACCGTCGTCAAAGGCGCTGGACTCGTCTTCGTGTCCGGCATGCCGCCGATCGATCGGGAAACCGGCGAGTTCATCCTGAACGCCGACGTCGTCACGCAGACCCGACATTGCCTCGAAAATGTAAAAGCCTGCCTGGAAGCGGCCGGCTCGTCATTGGACAAGGTGTTGAAAGTAACGGTTTACGCCGCCAATGCGGCGCATTTCGGCGCCATCAACGGCGTATACCGCGAATACTTCGCCTCCGCGCCGCCGGCGCGAACATTCGTCGCGGTCGGATCCTGGCCCATCGCGTTCGATATCGAGGTGGAATGTGTAGCACTTGCGTGAACCGGAGGCCCATTTCGGAACATTAGCCGAATTCCTGGATGAACAAGCAAGCTTGTTACGCGAAACGACGGCAACGGGTGCACGGGGTCAAACGCGCCTTAATAAGCGTTGTAGACTCGTCGATTCAACGAAATTCGGGTATATCGACGAAATTTATCTTGGATAACGAGGCCCAAAAACATGGATCTTGCACTCAAGAATAAATCCATCGTCGTGACCGGCGGCGCGTCGAACATCGGTCGCGCCATTACCTTAGGGTTTGCCGCCGAGGGAGCGAAGATCGCCCTCGGCGATGTCGACATGGAACAGGCGCATGTCGTTGCGGCGGATGCTGAGAAGGCTGGCGCCGACGTCATCAAAGTGATCGAGTGCGACGTGACCCAAATGGAACAGGTGCAGTCTCTATTCGCGCAGGCAGTCGATCAATACGGAACCGTCGACGTACTCGTCAACTGCGTCGGTTGGGACGAGCTCAAGTTTTTCAAGCAGACGACACCGGAACTGTGGCAGAAGATCATCCAGATCAACTACATCGGCATCCTCAATTGTACCTACACCGCGCTCGAGACAATGGTGCCCAAGGGCAGCGGCGCCATCGTATCGATCAGCTCCGATGCCAGCCGTCAGGGTGAGCCGCGTGAGGCGGTCTACGGCGGGATTAAGGCCGGCATCAACAGCTTCATGAAGACCATCGCCAAGGAGCACGGGCGTGATGGTATCCGCTGCAACGTCGTCTGTCCGGGCGTCACGATTCCGGAAGACAAGAGTGAAGTCGGTGCCAACAGCCTGTGGGCGGACATGGATTCCATGTTCACTCCGGAACAGTTGGAGAAAATCGCGAGGGCATTACCCCTGAAGAAGCTTGGCCGACCACGCGACGTCGCGAATGCAGTGTTGTTCCTGTCGTCGAATGCGGTCGCGGGGCATGTGACGGGACAGGTTCTGAGCGTCAGCGGCGGCTACACCATGATTGGCTGACTCGCCGGGCGCGCAGTCCTTGCGCCCGTCGTTCCGTAAGGTTCTCGTAGGCCTTATGACCGCACGAATTGCATTACTCCATCCCAGGGAAATGGGCGCTGCCATTGGTGCCTACGCAAAAGCGATGGGACATGCCGTTGGCTGGGCCGCCCATGGGCGCAGCGAAGCGACGCGCAACCGGGCGATCGAGGCCGAATTGAAAACGTATTCAACGCTCGGCGAGCTGCTCGAGAACGTCGACATGGTGATAACCGTCTGCCCACCGGCCGCGGCCAACCGCACGGCGAGTGAAGTCGCAAAGACCGGATTCGATGGCATCTACCTCGATGCAAACGCCATCTCTCCACGGTCCGCGCAGGCCGTAGCGGACACCGTGGAAGCCGGTGGCACCACATATGTGGATGGCGACATCATCGGTGCGCCGCCGTACGCGGACGGTACGACCCGTCTCTATTTATGCGGAGCGCGGGCAGCTGATGCCGCTGCCTACTTCGCGGGTAGCAAGCTCAAGGCCGTCGACATCGGGGGGCATCGCACAGCGGCGTCGGCGTTGAAAATGTGCTACGCGGCGTGGACCAAGGGTTCCTCGGCTCTGCTCCTCGCGGTGCGGGCGCTGGCCCGGGCAGAGGGCATCCAAGATGCCCTGTGTGAAGAATGGAATCCCTCGCAACCCAGTCTCGAATCAAACAGTGAATCCGCAGCATCGATCAATGCCGCAAAGGCATGGCGCTTCGTCGGCGAAATGCAGGAAATCGTCAGCACCTTCGACGACAGTCGTTTATCTGGAGACGATCACCGCGCGGCGGCGCAAACCTACGCCTCGCTCACCGCCTATAAGAATGCCTCACCGCCGCCGACCCTGGAGGACGTGTTGCAGACAATGCTGGCAGCACGCTACGGCGCGGCCCATTGATCGCGGATTGGCTCGCTTACCGCATCAGTCAGGAAAACCTACTCCGACCTTTTGCCGAGGCTCGCGTAGAATAGCAGTGCGGATAACAATGAAACGCCCAGGAGGTCGTGCCCGATGAGTTATATAGACGTCGTCGAAAAGCTAGACGTTCCAAAGCCCGCCAAATACTACACCCCGCCGGCATTCGAGGAGGTATTCGGGATTCCGATCGCCTATCGCCGTCAGGGTAAAGGCGAAACAGTGGTGTTGTTTCACGGCGCTGGATTCACGCGCATGTGGATCCCGATGTACGAAATGCTTGCCGAACGGGTCGATTTTATTGCGCCGGAATCGCCCGGTTTCGGCGAAACGCCGATGCCCGAATGGTTTCGGGATTTCGACGACCTCACGATCCTCTACGATCAATTTTTCGAGCAACTCGGTATCGACCAGCTTCACTTGATCGGCTTTTCGATGGGGGGCTGGGCCGCTTCCGAGTTCGCGTCGTTCTTTCCGCGCCGCCTAAAAAGCCTGAGTCTGATCACACCGGTCGGCCTGCGTGTCAAAGACAAGCCTGGCATCGATATCTTTCAGTTGACCCCCGAGCAATTGATGGACCGGCTGTTCGACGACAAGGAAGTCATGCAACAGTTCGCCGTCGATCCGGACGACTTCGACGAGGGCATTCACCTTTATTCAGAATTTTCCGCCGCCGCGCGGCTGATGTGGGCGCCACGGTACAACCTGGCCCTCGAGCGGCGTCTGCAGCGATTGAACTGCCCGACATTGGTGGTCGGGGGGTCGAACGATCGGCTGATCCCCAACGAAATGTCCGACAAGTTCGCTGAAGTACTCCCGAAAAGCCGCCTGGTTCGGATTCCTGAGACGGGCCACGAACCGTGCCTGGAGCGGCCGCGAGAGCTGGTCGACGAACTGCTCATCTTTATCGAGGAGGCATCGAAATGAACAAACTACGCTTTTATTTTTTCCATTTAATGCCCTACCCCTATATTCCGCCTACCGAGGAGTTCGATTCCACCTGGGTGTCCCTGTCGAATAAGTACTACGATCCGCAGCGCGGTCGTAATCTCTATAACGACTATATCGACCAGCTCGTGTCCGCCGAGAAATTTGGCTTCGATGGCGCCTGCGTCAACGAGCATCATGCGAATTTCTACGGCACCATGCCATCGCCGAACATCATCGCCGCAATGCTCATACAGCGCACCATGCATATCCCGATCGGCATCATCGGCAACGCGACCCCGCTGCACGGAAATCCCTTGCGCGTCGCCGAAGAGATCGCGATGCTCGACGTGATATCCGGTGGTCGGATCATCAACGGCTTCGTGCGCGGCATCGGATGTGAATACTTTAACAACGGTGTGGTGCCGGCCGATTCCTTGGATCGCTTCCACGAGGCGCACGATCTGATCATCAAAGCCTGGACCGAAGACGGCCCTTTTACCTGGCAAGGCGATCACTTCTACGTTCCGAACGTGAACCCGATCCCGAAACCCATTCAGCAGCCACACCCGCCGATCTGGATTCCGGGGCAGGGCTCGCTCGAAACACTCAAGTTCATAGCTGAGCACAAATACACTTACATGATGGTATTCTCGCCACAGTGGTTCACCAAAATGGCCTTCGACGGACTACGCGAGGAATGCAAGCGGCTTGGTTACGATGCACCGAAGAGTATGTTCAATGCCTGTGTGCCGACTTATATCGCCGAAACCGACGAGCAGGCGCACCGCGAGGCCAAGGCGCATTTGAGTTGGATCTTCAATACCGGACTCAAGATCCCCGATCCAATCTTTTTCCCGCCCGGCTACATGAGCACGAAGTCCTTCCGAAACTTTGCCGGCGCATTAAAAAAAGGCAAGATCAAACCGCAAGCTAAGCTGAGCTACGACGAGTTGCTGGCGGATCGCTATATCATCGTGGGCTCGCCGGAGACGGTTAAAAATCGCATGGGCGAATATTGCGACGACGTCGGCGCCGGCGGGATACTCGCCGTCGGTTCGTCTCTGGGGCCGATGCCGAACTGGATGGTCATGAAGAACACCCAGATCTTCGCGGAAGAGGTCATACCGGAGTTCCGCGAGGCGGACGGCAAACCCGATCATCTGCGTGAAGAACCGCTCGCACCGCGCACCCGGGCAGAATTCGCAGCGCGCTACGGCGAGCCGGAAGAGCCGGCACGTTCGATCGTCACGGGATCCGTTGAATTGATCGACCACCGCGGCGCGCACCTGCCGGAGGTCATCGATCCTACGATGGGAGATACCGAGGGAGATGCGGGGCCGGGCCTGGATCGGTCCGCGTCGGCAGGATAAATAGGCGGTCATTGCGAATAGCGGCGCGGTGCCGCACCGCAACGGGCTCGTGCACGCATGCTTAGAACCCTCCACGGCGCGATTCTCTGCGCCGTCATTGCCACTGCGAATGCGGAGATCTACCAATGGGTAGATGATCTGGGCACGGTACATTTCGGCGACAAACCGCCCCCGGAGGTGAAGACCTCAGCGATCGATCTCACCGAGCGCTATGCCATCAACCGCAACTTCAAAGTGGAGATCGTGTCACGCAACTACCAGATGGGGCTGGACGTGAAGACCAAGGTGACCGTCGCCGTATCCAAGATCTTCAGTATCTACGCTTCGGATTTCACGATGCGCCCTGACGCGGATGCGGCGATAGAGATCCACATTTACGGCAACGAGCAGGAATTCCGCGCGCTTACCCGCAAGCGTGGGCTCCAGATCGAAAATGCCTCGGGTTTTTACTCGCCAAAGGAAAATGTCATTCACGTCTGGAAGAATCGCGATGTCGTGCGTCTGCTCGAGGTGCTGACCCATGAGGCCAGTCACGCGATCATGCGGCATCAGATCGGCCGAGTGCCTGCCTGGATTAACGAGGGGCTTGCAGAATATTTCGAGATCATGCATGTCTTCGGCCAGACCGTGGTCGTGCACCCGAACCGCCACTGGGCCGAAACCGTCAATCACCGCGTGCGCAGCGGACTGTTACCGCTCGGTGATTACCTGTCAATGCCGAGGGATCAGTGGTACGTATTCAACGGAAGCGACGGACTTGCGTATGCGCTCGGCTGGTCGGTAACGTTCTTCCTGATGTCGAGCGAGCCCGGCATCGCGACCATCCGTGCAGTGTTACAGCATTTCAGGGACAGCGGCGAAGGCAGCCCGGTGGATCTGATCGCGGCGGCCTACCCCGGCGGTTTCGAGGCCTTCGAACAAGAGTGGCGTTACTGGGCGATGTACGGCGAACGGACGCCCCACCGCTATTAATACGGCCGTTGGTTAACGGTGCCTTTGAAAAAAACAGCCCGTTCGTCCGCAAGCGGACTCCTACGGTGCTGTAGACGTACACGCCGCCGTTATTGTTGTCCGAGTAGGAGCCCGCCTGCGGGTGAACCGAGCCAACGGATGATCCCCCCATTGAGGCATGCGAGAATTTCCGCTGCCACGGAGACTCAGCGAGGGCGTACCGGATGCTCGTAGACGGCCAATGGCAGGATGACTGGCAGATGAAACAGCGCACAGACGCCGAGGGCCGGTTCATGCGCCAGGAATCGACTTTTCGGCACTGGGTCACCCCGGACGGGGCCCCCGGCCCTACCGGGGAAGGCGGCTTCAAGGCGGAACCCGGCCGCTACCATCTCTACATCGCGCTGAACTGTCCCTGGGCATGCCGCGCCTACATCTACCGCAAGCTCAAACGGCTCGAAAACGTGATCTCCGTTTCGATCGCTATTCCCGAATTCACCGATCAAGGCTATGGCTTTGGTTACTACCCCGGCTCGATCCCCGATCCCCTACACCAGGTCCGCTACGTTAGTGAACTCTACACGCGCGCCGATCCGCACTTTACCGGCCGCCCCACCGTCCCGGTTTTATGGGACAAGATCCGGGACACCCTGGTCAACAATGAGTCCGCGGACATCATCCGTATGTTCAACAGTGCTTTTGACGCCTACGGCGATGCTTCGGTTGATTTCTATCCCGAAGACCTGCGGGCCGAGATCGACACACTCAACGAGCGCATTTACGAGAGTCTGAACAACGGCGTCTATCGGGCGGGATTTGCCATGTCACAGGCAGTTTATGAAGAAGCCGTCGTCGAGGTGTTGGAATGCCTCGATGAATTGGAGGAGCGGTTAGAGGGGCGGCCTTATTTGCTGGGTGATCGCATCACCGAGACTGATTGGCGCGCGTTCGTGACCTTGATCCGGTTCGATATCGCCTATCATGCGCTGTTCAAGTGCAACCTGCGCCGCTTGATCGACTATCCCAAGCTGTCGACCTATCTAAAACGGCTCCACGCAGTACCGGGCGTGGCGGAAACGGTCAACTTCGACCATATCAAGCGCACGTATTACACGATCCGCAGAGTGAACCCGACCCAGATCATCCCCAAGGGGCCTGATCGAATATTTATCGACTTAAATTGAGTCGCCGGCCTCATGTCCCATTCATTCGAATGGGCTCTCACAGTCTTCCGGCAGATCCGCTATTCGCGATGTTCGATCGACAGGCATTCCTCGAACAGCCACCTGAACTCGGCAAAGCTGTCGACTATGGCATCCGGTCGATGGGGATGCTCCACAGTGCCTGGAAAAACCTTTTCGAGCCAGACGTGTTCCCACCCGGCGCCGTTGAAGAAAACCGCGGTGACTGCGGCCCGTTTTGCCGCCGCCACATCCGTGGCGCTATCTCCGAGATACCAGCAAGACGGATCGTTGGTTTCGCCTAGTTCGTCGAGCGCTTTCAGGATGGGCTCCGGATTCGGTTTGCGCCGCTCGGTGTCGCCGCCGCACACGGTGGTATCGAATAAGCCCATCCAGGCGCCTTCTTCGACAAGGGCTATTTCATGCTCGAAGAATTCGCGCTCGCGGTTCGTCAATATGCCGAGTTTCACCTCGAATTCGCGGAGTTCCAGCAGCAGCTTGAGTTCACCACCTTCGAAGGGATGCGCTTCACCATAATGGTTGCGGTAGGCCTCGTTGAACGCCTCGTGCGCGATACGCTTCGCATCCTCGTTGTTCCCGAACAGGATTTCAAAGATATCCGTACGCGAAATTCTCCTTGCAGATTTTATCTTAGGGTGCAATCGGAGATTCTGCCGCACGTATTCAACGAGCCGGGCATCCTCCGAGGACCGGCACAGTGCGTAGGGCATGAGGTCGCCCATCAGACCCAGTTCCGGGATCCTCAGCAAAGTATCGTCGACGGCGTGATACATCGCGTCGCGTGTATCGACGAGTGTCGCGTGCCAGTCGAACAACACCACGCGCGGCGGCACCAGCACTTCTGCGGTAATTTTGAGATCGCGGATCATGCTTGGAAAAAGCCTTTCATAACCTCCGGGGCGTAGAGACCAAGCCGCGCTCCTATATCACGGGCGCGGATCCACCCCCGGCGCCTTATACTCGATGGATTGTGCGATACTCATGGCTGCGACGGCTTCGTCCATACTGTATAGGGCCGTGACCTTCGTATTCCCCACACCGCCTGCGACATCGGCCATCGCCACAGCCATGGCATGGGTGTCGCTCTCGAGTTCGACGATGATCAGTGCATCCCAATCGCCCAAGGTGAAGTAGAAATCGATTAGTTTGCCGCCCATCTTTTCCATGATGTCATTGGCCTGAGGCTTGCGGTCGTGGGGATTGGCAACCAGGCCTTTCGTACTGTCAGCGTTGTATTTTATTTGAATCATATATCGGCCCATGGCGATGCTCCGGTTATCTTCGAGTGGTCAAGCGCGAGAATGAAATGATACAAGTCATTGTCTGGGTGGAGCCGGCGCCTACCAACTCAGCTTTAGGATGGTACGAAGTCCATGCGGAAAGTAATATGCATGTAGCGGCAAACACCAATATCCGCAGGCATCGTAATTTCATGACGACAATGAAGCCAGCGCATCGGGTGTTTTCCAGCTTCAAGCACCTGACACATTGATTTTTCGGCACGGGAAAAGATCTGCCGGTGAGCCCGCCTACCCACATTTTGACCGTGCTGACCCCTGATCGCCGGGGCATCATCGCGACCATCACGAGCCTGCTCGATCGCAACGGCATCAAGGTCATGGAGCTGAGTCAAACGGTGGTGCGGGACTATTTCACGATCATCCTCGTCCTGCACTGTGCGGACGATAGCGCAGCGGATGCACTCGCCCAGGAACTCGAGGCCGTACTATCCGCGGGCGCGCGGGTGACACTGGTCGAATATCGTTCCGGCAAGGCTGAAGTGACTTCGGGCGAGCGCTACATATTGACAGCCATTGGCGACGCGAGCCACGGGGTCGTGCACACCTTCGCCGAGATCGTCGCGAACCGAGGCGGTAATTTCTCCGATCTGAGCACCCGCGAAGACGGCATGAGGCTCACGATTCTCGCCGAGATCGACCTGCCCTCCGAAGTCGCCCTGGAACAGTTACAGATCGATCTCGAACACGCGGGGGCCGAGACCGGCCTGCAGGTTCGCCTGCAGCACCACCGCCTCTTTGTCGCGACCAACGAGGTCGCTTTCAGGCGGATCGCCGATGATTCGTAGCGACGACATCTTCGAGACGATTCGCATGTTTCAGGACGAGAAGCTGGACGTGCGGACCGTGACCTTGGGGCTCAACCTCGACGACTGCAGCAGCCCCGTGCTTGCGCAATTGCTGGACAAGATTCAAGCGAAGATCGTCGGCACGGCGGGTGGCCTGGTGCGCGCAACCCGCGAGGTCGAGCGCACCTTCGGCATTCCGGTTACTAACAAGCGCATCGCGGTGTCGCCCATCGCACGAGTTGCCGCCGGCCACGGTCCCGATGCGCTGGTCAAGGTCGCCCAGCGGCTCGACGAGTCGGCAGCCGAGGTTGATGTCGATCTGCTCGGCGGATTCAGTGCCACCGTCGAAAAGGGCATGACGCCGACCGACGCTGCGCTCTTCACCTGCCTCCCCGAGGCCCTGTCGGTTACGGGGCGGGTGTGTTCCGCGCTCAGCGTCGCCAGTAGCCGCGCCGGCATCAACATGGATGCGGTCCTGCGCGCGGGTCAGACAATCCGGGACACGGCCGAAGCTGATCGGGGGAATGACGGTTTCGCCTGCGCCAAGCTCGTCATTTTCGCTAATATTCCCGAGGACAATCCGTTCATGGCCGGCGCGACACACGGCGCGGGCGAAGCAGACGCCGTGATCAACATCGGCGTCTCGGGCCCCGGCGTCGTACACCGCGCCCTGCAGCGGCTCATCGAACGCGCGGGGGCCGGCATGGCCGCGGCCGAGAACCGCCTGACCCTCGCGGACATCGCCGAAGAGATCAAGGTCACGGCCTTCCGCATCACCCGGGTGGGCGAGCTGATCGGACGTGAATTGGCGCAGAAACTCGGCTTGATCTTCGGCATCGTCGACCTCTCCCTGGCCCCGACGCCGCAGATCGGCGACTCCATCGGTGAGATCCTCCAAACCATGGGTATTGCGAAGATCGGCGCCCCGGGTTCCACCGCCGCACTCGCCATGTTGAATGATGCCGTGAAGAAGGGCGGCGCTTTCGCGAGCAGCAGTGTCGGCGGCCTCAGCGGGGCATTCATTCCCGTGATGGAAGATGCGACACTCGCGCGCGCTGTCGAGGAAGGGAGCCTGACGCTGGATAAGCTGGAAGCGATGACCAGTGTCTGCAGCGTCGGCCTCGACATGATCGCCATTCCCGGCGATACGCCCGGCGAAACCATTGCCGCCATCATCGCGGACGAAATGGCCATCGGTGTCATGAATCACAAGACCACCGCGACTCGAATCATTCCGGTCCCGGGTAAAAACGCCGGCGAGCAGGTGCGCTTCGGCGGTTTGTTCGGTGAGAGCGTGATCCTGGCGGTCCACGACGTCGGCGAATCGGATCGGTTCGTGCGCTTCGGCGGGCGCATCCCGGCGCCGCTACACAGCCTCAGGAATTGATCTGCAAAGATTGCGACCTGCTGTCCCGTGCACCACGCGCAGGCTTACACGAAACACCGCCGCGCTATACTACGATTGAACCGGTGCGAAGCATCCGTCGTCGATACTAACGGGGAGAAGACGTGACCGACAATAGTTGGCAGATCAGTGGCGAATACATGGAAAGCTGCAATTGTGATTACCTGTGTCCGTGCATCTTTACCAACTCGCTCGGCGAGGTGACCGGGAACGACTGCACCGCCATACTCATCTTTCGCATCGACGAAGGCGCCTGTGACAGCGTCGATCTCGGCGGGCTCAAGTTCGCACTCGTGATAAAGTCCGGAAAGGTAATGAGCGACGGCAACTGGATCTTCGGTGCAATCGTCGACGACAGCGCCGACGACGCCCAGCGCGCGGCGCTCGCCCCCATTGCCGGCGGCAAAGCCGGCGGCCCGCCCGGCATGATCAGGGACAATCTGGTCACCGACTTTCGCGGCGTCGAATTCGAGCCCATCGAATTCAACATGGACGGCGTCGAGCGCTCCGTCACTATCCGCGACAAGCTCAAGTTCGCCATCGAGGGCGTAGTTTCCAAGCTCGGCAATGGCGAGCCGATCTACATCGATAACGTCGGCCATCCGGCCAATTCGAAGCTCGCGCTGGCGCGCTCGAAAGAAACCCACGTCCATTGCTTCGGCCTCGATCTGGACCTGGCCGGTGCCGGGAACAACGGTCATTTCGCTAAATTTTCGTGGGCCGCGTAGCAGGCTGACGAACTCACCGTCCCCACAGCGGGTGCGGCCTGAACCCGGCGATGGTTTCGAACACGCGTACGGCCGCCGTGGTCTGGCTGTTGATCGGGGCGTGGGCGGTGGTGACGCTGATCAGTTTGTTCGCGCCGCAGATCATTTCATTCAACCTGTCGCGTTACTTAAACGTCGCTCTCATGAGCGCCTTCACACTATTGCACGGCGCTCGTCGCTACGGCTAGCGCGGCATCTTGGGCTATTTCGCGATTGCCGTCGTCGTTACCAATGTGTTCGAGAGCATGAGCATCCTCACCGGGTTTCCGTTTGGGACTTATCACGACAGCGCATCGATGGGTCCGCAAATATTTCACGTACCGTTGATCGTCGGCCCCATCTTCGCCATCGCGGGCTCTCTCAGCTGGGCGATTGCGGGCATCCTCCTCGGCGACGTCTTCAATGATTCGCAGCGCGGCGTGCTGCTTGCCAAACCCGTTATCGCGGCGTTCATCACGACATCCTGGGATTTGTGCGTTGATCCGATCGGGGGCACGATCAACCGTGACTGGGTATGGGCCGATGGCGGCGGCTACTTCGGCGTAGGCTGGCTCAACTTCTTTGGCTGGATGCTGACTCTGTGGGTCATCTTCCAGGTGTTCGCGCTCTTCCTCTCGCGCGCGGACCGCTGCCCCTTACTGCGTCGACGGGCTACTGGCTGCAGTCGCTGGTGTTCTGGACCTTGATCGCGGCGCGGTTTCCGCTGCTGTTCGCCATCGTCCCCGACACGCTCCTCACTGATCCGTCCGGCCAAAGCTGGCATGCCGCCGACCTCCTGCAAACGATGGCGCTGGTCAGCGTGTTTACGATGCTCTTCGTCGCGGTACTCGGATTTATCCTATTATGGCAACGGCGTGAATCAGCGTGATGATTCAGGAAATGATCGTAAATATTCCTTTTTTTTGAAATGATTACGAATTTCGTTTAAAGTAATATCTAGAAATCACAGCCCGCGAAATTTAACCAATTGATCCCGAGGCCGGACTTCGGCATTTGCGAGTCGCACTCTGCGAGCAGCAAGGTGCCACGGGGAAGCGAAATGACAACATCGATCGGGCGTTGCCTTGCCGTACTGCTCGCCGTCACGGCTGGGCTCACTGCACCGGCTCTGCATGCCGGCGACATGGGCGATATGTGGTCGAGGTTCGATCGCTCAATCGCGAAATTCGATCCCATCGGCCGGCATGTCCGTAAACCGATCGAACGAGCGATCCCCAACCTGCGTTTCAAGGGGTTCCTTCGCCAGTGGACAGATGTGCTGCTCGACGAAGACGGAATCGACGGGTTTCGCGATCAGGACTTCCGTTTTCTGCAGCTGCAAAACCTGCTCGAAATCGAAATGGGCTACCACGTGGCAGCCGGGCTCGACATCAATGTCGTCTCGCACTTTCTTTATGACGGGGTCTATGACTGGCAAGAATCCGATGGGCTATTCGCCGATAGTATCGATCGCACGGCTGAGATCTATCACGATCGCGAACGAATTTTGCGCGAAGCCTATATCTCATATCGCGCGCCGCGCTTCGATCTCAACGTAGGTAAACAACAGATCGCCTGGGGCAAGATGGACGGGCAGTTCATCGACATCGTCAGCGCCATGGACCGCCGGGAATCGGTGCAACTTGAAACGGAGGACTTCGAGTGGCGTCGCCTGCCAACCTGGATGGCCAATGCGACGTTTCATTTTGGGCAGAACTCCCTACAATTTCTCTACATTTTCGATTTCGAGCGCGACCGTCAGGCATTACCCGGATCGCCGTGGGCCTCCCCGCTGTCACCGCCGCCGAGCGCGATAGCCGATATCGTGCTGAAGCCCAAGCGGCCCAGAACGGGTGATTTCGATGATCATGAATATGGCTTGCGCTTTGACCGTTCTCAGGGTGCGCTGACTTACGGTTTTGTTTATATGTACGCTTGGGACAAAAATCCGGTGGAGCATGTCGTGGGTACGACACCAAGCGCCGGTGGGACGCTTTTACGCTTGCGATCTGAACATGAGCGATTGCATCATTTCGGTATAACTGCGGATTACGCCACAACGTTCTCTGGGATACCGTTCATCAACGTGTTGCCGACCGTGTTCCGAGTCGAAGCCCTGTATACCAATGGTGTGCGCTTTGCCGATTTTGGGAAGCGCGCGGCCGCGCGCGCCGGCGCCAATCTCGACGGCACCTCTAAACGCGACACCTTACGTGCTGCCGTGGCAATCGAATTTGGTCTGCCCGCGCGGTCGACATTAATTTTTCAGGGATCGCTGTTCTACACCTTCGACTGGGAAAGTACGCTCGGCCCCGGCTTCGGTGGTGGGATCGGTGACGAATGGACGGTGATACCGGTGGTCTTTTTCTCACGGCCGTTCGCGTTCACCCGCGATCGTTTGAGCATGGAACTGACGGTGGCTCCAGTCGTAAGCGGCCCGTCGGCCAACTGGCAGGGGATCAAGACCAAACTGCGCATGAAATACAAGTTCTCGCAATACGTAACCGGGCAGTTTATTTACACCGGCTACGACAGCGGCAGCGCGACAGACCTTTATGGGCAATTCGAACAATGGGATAACTTCGGCTGGGAGCTGAGCTATGAGTTCTGAATTCGAATCAGCCCGGATGGATTTCTATCGACATCGTATCGTCAAGCGGGGGATCGTAGTCGTCTGGTGCCTGAGCGTCGTCGCGGCGGCAGGCGCTGAACAGATCTGGAAAACAGTCGATCAAATGAGCGCCGAGGATAAGGCCTTGTTCGATCCGGCGACTTCTACCGCGCGCGATTCTGAGTATCCGTACATGCCCGCCGAACGTTATCCCTTCGACCCGCCTTACACGGCGGAGGAAATGGGCTATCGATCGGCAGAGTTCCCGCACATCTCGCGTTGGCCCGCGACGATTCTCGATATATTCGGCTCGATTACGAGCTCCGGGTACATCAATCAGGGCCAATCGGTTTTCTACACGAAGCCTGCCGGGATGGGTCTCGAGACCTATCTCTATGGCATGAAACCAGGGAACGTCTACGTGAATTGGATGTCCTACACCACTTTTCCGCCCGAATCAGAGGGGGCGCAACAACTCTGGGCCCCCTACCGCACCGATAAGGAATTTCGGACGAAAATGGATTTTTTTGTTTATTCGCCGCAGTTGCGCCGCGTTCGCCGCCAGCCGGAACCGCGCCGTGACCAGCGTTTCCCCGATAACGCACAAACTATCGACGACGTGATCGGACGTGACGCGTGGGAATTCGAATGGGAGCTTTTGGGAACGGACGTACTCTACGAAACCATCCGGTTTCCGAATACGCGCACCACGATCAGGTTCAACCGTGGCGACAAAGGGTTCGTCGAGCGGACCACTGCATCAATGAAAGCCATGGGCGACGACTTTCTGCACTACCTGTCGGACGGGGGCGTTGCATGCTGGGTGGTGAAGGCGACAGCGAAGGACGACTGGCTTCCGGGATACCGCGAGAAAACCCTGATTCTGTGGCTCGAGAAACATTCGTTCTACCCGTTGCGCCGGGAAAAATTTGATCGTGACGGTGCGCTCATGACGATCGAAGTTCGACTCGCCGAGCACCAACTGCCTGAGCTAGGCACATTTGGTTATACCGCATTTTCGACGGTTTACTGGAATATCCCGAACGACTTGATCAGCTACAGCTTTCATGACGCGCATAGCGCACACGATTGGTCGGAGCAGGAAAAAGCCATGATCTTCACCGCCGAGTTTATGCGCCGTGACTGGTTGTACAAGCCCTTGAAATCACAAATTCTGATCGGGGATCCTGATGAATATTTTATGCGGCCCCATCTATTGCCCGGCAAATTTCCCGGCGAGCGAAATGTCGCCATTCCCGCCGATCTAGAAGCGCGCGTCCGTGCCCAAAACGAAGCAGGGCATTTGATTTTTGAGAGCGGAGGCACGGCGACGAGCATCGCGGGCGAGTAATCGAGCGATACCGACTCCCAGCGACGAGGGCTGCTCCCCCTCCCGCCCGCCTTGTGCCATGCGCGGTGCACGGTTCATCATGGCGCTTATGCGTTTCCTGATTGCCTTTATCGCCGCGCTGCTCGCGCTTGCGGGGTGTGCGGAGCACCGGGAAAGCCCACTCGAGGGCCGGCCCGGCGGCCCGTACCGCCTGACCTTATCCCTGGACCCACCCGATCCCAGCCCCGGGCAGGAAACCCTGCTGATTTGGCAACTCACCTACACGCGGAGCGGCAAGCCCGTACAGGATCTCCAAGTGGCGCATGAGCGCCTCATCCACAATTTCATCGTCAATCTGGATTTTTCGAGTTTTGCGCATATTCACCATGAAGATTTCAATACCGTCACCGACGGAGATCTGGCTGAAGCAAGTCTGCGTTTCCCTTATCGGTTTCCCAAGGCAGGCCATTATCGTATCGTCAGCGAGTTCGCGCACCAGAATCGCAGTTGGACGAAACATTTCGACATTGAGATCGGCGTCGCGACGACTATACACAAGACCGCGGCTCTAGCGGGGATAAGCCATTCAGGTGCGTACGCCGCCACTTTGCAGACATCGCCCGAGATTCCCGTAGCCGGCTATGAAACCGATCTGATTCTGATGCTCGAACGCGCGGGTGAACCCGTTACCGATCTCACCTTGTATCTTGGTTCAGAGTTGCATGGAGCCGTTTGGCGAGAAGATGGCAGGTATTTCGGCCACTTGCACAGTTACACGCCCCGAGTGGCCGCCATCATTCAAATGGCACACGATCGCTATGCAGATCCGCAAACGCGCGGCGGGCAGATTTCGCAAATGATGGTGCAATTAATGTGCATGGAATCGGAACTGGTGTTTCCGGGTCCGACACTCCCGATTCGCTACGTCTTCCCGGAGCCCGGCAGATATCACGTGTTTCTTCAGCTGGCGCCTGGCGGTGAAACGCGCGTGTTCCCGTTTACAGTCGACGTAACGCCTTTCGCCGACGGTACGGACACAAGCGTGCACTCGCCATTTGATCTGAAAGTACCGGAGGATTCGTCGTGAAGGCCCGGCTCTTGGCGTGTATCGTCTGCACGCTTGCGATAACCGCCAGTCACGCCGGGCACGGCCTGATGAATTCGTTCGCCGACGTTGAATGGCTGCCGGACCCGGGCGTCACCCCTGATCAGATCGCCTATCTATTCGACCGGATCGACGAGAGCACCGAATTGCAATTTGCCGGGTCACCCGATGAGAAAATCGCTCTCTGTCTCGAATTCGCACGCGAAAAGCTTGCCGAAACCAGCGCCATGATCAAAGACCACGAGGGCGACGCTGCGTCATTTGCGATGCGGCTCTACGGCGATTACCTTGCAAGGGTTTCGGCGATCGTCGAAGGCGCAGATCCATCACGGGCCGCGGAGCGTCGGCATCGATTCATCACTGCGCTGCTCGAACACGTCTACATCATGTCCATGGACTATCTCGACATGCCGCTCGAGATCAGAACCCGGCTCTCACCCCTATTCGCAACGGCAATGCGGCATTAT
Organism: Pseudomonadota bacterium; assembly: GCA_036339995.1. Lineage (GTDB taxonomy): Bacteria > Pseudomonadota > Gammaproteobacteria > JAYYZW01. The sequence continues at coordinate 23,619 of JAYYZW010000051.1, forward strand.
GAAGCGCATAGCGCGCGATTACCGAAGGGTGAAAAGGAAGCCTTTTTTTTCAAAGAGGAAGAAATTCGCTGGTCTCTCGAAATGACGCAGCAGGCGGACAAACAAAGGATAACGAACTGGTAGGAACCAGGTCTTTCATTGCCCAATACCAGTGGAAGTCTCCGGCAACCGGAACGGTATCGGCAATCTTCATTCTCCGATACACCACACGAGGCTTGAGATACCCGCAAGATCGTTGGCCAGAAAAGCCTTTGTGCGGTCCCGGCGTGCCATTGCATTCAATTTCGCGACATCCGGCGAGGTATTTTTGTAAACTCCTCAGGCGCGACGAACCCCCCGTGAATCCCGCGAGGTCGAAATATGGCAAGCATAGATGAATCAAAACTGGCTCATGTCGCCGTCGAGCTGGCGTATACCATGCCCGAGAATGGTCCGGCGAGGATCAGGGTCTTTCCGCCGGCGAGCGGTCGAGAGATCGAAAGACCCCCACGGGAACGGATCCCGATGCCAATATTCGACTGTCGTCCGATTGCTGATCAGCTCAACCTGGACGAAGCCGGCTTCGAATTAGTTTCACATCGTTCGGCTTTCAGCGATTTTTACGACTCCGATCGCGTGCGCGCCGAATACTATCCAGAAGTGGAAGATCTGCTGCAAGCCGCGACGGGAGCGCTTCGCGTCATCGTCTTCGATCACAATGTGCGTAATCAACCGCGCTCTGATCGAAAGGAAGTGGGTGTACGCGAGCCGGTCGATGGCGCGCATAATGATTACACCGTTAGCTCAGGACCGCGCCGCGTCCGCGAGATCCTCGAGGAAAACGATTCGATGGATCTCGCCGGCCATCGCGCTGCATTGATCAATGTCTGGCGCCCCATCGTAGGCCCCGTCCAGGATCGCCCGCTCGCTATCTGCGATGCCCGAAGCGCGAAACTAGAGGACTTTATCCCCACGGAGATCCAACATTTCCTGGAGGACGATCTGGAAACCCCGCACCTCATAGGCCAGATTTACTCGTTTCGGCATAACCCTGATCACAAGTGGTTTTACGTATCCAATATGCGACCCGGGGAAGTGATGCTGCTGAAGTGCTACGACTCTGCGAATGACGGACGCGCATGCTTTACGGGGCATACCGGATTCATTAACCCGGATTGCCCAGACGAATTTATCCCACGGGAAAGTATCGAAGCCCGAACGGTAGCCATTTTTTCTTAAACAATCCTGCTCATTTGAGTTCGAATCCTTCGTACCCAGACGCTGCAATCTCGTTGCACTTCTTTACATAATACGGGAAGCCGAGATAGGGCATGAAGACACGCGGCTTACCGGGCACGTTCGAACCCAGGTACCACGAATTGCAAGAGGGGAAGAGTGTAGCGTTTGCAACTTCGTTGACATGATCAACCCAGGCGTCTTCCGCCTCGATGGTCACCTCGATGCTCTCATGCCCGTGTTCCGCGATATAGGTGACGCAATCAGCAATCCAATTCACGTGTTGCTCTATCGACGGCAGCATATTGCTCAAGACAGACGGGCTACCGGGGCCTGTGATGGTAAAGACGTTCGGAAAACCGGCGGTTCCAAGACCGAGGAAGGTCCGCGGGCCGGCACTCCATTTCTCTTCGAGTGAAATATTTTCCCGGCCGCGTATATCGATCGCGAATAATGCGCCCGTCATGGCATCGAAGCCCGTGGCAAAAACAATGGAATCGACGGGGTAGTTTTCGGTCGTCGTTCTCAGCCCGGTGGCCGTGATCTCCTCGATCGGCGTCTCGTTGACATCAACCAGTGTCACGTTCGGGCGATTGAAGGTTTCGTAGTAACCCGAGTCGGCGCACAAGCGCTTACAACCCACGACATTATCCGGGGACAATGTCTCGGCAACCGCCGGATCACGAACGATTTCATGAATTTTTTCACGAACAAACTCCGCCGCAGTGTCGTTTGCATCCTGACTGTAGAGTAAATCTCCGAACGCACCGATGAATGGAAGCCCGCCCGCCTGCCAGCGCTTCTCAAATTCGCGGCGGCGTTCCTCCGGTGTCGCGTCCAGGGCAGAATCCTCGCGGAGACCAAGATTCGCGCCCCAGCCGAAAGGCATCTGGCTGTTTTCCCCGCGCAACTCCTTGTAGTTGGCTTTGACTTCTTGCTGTACGGTCGGGGCCAATAGACTATTCCGCGCGGGAACGGAGTAGTTTGGTGTCCGTTGGAATACGGTCAGGTGATCGGCTTCCGCCGCAATAATCGGAATCGACTGGATTGCCGACGATCCCGTACCAATGATGCCGACCCGTTTACCGCTGAAATCAACCCCGTCGTGAGGCCAGTTACCCGTGTGAAAGGTGGATCCGGCAAAGCTGTCCAGCCCTTTGAAATCGGGTTTGTTGGGTGATGACAAGCATCCTGTCGCCATAATGCAATACTGGGCGGAGACCGAGCCACGCTCGGATGTGACGATCCAGCGTCGGCTAGGTTCGTCATAAACAACCGATGAAACGCGCGCGTTCAACTCAATGTCTTCATTCAAATTAAATCGATCTGCAACGTGATTGATGTACTTCAAAATTTCCGGCTGGCCCGCATAACGTTCGGTCCAATCCCATTGCTGTTCGAGTTCGTTGGAGAACTGATAGGAGTACTCCATGCTTTCTACATCGCATCGAGCGCCGGGGTAGCGGTTCCAGTACCACGTGCCACCGACACCGCTGCCTGCCTCGTACACCCGCGTTGAAAGACCCAGGCCACGCAAACGATGCAGCATAAAAAGGCCCGCGAATCCCGCTCCGACGATAACGGCGTCATATTCGCGCATGGGAATTGTTTTCGAACTCTCTTGCGTCGTGGCCATATTTCGGTTTCCGGTTATGTCCAGCAGCACCGCTGGAACCCAATGCATATAATAATTCAAACCGTCTGAAATAGTCGTGCGAATGACCGACAATCAAACAGATCACGCGCGTATCCGTAGAGATGGTCGCCCGGAGGAGAACCGATGATCCTGGAGCGCAGTCTGATTGCTCTCGCGTGCCTGCTGCCCACGGCGCAAGCTGCAGCGGATTCTCTCCCGGGCGCGACGCTCGCCCGGGAGATCGAAACGCGCTTGCTCGCCGCCCGCGACGAGCGGCGCGGCACCTACGCGGTGCGTACTGAGCAGGTCGACACCGATGGCAAACCGCGCTACCTCAATCGGCTGATCCTTGAAGATTCGCCTTATCTCCTGCAACACGCGCACAATCCGGTCAACTGGTATCCCTGGAGTGAAGCCGCATTCGCCACCGCGAATCGTAAGGACAAGCCGGTGTTTCTTTCGATCGGTTATTCCACCTGTCACTGGTGCCACGTGATGGAACGTGAGAGCTTCGACGATCCAGCCGTAGCGCGGTTGCTGAACGAGCATTTCATCGCTATCAAGGTCGATCGCGAACGCCGTCCCGACGTCGACACGACCTACATGACTGCAGTCGTGCTCTTTACCGGGCAGGGAGGCTGGCCGATGTCGAGCTTTCTGACTCCGGCCGGCAAAACGTTCTGGGGCGGTACGTACTTTCCGCGCGACACATTTCTGCAGCTGCTGCAAGAGGTTCATGAGTCCTGGGAGAAAAACCGCGATGATATCGTACGACAAGCCGATGAGATCGCGCTCGTCGTGCAGCGCGCGCTACGATCCGAACGGGGCAGCGCGGCGATTGACGACGCCGTGATCGAGCGCGCGATTTCGACGCTGGATCAAATGCGCGACCGAGTCTACGGTGGCATGGGCGATGCCCCCAAATTTCCACAAGAATCGAACCACCTGTTGTTACTCGACCGTGTGCTGAATAGCGGTGAGGCGGATCTCATCGCCTGGATCCAATTCGACCTCGATGCCATGGCCGCCGGCGGTATTCACGACCACGTGGGTGGCGGTTTTCATCGCTATGCCACGGACGCCAACTGGCGCATCCCGCATTTCGAGAAAATGCTCTACAACCAGGCGCAGTTGCTGCGCGTCTATCTGCGGGCGTACACGCTGACGGGCGAAGCCCGCTACGCACGCGTCGCCACAGGAATCATCGACTTTGTCGAGCGCGACTTAGCCGCGCCCGACGGCGGCTTTTATTCCGCGCTGGACGCCGATAGCGAGGAAGGCGAAGGTTATTACTACAGCTGGACGCCCGCTGAAGTTCGCGCGGTACTTCCGCCGCCCCTCGCCGGGCGCGGCATTGCGCACTTCAATATCTCCGAGCGGGGTAATTTCGACGGCCGAAATGTGCTTTACACGACCGGCGGGCGCACCGAGCCACCGAACGATCTGGAAACCATCCGCGCCGGCTTGCTCGCAGCGCGAAACCGCCGCGTCGCGCCGCTCCGCGATGAAAAAATCGTCACGGCCTGGAATGCGCTGATGGTGACTGCGTTGGCCGAAGCCGCGCATGCCCTGGACGATGCGGCGAGTTCGGCCCGCGCCGCACGCCTGGCCGAGGGCTCTATCAATTTTCTGTGGCGGCGCCACCACCACGGTGACGGTCAGCTTTGGCGCACGAGCCTCTACGGTAAACCCTCGGTTGACGGGGCGCTCGATGATTATGCCGCGCTCGCCGAAGCGTGCATCGCGATGCACGATCTTACGGGCGTCGAAACGTGGCTCACACGGGCCCGCATGCTTGTCGCCGCGTTAGACGTACGCTTCCTGGATAGTGAAGCAGGCGGTTATTTCATGCATAAGCCCGATCCGCTGCAGATGGCGCGCCCGAAATCCGCGAGCGACGGCGCAGTTCCGTCTGGCAATGCACTGACACTCACCGCACAGGCCAAACTCGTGCGGCGCGTGGCCGATCCGGCATATCGGCAGAACGCGCTCGAACTCATCACCGCTTTCGCCGCCCGCATCGAACGCGAGCCGTCCCACTATACCGGCATGCTGCGCGCTGTAATGACCATGCGCCGCGGCGCGCCCGGTCCGAGTCAATTCGCGGCGTTCGGGGCCGCGCACGTTCAGAGCGCGATCCGTGACGGCCGTCTGCGCGTGACCATCGCTCTCAGCGAAGGTTTTCATCTCAACGCCCGGCGCCCGTTGCAGAAAGACTTGATCGGCACTGAGCTGGCACAGGCGGAACCGTCGAATGCCTACGTTCTCGACGATATCCGCTATCCGCAATCGCAACTCAAACAACTTGGGTTTCGCGACGAACGCCTCGCCTTGTACGAAGGCGAATTCGAGATCAGTGCCCGCGTTAAAACACGCGGCGGCATACGGTCGCGTTCACCGATCCGAACACGCCTGACCTTGCAAGCCTGCAACGATCGCCACTGTCTACCGCCGGAAACCTTTACCCTGGTCACGCCGGCCAGCGTGGCGCCCTCGGATTGAATCGTGCGGCTCGCTTGCACCGCACGGCATAAGGAGTATCCACATGGCAACAGCCGAAACCCTGCTTAACGAGGACGAACGTTTACCACTCATTCTCGGTTTCCAGCGTGTCGCCGAGAATACGGCGCAGGAAACCTGTTTCATCGATCGAGGCAAGGGCATCTACGTCTACGATACCGACGGGCGTGAATACATCGAGGCCACTTCCTCTTTTTATGTCGCCGCGCTCGGCTATCAGAACGAAGAGCTGATCGACGCCATTCACGCGCAATATCGCGAACTCCCGTTTTATGTGTCGGCGCTCAAACGTACCAGCAAGGCGTCGCTCGACCTTGCCGAACGGCTGGCCGGGATGGTACCGATACCGGATACGCACATCATGTTCGCGGCCACGGGTTCGGAAGCGAACGATTTCATGATCAAGCTGCTGCAGTTCCAGGCGGTCACGCGCGGCGAACCCCATCGGCGCACGATTATCGGCCGCCGGGATAGTTACGCCGGCGGTACGCTCGGTGCAGCGAGCTTGACCGGCGGTCATCATGAGGAATTCGGTCTGCCGCTGCCGGGTTTCCGGCACGTGGCACAACCGGACTACCACGGCGCGCGGCAACCGGGGGAAACGGCCGACGCGTACGTTGCGCGCCTGGCCGCCGAGCTTGCGACATTGATCGACGCCGAGCCGGCCGATTCGGTGGCGGCAATGTTCGCCGAGCCGGTGAGTTTTTCGGCGGGGCTGATGGTACCGCCGACGAGTTATTTCGCCGTGATCAAACAGATCCTGGACGAGCACGATATAAGTTTTGTGGTCGACGAAGTCATCACCGGCTTCGGGCGCACTGGTTCGATGTTCGGTAGCGTAGGCTTTGAACTCCAACCCGATCACATGACGATGGCCAAGGCGATTACCAGTGGCTATTTTCCGCTGTCGGCGCTGGCGCTGGGGCGCGATCTATACTCAGACCTCGAACGCGGCTCCGAGGCCGTCGGCACGCTGGCCCATGCGGCAACCCACGCCGCTCACCCGGTTGGCGCGGCGGCGGCGCTGAAGACCATCGAGATCATCGAGCGCGATGGCCTAGTGCAGCATGCCCAGCGCATGGGCGAGCGGTTGCACGCCCGGCTCGAACGGCTGCGCGGTCACCCTCTGGTCGGCGACGTACGTCATGTCGGACTTGCCGGCGCGGTCGATTTTCTGCGCCGCGATGCCGACGACCGCCCGCTCGACGACGGCGGCGAGGCGATGTGCCAGCGTGTGTTCCGGCAGCTACTGGCGGCCGGCGTGGTAGTCCGGCAGACCGGCCGCAATATCGTCATTGCGCCGCCTTTGATCATCAAGGGATCGGAAGTCGACGAGATATGCGATCGGCTCGAACGCGCGCTGGACGCAGTGATCGCCGAATCGTGATTTCGAAATCGTCACGGGTCTGAAGCCAGCCGGCGCCGAACGCTGTTAACTCGTCTGCCTTCTCACGCCCGTCGTCAGATCACTATCAGTAACGAAGTCCCATACATAATGGCAACACCGGTGAAGTATCCTGCCACGGACGTACGGGAAAAGCGCGGCCTACCGTCGCCTACCCGGACGTGTGAATTGAGAAAACGATCGATTTCGACCATCACTTGCAGAACGGCGCCCGCACCTACTCCAAAAAACACCGCGGCCCAGTGGGGTGAAAAAGAAAACGCACCAATCCAGATGCCCGGTACTGTCGGAAGACCCGCCAGCAAAGCGAGACCGGCAAACAGCGGGAACGCGACACGCTCCTTCACCAAGGGTGATACCACCCCGACCCCCTCGGTCGTATTGTGAAGCGTAAAACCGACGACCAGGTACGCGCCCATAGCGATTTCGTTGGCGGCGAACGATGCGCCGATGGCCAAGCCTTCACCGAAGTTATGGAGTCCGATTCCTAAGGCCATAAACCCTGCGACCTGGAGTCCATCATGCTGTCCGCGCGACCGGTTGCCGACCGCTAAAAGAGCGACCAGTGTCAGAACCATGGGGATCAAAACCAAAGTCGGACCACCGAATAATGCGCTGGCGTTCTCGGCCAATTCCAATCCTTCGAAAGTCATGTCGATGAACAGGTAAGCAAGCAGCCCGACGGTCAGTGCGAGAACAAACTCCAAGCCCTCCGGACGCAGGGACCTTACTGCCGGGAAAAAAAACATCCCAAGGGCCACCGGAACAAATCCTACAAAAATTCCCAGCAGTGCATAATCGACGAGCAGGGACAATGACGGGCGGGGCGTTTTCAAGGCGACGTCGACCGTGTACTCGAA
>JAYYZW010000052.1:0-34259 GCA_036339995.1 Pseudomonadota bacterium
GTCCCGCGCGCGCTTCCACGTCCGCGAAACGGTAACATAAGCGTCTGTTCAAACTAGACCCTTTCTCAAAATTATCCGTATGTGCGCCGGGGGCAGTGTTTGGTCGGCCGGGCCGCCGCTTCGGCGGCCCGGTATTGGCAAGAAAAGCAGGTAGCGGTTTTTCGCAGAAAGCTAGATGGCGCCCGGCAAGAGCGAACATACCCCCGTCATGCAGCAGTATCTCGGCATCAAGGCCGAGCATGCGGACACCCTGCTGTTCTACCGCATGGGCGATTTCGCCGAACTCTTTTACGCCGACGCGCGTCGCGCCGCCCGAGTGCTAGTACTGACCTTGACCGCGCGCGGAACGAGCGGCGGCGAACCGATACCCATGGCCGGAGTACCGGCACACGCTGCCGACGGTTACCTGGCACGACTGCTCAAACTCGGCGAATCGGTCGCCATTTGCGAACAATTCGGCGATCCCGCCGAATCGCACGGGCCGCTGGAACGCAAAGTAACCCGTGTATTGACGCCCGGCACGCTCACCGAAGATGCCTTGCTGGAAGAGCGGCAGGACACCCTGGTGGCGTCGATTTACGCGCGTGGCGGCATCTATGGTTTGGCCTGGCTCGATTTGAGCTGCGGACGCTTTCTATTGAGTGAACTGGTTTCGAAAGCGGAGTTCGATGCCGAATTGGAGCGTCTCGCACCCGCGGAGATCCTGATCGATGAAAGCGCGAGCGAGGTTCTCTCCTCCGACCGGCGAGCAACCTTGCGCGCGCTGCCGCCGTGGCGCTTTGACACCGAAACGGCGAAGCGCCGGCTGTGCGAGCATTTCGGCGTTGACGATCTGACCGGCTTCGGTTGTTCGTCGATGCCGAGAGCAGTGGGCGCGGCCGGCGCACTGCTGGTCTTCGCCCAGGAGACACAGAGCGGCTCTCTGCCCCACCTCACGGGTATGCAAGTCGAGTATCCGGGAGATTCGATACGCATGGACGCCGCGACCCGCCGGAATCTCGAGCTAACTCAATCCTTGTCCAGTAACGATCGCCAAACCTTGATCGCCCTTATCGATAGCAGCCAGACAGCGATGGGCGGGCGACTCCTGCGCCGGTGGCTCCATCGGCCCGCGCGCGCGCATGATTGCTTGCGGTTGCGCCATCACGCCGTATCGGCGCTGATTGCAACGCTCGACCTGGATGAAATCCGCACCCGTCTCAAGCGGATTCACGACATCGAGCGGATTACCTCGCGCGTGGCGCTGCGCACCGCCAGACCCCACGATCTCGCCAACCTCCGCGACGCCTTCAAGTCGATACCCGCTTTACGGGCACTGCTACTTTCCGGCGCCAGTCCGCTCATCGATACCCTGCAGAGTGGCATTCGAGAGCTGCCCGAGTTGCGCGAACGCCTGCGGCGGGCCATCGTCGAATCCCCGCCCCGGCTGATTCGAGACGGCAACGTCATCGCCGAAGGATATGACCCGACCCTGGATGAACTCCGCCGCACCAGCGCGGACGCCGATGCGGAACTCATCGAACTCGAACGGCGCGAACGCGAGGAGACCGGCATCGCCGGGCTCAAAGTCGGTTACAACCGGGTACACGGCTACTATATCGAAATCAGCCGGGCCCAGGCCGCTCGCGTCCCGGATCGCTACACCCGGCGCCAGACCCTTAAAGCGACAGAGCGCTATCTCACGCCCGAGTTGAAAACGTTCGAATCGCGCATACTCAGCGCCGCCGAAAAGTCCCTGCGTAGGGAAAAAGAGCTCTACGAGCAACTGCTCGATACCGTCGCGAGCCACATTGCTGAACTGCAGACCACGGCGGCGGCAATTGCCGAGGTCGACGTGCTTGCATCATTTGCGGAACGCGCCGAGGCCCTGCGTTTTGCGCAGCCGGAATTCACTGAGGCGCCTTCGCTGGTCATCAAGGCGGGACGCCATCCACTGGTCGAGGAATTTCAGGCCGAACCCTTTGTCGCCAACGATCTAAGCCTTGACGAAAAGCGCAAGCTGCTCGTCGTCACCGGCCCGAACATGGGAGGCAAGTCGACCTATATGCGCCAGGCCGCGCTGATCACACTGCTTGCCCATATCGGCAGCTTCGTACCGGCTGCCAGCGCCAGCTTCGGGCCCATCGACGCCATCTACTCGCGCATCGGGGCTTCGGACAATCTCGCCGGGGGCCAGAGCACCTTCATGGTCGAAATGCTTGAAATCGCGAACATCCTGCACAACGCCACCGCCTCCAGCCTAGTCATCGTCGATGAGATCGGGCGCGGGACGAGTACCTACGACGGCATGTCGCTGGCCTGGGCCGCGGCCGAACACCTTGCGAGCACAAATCAGTCGTATACGCTCTTCGCGACGCACTATTTCGAACTGACGGCGCTCGCCGAGGAAATGCCCACCGTCGCCAACGTCCGTCTGGACGCAGTCGAGCACGGTGAGGACGTCGTGTTCATGCATAGCGTGACCGAAGGCGCCGCCAATCAAAGTTTCGGCCTGGCCGTGGCCCGCCGTGCTGGCGTGCCCCATGAAGTCATCCAGCGGGCGCGTGGCCTGCTCGAATCCCTGGAGTTCCGCGATCAGGGTCGCCTGAGCGGAGATTCACCGCAATTACCCTTGTTCTCGACTGAGCACCCGCTCGTCGGAGCGCTGGAAATGCTGGATCCCGACTCTCTGACACCGATCGAAGCGCTCGAAACCCTCTACCGCTTACGGTCGTTACTCAACGACGAATAACCGATTTTCTTGTTGGGCTGGGGCGAAGCCGCCGCTATAATGCACCGCGTTTTCATGCATCACGAAGTGCTGAGACATGACATTTGTTGTTGTTGAAAGTTGTATCAAGTGCAAGCTCACGGACTGCGTGGAAGTATGTCCCGTCGATTGCTTTCACGAGGGGCCGAACATGTTGGTCATCGATCCGGATGAATGCATCGATTGCACCTTGTGCGAACCCGAATGTCCGGTCGAGGCCATCAAATCCGAGGACGACCTCACCGACGACGAGCAGCACTTCCTGGCTTTGAACACGGAACTTTCCGCCGTGTGGCCCGTGATCAGCGAGATGAAGGACCCGCCGCCTGATTCGGATGAGTGGCGGGACAAGACTGATAAGCTGCAATACCTCGAACGTTGAACTTTGCGGGGCAGCGAACTAGAACCGGGACCGGACATCCCTGACCAGTCTCGGCAATGCAGTCCGGCTGACGCCGAGGCATTACGACGAGCCGCCCGTCCCTGAAGGGCCCGCCGGCCGGCATCTAGCGAACGGCATCGTCCATACTAGGCACAAGCGATACGCGGCGCCGCGACGTTGCAAACGCGCGGGGAACACTTAAACTCCCTATTTATCCGACGTTTACAGGCAACCGCTCAGATCACTAAGATCGGACTAAGCGTATAGGCAGGAATTAGTCCCGAGCGATGATCCGGTTTTTTTCTGCGCCTGGCGGGCGAATCTGGCCAGTGATGGGTTCGAGCTAGAGTGCCGTCCCGTGAAAAAGTTGCGTAAGTCGCGTTGGATTTTTCATTCCTGGCAAGGCGCGAGGACGCCGCGTACCGGGTTCTACCCAAGGACGAGCGCGGCTGGGGACGAAAAAGACCAGCGAATTATGAAAGTTTTTCGCGGGACGGCGCACTAGCTACACTAAGCAGCAAAACTACCCTCGGCCAAAGGACATGCGAAACCCCATGAACGCTGAATTCGCACCTGCTGCACTCGTGTCGGTTATCCTAAGCTTTTTGATGACCTTTCAGCCAGACGACGCTGTGGCTGGCGATGTATACAAATGGGTCGACGAAAACGGGAAGGTTCATTTCGGCGACAAACCCGAAGCTAATGACGCCGAGATCATCGAAATCAAACCGCCTGCACCGCCTACTGCCGGGGCGCGGCAACGGCACGAACGGACCCAACGGGTACTGGAAGCCATGACTGCCGAGCGCGAGGAGCGCGAGCACGCCATTCAGGCCGCCCGGGAAGAAGCTACCCAACGCAAACGGAAATGCGGACTCGCACGGGCGGAATTGAACAGACGCCAGACCTCCCCCCATCTTTTTTATCGCGACGCAGACGGGAACAAACGGGTCATCAAAGGCGCAGAATACGAGGCCGCCATCCAGGAAGCGCGCAATGCCGTCAGCGAGTGGTGCAATTGAGCCGAAATCCAGTACACGGGAGCCGTCGTATCTGCCTATTTTGCCAGCACAAACGAGAGTAAGATTGGTTGTTTAAACGCTGCATCTCTGCTCTTGGATGAACAACCCGTTCTGGAAATCCGACTGGTTCGTCGGCGCCTCTCTGTCCTTCATCTTCCTGCTTGCCTGGTGGTGGGGAACCGCCCTGCTCCAGGGTCTCGAGCGGGACGCCTATGACTTGGGCGTGCGCAGGTCTTCGCGTGGTCCGGGAGGCCAGGTAACGGTCGTTGCGATCGACGACAAGAGCATCCAGAACATCGGCCGCTGGCCGTGGTCGCGGGAAATCCACGCTGAACTGGTAGACAAGCTGCAGGGCGCCGGCGCAAAGACCATCGGACTTACGGTTTTCTACTCCGAACCCCAAGTCGCGCCGGGTCTGCATTGGTTGTCGCAATTCCGCCAATTGACCGAACCGTTCGCCGAGAAGGGCGTCGCTGTCGATGAACTGATGAGCGCCTACGAAGCAGCCGAACTCGAACTGGATACCGACCGGATATTCGCCGAAGCCCTCGTCCGGGCCGGCAATGTGGTACTGGGTATGCAGTTCGACCCGGGCGTGCCGATCGGCAATCCAGATGAGGACATGCCTCAATACATCGTTCGCAATGCCGTCAGAGACGAGAATATCGGCGATCCCACGGGTCTTTTCCCGCTTCCCAGACAAACCGTTCTCGCCGTTCCGCCGATTCCGTCCGTCGGCGAACCGTCCCAGGGCATCGGCCATTTGATCAATCCGCTGGACGTCGACGGGGGCATTCGCTACGAGCCACTGGTGGTCGAATATTATGGGGGGTTCTACCCGTCCCAATCCTTATTGATCGCCGCCGCCTTTCATAATCTCGGACCCGAAGACATTCGCGTCAATCTGGGTGACAGCGTCAAGCTCGGTAATCTCGAAATCAAGACCGACGAGTTCCTCCAACTGAACACTTTTTTCTACGGCGAGCGTGAAGGCGGACGCCCGCCGTTTGACGTGTACTCTTTCTACGACGTTCTCCAGGACACGGTCCCGCTGGAGAATTTCAAGGACAAGATCGTCTTGATCGGAGCGACCGCAACCGGCATCGCCCCGACGTTTTATACCCCGCTCGGCGACGTCACCGACTCGGTGTTGATCATGGCGCACACGGTCGCGAGCATTCTGAACGAAGACTTCTTCATCGCGCCCGGCTGGGCCGGGTTTGCTGAATTCCTGATGCTGCTCGCGGTCGCCGCCTACCTTGTCGCACTCCTGCCGCACCTCAATGCCGGACCCGCCGCGCTGATCAGCGCCGGCTTGTTCCTCGTTCTCATCGCGACCGAGCTGGGCTTGATGGCGAGCCAGGCGATCTGGCTCAAACTCATGACCGCCGCCAGCCTGCTCGTTGTCGGCCATATGCTGTTGACGACCAAGCGCTTCCTCGTCACGGAAGCCACCAAGCGGCGCCTCGACGTCGATTCGGCAACGAGCAATAAGCAGCTGGGTCTCCAGTTTCAGCAGCAGGGACAGCTCGACATGGCCTTCGAATATTTTCGCAAGTGCCCGATCGACGAATCGCTGTTGGAAGCGGTGTACGTGCTCTCCGGCGATTTCGAGACTAAACGGCAGTTCAACAAGGCGGCTGCAGCCTACGAATACATCGCGAGCAAGGATCCGAATTTCCGCGATATCAAGAACAAGGTCAACCGCGCCAAGCAACTCAACGATACCATCGTCATCGGCGGCGCCGCCGCTGCGGGAGCCGCCGCCAGCACCATGCTGTTCGACGGCAGTATCGCCAAGCCGATGCTCGGCCGCTACGAGATTGAAAAAGAACTCGGCAAGGGCGCCATGGGCGTCGTGTATCTCGGCAAGGATCCCAAGATCAACCGTACCGTCGCGATCAAAACCATGCCCTTGTCACAAGAATTCGAGGCTGACGAGCTCGACGAGGTCAAAGAGCGGTTCTTTCGTGAAGCGGAATCGGCGGGCCGGCTCGATCATCCCAATATCGTCACCATCTACGACGCTGGCGAAGAGCATGACCTCGCCTTTATCGCTATGGAATTCTTATCGGGGCACGACCTCGCGCGCTACACGAAAGAGGAGAACCTGCTGCCGCTGCCGACTGTCATGGGCATTGTGTTCAAGTCGGCTATGGCGCTCGACTACGCGCACAAGCACAACGTCGTGCATCGCGACATCAAACCCGCCAACGTGATGTACGATCCGGAAAGCAAGCAGGTCAAGCTGACGGACTTCGGCATCGCCCGCATCACCGATTCGAGCAAAACGAAAACGGGCATGGTCCTCGGGACGCCCTCTTACATGTCGCCCGAGCAATTGTCGGGGAAGAAGGTCGACGGCCGCTCCGATATTTTCTCATTGGGCGTGATGTTCTACCAGATGATTTCCGGGAAATTGCCGTTCGCCGGCGATTCGATGGCGACCCTGATGTACATGATTGCAAACGAGGCAAATATCGAGATCGCCGAGTTGTGCTCCGACCTCGTAAAACAACGGCCATGCCTCTCTACCATCATCAACAAGGCGCTTGAGAAAGATTCCGAGAAGCGTTACCAGACGGGCGGTGACCTGGCCCGCGATCTCCAGCGCTGCGCCAAGCAGACGCAGGCCGCCGCTGGATAAGGTGAATCGTCATGGCCGCGTCGATTATCGAAGTTGCGAACATCTCAGATACGGGGCAGAAACGGCCGCATAACGAAGACAGCGCCGTTACGGATTCGAGCCTCGGACTCGCGGTCGTGGCTGACGGTATGGGGGGATACAAGGCCGGCGAGGTCGCCAGTGCCATCGCCGCCCAATTGATTCTGGACGAGGTCCGCAACACCATGCCGTCCGCCAAAGACGGGGAAATCGACGAGAAATCAGGACTCAGCACTGCTTCACTGGTCATTCGCAATGCCGTCGTCAAGGCCAACGCCCACGTTTTCCGCACCGCACAAGAGGTGCCCCAATGCCAGGGTATGGGCACGACGGTCGTGGTCGTGTTCTACCACGGCGAACGGGTCAGCATCGCCCACGTGGGCGATTCGCGGGTTTATCGGCTGCGCGGTGAGGAATTCAAGCAGATAACAAGCGATCATTCACTCATTCAGGAGCTGGTCGACCGGGGCCTTTTCACGCCCGAGGAAGCGGCGGAAAACACGCCCAAAAACCTCGTGACACGCGCCCTGGGGATAGAAGAACAGGTCGATGTAGACGTTCAGGAGCAGGACTCGACTCCCGGGGAAATCTACCTGCTCTGCTCGGACGGACTGAATGATATGGTAGATGATGAAGATATTCACTTAACCCTTAGTAAATATGGTGCTCATCTTGTAGAAGCCGCCGGCGAGTTGGTGCGCCTGGCGAACGAAAAAGGCGGTAAGGACAACATTTCCGTGGTACTCGTGCGGCCGCAGGCCTTGGTTGCGAGGGGATCGGGAATCATCGCGAAAATCAATAGCGTTCTGAAGAAAGGCGGCTGAATGGGGCAGAACGATGGCGAAGATAGTTCTGAGCATGAATGGGGCAGTGCAGGGGGAATTCCCGCTGGAGAACGAACGGATTACCATCGGCAGGAAACCCGACAATGACATCCAGATCGACAATCTTGCCGTCAGTGGTAAGCACGCACTGATCATTACGATACTCGACGACTCCTTTCTCGAAGATCTCGGCAGTACGAACGGGACTTACGTCAACGGCAAACTCGTTAAGAAACACGCACTGCGCAATGGTGACGTCATAGGCCTCGGCAAGCACTAGCTCAAGTACGTCAACGAGCACGCAACCACCGATGACGAGGACTTCGAGAAAACGATGATCATTCGCCCGGGATCAGCAAGCGCCGCGGTCGAAGCAGCGAAAGCCGCGGAGGTGGCCGTCGTTTCGCGGCGGCCGCGTGGCTATTTGCTCACCCACATCGAAGGCGATGGAACCAACGACAACTTTCCGGTGGTCAATGAGTCGCCGATCGGCGCGCAGGCTTACGCCATCCAGAACGGTGACATTATTGAGCTGGCGGGTATCAAAATGGAGTTCAATCTCGTCAGGTAGCAGCAGGTATCAAAATTCTTTTGGAACATTGATACCGCGGCGCGCTGTTAAGGAACCTCTGAATAAGTCATGGTGCGTGTGAAGGGTGCATGAAATCGTGCAGAGCAAGGCACGAATCGCAGGTAGTGGCGGGGATTATTGGCAAGATTCGTAACGTAAGGCTCCGCGATTTCAGGCGCCAGGCACCTGCCATGACTTATTCAGAGGTTCCTTGAATCCGCGTGTAATCCGAATCATTTCGTCTTGTGATCGAATACGCCGTCCCAATCGCCAGGCGGCGGCTCCTGCCGAAATTTCTTGATGCGCTCAACGTAAGCTTTGTACAAGTCAGGTGAGCGCGAAGCTTGCTGAAGATTGACGAAGTTGAGCTCAGCCATGTCCCATTGCTGCGCTCGATACATCTTTATCGTTTCCGCATAGAGCTTGAGTTCCTTCTTCTGTTCCTTGTCGATTTCCTCCTTGCGGCAGAGCGGTTCGAAAATCGCTACGGGTTTCGCCTTGCCCTTGACACGCACGCGGTCGAGTTCGCGGAAGGCATATTCGGGGACCGCTGCCTTGGTTGTTTCGCCGACGATCATACTGACGCCGTACTCCTTAGTCAGTCCTTCCAGCCGGGAGCCGAGATTCACCGCATCACCGAGTACGGTATAAGCCATGCGGAATTCCGACCCCATGTCGCCGACGCTCATCATCCCGGTATTAACACCGACGCCAATCCGTACATCGGGCCACCCGCGCTCGCGGAACGCCTTGTTGATGTCACCGAGGCTTTCGAGCATCGCAATGCCCGCTTCGAGCGCGTGCCGGGGATGGTCCGGATCGGGGAGGGGAGCACCCCAGAAGGCCATGATCGCGTCGCCCATGTACTTGTCGATCGTTCCGCGGGCGTCGTGAATGACCCCCGTCATGGGCGTAAGGAACTGGTTCATGAGATCCGACAGGTCGGTCGGAGACAGCCCCTCTGACATCGTTGTAAAGCTGCGTACATCGGAGAACAAAACGGTCAGTTCGCGGCTTTCCGCCGCGTGGGAATAGTCCGTCGGCGCCTTGGCCATCTCGTCGACCAGTTCAGGCGGAATGTATTGACCGAACAGACCAGTGATCTGGCGTTTGCCGCGGGTTTCCACGAAGTACCCGTAAGACATGTGCAGCAGGAACATCGTCAGGACCATGAGGATCCCGGAGGCTACCGGCAATACGACGGCACCGTTGGCCCATACCAAGTGATTGAATCCGACGTAGAGGATGATTCCCGCGCCGGTATACAGGGTCGTGAACAACGGACTCAATAAGGTTCCGGCCAGTATCATGCCCGCCCCGACGACGACGAGCATGATGACCTCCGCGCCCAGGGTGTATTCCGGAAATTCCATGACGGTGCCGCCGAGTATGCCGGCGATAAGATTCGCGTGGACCTCGACCCCCGGATAGGCTTCTTCCATCGGCGTCGCGCGCAAGTCGAACAGGCCGGGCGCGCTCGTGCCGAGCAGAACGATGCGGTCTTTCAATATTTTCTTGTCGGCAACTGCGTGCAGGACCTGGGTTGCCGGAACATAGGGGAAGCTCCCCTTGCCGCCGCGGAATGGGACGAGCGTTTTCACATGGCGATCCACCGGTATGCTGGCGCTGCCTACCTTCAGCGACTCCAGGCCCGGATATCCGCGCGTATCGAACAGCGGCTTTTCGAATCCTGGCAGCATTTCTTCATCCATGACGTGTCGTACCACTTCGAGCGACAGCGATGCGTAGTATTGATCTTCGAAGCGCACCAGCATCGGTACCCTGCGCACGACGCCGTCCCGATCCGGCTGCTGCGTGAAATGCCCGGCACCAAGGGCACTCGAAGAAAGCGCCTGAATGTTTCCACCATAACCAGTGGCTGTCAGAAACATGACGTTTTTCCCCTGGAAAACGGATTTTTCGAATACCGGTTCGGGCAGTAAACCCGTGCGCGGTGTGTCGAAATCGCTGGACCCGATATTAAAGTAGTACCCTAATATCACATCGTATTTTTGAATCGCCTGCGCAAAAATGCCGTCATAGTCGAGTCGCGGTCGAATGATTTGAAGCTGGCTGACAAATTCCTGGTTACCGAGTAATTCATCAGCTGCGAGATCCTCGAGGACGTTGAGCCCGGAGCTTTCGTCGGCTTCGGCAAAGACGATATCGAGGCCGACGAGCGTGACCTCGTATTCCTCGAACAGGTTTTCGACCAGTCGGGCGAGCTTGTCGCGTGGCCACGGCCACCGTCCTTCGGCTGTCAGACTGCCTTCATCGATATCTACGATGACGATGCTATCGTCGAGCGTATTGGGCATGGTTAATTGGAGGTGGGAGTCGTAGGCCAGATTCTCCATCCGGTCGATAAAGGCAAACCTGAAGGCCCCGGTTGCATGCACGAGAAATCCTACGAGCACTAGCGTACTCAGGGCTAAGCGCGCCCAGTTGTCTCTAAGCTTTCCGAATATTTCCTTCACCGTATTACCTTCGGCCTGTCCCGCATACTAAGGAACCTCCGAATAAGTCATGACAGGTGCCTGGCGTCTGAAATCGCGCAGCTCTACGTTACGAATCTTGCCAATAGTCCCCGCTATTACCTCCGGTTCGTGCCTTGATCCGCACGATTTCATGCTCCATTCACACGCACCATGATTTATTCAGAGCTCCCATAAATAGCGGTCTCAAGAGTCAACCCCGCAGCATCACCGCCGCGTCTGCGGGCATCGGTTTTGCCGCGTCAACCCACGTGGGCATCACTGCTCGAGGTAATGACGGAGATCCCCGGTAAATGCCGTGAATATCTGTTTCGTACCCTCATTCAGAGCCGCCACGCCCGCGGCAATGGAATGGCCGCCGACCGGAATTGAGCTTTTATAGTTGCGCTCAAATTCGGGAACCGAGCCGTTTGACCCGTATAGCGCGATATTCAGATCCACCTGCGCATAATCCGATCCGCCGCTGTTGGTACGTTCGAACCGCCGTATTCTGCCGCGCAAGGTATACGCTGCTGGCGTCGCCGGTTCCAGAACGACGCGGGCGCCAGCGACCGAACGTAGGTGATCCGCGAGTGCATGTTGCAGCATGATCCGCGGGCTGTCGATCCAGAAATGATAAACCTGCTGTTCCAGCGAGGTGCCGTCGGCATGGGCAAAGACGAGGGCGCGTTCGCTGTGCAATCCACTGGCCCAGAAAGGTGGTAGATAAATGACGTCCTTTGCGTCAGCACTTTCTCCCTGTGGTACCGGCAACCCTAAGTCCAGGCGGTAGAAAGTGTCTTTCGGTGGGGCCGACAACGACCCACAGCCCGTCATGACCACGAATACCAGCGCGATCAGGGGACTGCGGGCTAAGCTCACGGCGAACCGGGCTCCGCCGCGCTCGACTTGCGGATCAAGCGCGAGGGGTTCTCGCGAATTGAACGCGCGAATTCGCTCATGTGACGGCTTCCGCTCTCGATATTGTAAAGGATCACATTGAGGTGCTGGTTGATCCCCTTCACGGCGAGTTCCACTTCTTTCATCGAGGTCTCAGCGGACGACACCGTATTCGACACCCCGCTTCGATTTTTCTCAACGAGGTCTTCGAGGGAACCGAGAACGCCATCCATTTGCAGCCGCGTATTTTCGATCCGGTTGATCAATTGATTCATGTTTACTGCAACGTCATCGACATGGGTCAGGAATACTTCTACACGTTCCTGATTCTCGCTTCCGAGGAGTGTCTGCAACCCCTGTGCGCTTTCATCGAGATGGTCGAGTAAATCAACAGCCTCGCTGATCAAGTCTTCATCCAGACGCTTGTGCATCATCTGTACGAATGGCGTCAAATCATCGCGTCGGAAACCGGCTATTTCTTGAGCGAGATCCGTAATCCGCGTGTTCAGGTTGTTCATTACGGGCATGATCCCTTCTTGGGACAGGGAACGAAAATCCCCAGCGGCCTGATTGATAACGGCGAAGAGATCCGCTTGACCGCGTCCCTTGATCGTCTCGCCCGGTTTGAGAAAACTTGATGCTTCACCTTCTTGAATCTGGATCGTGATAGCCGAAATGAGGCCGGACGATGCGACGCTGGCGACGCTGTCGCTCGGGATCTTCCAACCCGCCTTCACACTGAGAATAATCTTATACCGCATTCCCGTGTCGCTCGGCTCGGGCGACAGATCTTCAATCTGACCGACCCGATATCCTTCATAGTAAACGCCGGTTCCAAACTTGAGTCCGGAGACGTTATCGTAAAAGACGGTGTAGCGATCCGTGGGGCCGCTGCGGCCCGTGAGGGCAAACAAAAACAGCAGGAAAGCCACGAGCATCACCACGACGAAAGTGCCCACGAGCAGATAGTTGAGCTTGTCCCTTTTCATTGCGTCAAATGCCGGAGTTTCGCAGGATCATCCCCCCGTAAGCCGCTCCAGATACGCATCTGCATCGATTTCTTCTTCTCCTGGGCGGCGATTCAAGAGAGCTTGTATACGCTCATTATCGCAGTTTCGGACCTCGTCGACGGCACCAGTCAAAAGAATTTTCCCCTCATCCAATACCGTGATTTGATCGGCGATCTTGAAGGCGCTATCCAATTCATGGGTGACTACCACGATCGTCATCTGCATGCTATCGCGAAGTTTCAAGATCAGGTCGTCGAGTTCGGCCGCAACGACGGGATCCAGCCCTGCCGAGGGCTCGTCGAAGAAAAGCAGTTTTGGATCCATGACGATCGCCCGCGCAAGCGCCGCCCGTTTAATCATGCCACCGGACAACTGCGCCGGTTTCAGACCGCCAAAACCGCCGAGACTCACGACCTCGAGCTTCATTCGAGACATGATGCCCATGGTTTGTTCGTCGAGCCTGGTGTGTTCGCGCAGAGGCAACATGACATTTTCACCCACCGTCATGGAACTGAGCAGCGCGCCGCCCTGAAACGAAACGCCCATATTGGTCCGTAGCGTGTGCATCTCATCGGCATTCATCTTGCTGATGTCCTGGCCGAGCAGCCTGATGCTTCCGCCGGTTGGTGTATGCAGCCCGAGCAGGTGGCGAAGTAGCGTGCTTTTCCCCGATCCACTACCGCCCATGATGACCATGATTTCACCGTGGGCGACGTCCAAATCGACGTGATCCAGAATGAGCCGCGCACCATAGTGAGTGACGAGATCCCTTACTTCGATTGCATTAGATTGCATTAGCGGTTCAGAAAATACGTAAACACCATATCGCCCAGAACGATGTAGGATATAGCCAGAACCACGGCCCGAGTCGTGTATTTGCCTACGCCCTCCGCCCCTCCGGACACCATGAAACCGTTGCTCACGCCGACCAGCGCGATGATTACGGCGAACACGCCGCTTTTCCACAGTCCCTGAACGACGTCGTCGGCGGTGATGAAGCCGGTGACCTGATCCCAGTACGCGGCATAGCTCAATCCGAGTTCCAGCTTGCAGAATATGGCGCCGCCGAACAAGGCGGAGAAGTCCGAAAACAGCGTAACCAGGGGCATCATCACCAGCATTGCTATCATGACCGGTGACACCAGATATCGCACCGGATTGATTCCCATCACGCGTAGCGCATCGATTTCCTGATTGACGGTCATGGTGCCGATGCGGGCGGCAAGCGCGGATCCCGAGCGGCCCGCGACCAGGATGCCAGTGATGAGCGGACCGAATTCCCGGGTAACGGACAGGGCTATCCCTAAGACGACTTGAGTTTCAGCGCCGAACTGTTTGAGCGTGTGGATGCCCTGGATGGCGAGCATGACCCCTATAGCAAACGACACCATGAATATGATGGGCAGACCGGCGATCCCGATATCGACCATTTGCTGGGCGGTCGCCGAAATTCTGACGGGTTGCCGCTTGATCGCTCCCCAGGTGATCCAGTAGAAGCTTTCGACGGTCAGCGCGAGGTAATAACCCAGTTCCTCAATCAGAGCGGCACAAGTCTTGCCGAATCGTTCGAGCGCGAGGACAAGGGCGCCCTCCCCTGGTTCAGCCATCCGCCTCTAGGCGCGCATTCAAATCCGCATGAATCGGAAACACCTTGTCGAGACGTGCCAGCTCGAGCACGCTCATTGCAGCGTCGCTGACTCCGATCAAGCCGAATCGCAGGCTATTTTTTTTGGCTGTTTGAAACCCTTCGACCAGGCTTGCAACACCAGAACTGTCGATATAACTGACTGCGCTAAGGTCGACCAGGGTATGGTGGCTGTCCCGGAGGCAGGACAAAATAGCCTTGCGCGCTTCCGGCGAGCAGGATAAATCCACATCGCCGTTTAGCAACACCACGTCGTAACCGCTTTCTGTTTTGACTTGGTAAGCCATCCGGGAAAGTCCTTATTGGAAATATTTGAATTGTTGCGACTCTGATTCGTTTCCGTGCTCGCCGGATGACTAACCGAGCCGCTTGGTCATTCTGAGGACGTTCCCGTTATGCCCCTGCAAATGAGCGTAGGCGCATTCATCCATCATCTCCCTGATGAAGAACGTTCCTAGCCCTCCTGGGCGAACGTCGTCCAAATCTCGGTGTTGTATATTTTCGAAATCGACCGGTGCTGCAAAATCCGTGAGCACGACCTCGACCTCTCTACCATTATCATTGATCTCTAGTACGATTTCACCAGAGCGGTCGCCGTTATATGCGTGCTCCATGATATTCATACACGCTTCGTTGACTGCGATAATCAGGTCCGATACGAGCTTCTTGGTACACTCGAGCTGCCCCGCTGCCTGCTGAACCTGATCCCGTACCATTTTCAAACGCTTGGGATCCGACGTAAAGCGGAGTTCGAGTAAACGCTTAGGCCCGGTCATTGGCGTGATCCCAGACGCTGGCCCGAGTGGGTCGATGCTATGGTCGGAAACACTAACCACAAGGCAGTGGTTTTGCCTCTCACTGCGCTAACTCCACGAGCAAGAGCGTAATGTCATCATGTGTTTCATGCCCAGTCCGCCTCCACGCTTCGATGATTGCGGGAAGCCGCTCGCTCGCCCGCGTGCAGGCACTCGATTCTAGCATCAGTTTCAAGCCTTCCGAATCGAGCTGAGTCCCATCTGGTCCTTCGCTTTCGCTGATTCCATCGGTATAGAGATACATGGAATCGTTCCCGAGCCGGACCTCACGGGAGGGAAACTCAACGTCGGGCAGAATGCCAAGCGGTGGTGCTTCCGCCGCAATCTCTTCGAAGGTGCCGTCGCGCCGCCGCACCAGGGCGGGTTGATGCCCACCGTTCGCGATTACGACGCTCTGACCATCAGCGCTGAGGTATCCGGTGACGATGGTAACGAACATCCCCATGCTCGAAGTTTCACAGATTTCGTCATTGACCTTACGAAGCAGTAGGCTGGGGTCGGCGGCGGTCTTCGCCAGGCAACGCAGCAGGCTGGTCGTCTTCGCCATAAGCAGGGCCGCATTCATGCCCTTGCCGGAAACGTCGGCCAAGGTGAAATACACGCGGCCATCGTCAAGGCGCATGAAGTCGAAGAAATCGCCTGACACTTCCCGGGCCGGAATATTCAAGCCGTGTACGGGGAAGTCCCCCACCAGGTTGTCGGGCAGCAGGCTTTCCTGGATCTGGCGTGCCAGTTCGAGTTCCTTACGCACCCGCTCCTGCTCAACCAATTCGGCGGCCATACGCGCATTGTGGATCGCTAAAGCGGCGGCCGACGCTACCGTCGTCGCCAACTGCATGTCGTTCAAATCGAACAGCCCGTCCTCGCTGCGCTTGTTGAGCAATTCGAGTACACCGATGCATTTGCCGCGCACGGACAGCGGCGCGCACAGGATCGATCGCGTCGCGAATCCGGTGTCTTCATCGACAGCTGCCGCAAAACTCGGATTCGTCGAAACGTCGCGTACGATCTTCGATTCGTTGTGCTGTACCGTTTGCCCGACGATTCCCTGATCGGGATCCAGGCGCAGCCCCTTGATGTTGACCGGGCCCGCACATTCCCGGCAAACCAGCGCCGAATCTTCCTCTTCGAGCAGAAAAATCGAAGCGGCTTCTGCGTTGAGATAAACCATGAAACGATCAATAGCGTGCTTGAGCGTCTCATCAATGTCCAGCGAACTCGCGAAGTCATGCGTGAGTTCAGCCAGAAATTCGGCAGCCTCGTCCAGCCTGCCCGGTTCCAGGGCCTGAAGATCAATCTCTGTCACGCGATATGCTTCCGTATGCAATCGAGATAATCACGCTCATTCGATACTCCACCCGAACGGCCGGCCTGCCACAAGGCGTCAGCCAGACACCCCATTATCATGTGCTCAGTGCGGTGTACGTCATCGCTTAGGTTCGAGCGCAGCTGACGGTAAAGTTCAATGATTCCCGGTGGCCGGTCGGATTGTAATTGCTCTTGCAAGGCAACGTGCAGCCCCATGTGAAGAAACGGATTTGTCGCGCCCTCTGCGGAGGTGTAATCGCGGTCCAGAGCCTGTTCGGGAACTGAAAGTATGGCGTGGTACTCCGCGTGTTCTTCAATGATCTGCGCAACGAGCGTTTCGAGCGGCTCGAGTCGCCGCTTTGCGGACATTTTCCGCCAGACGTGAAGGAAAAATCGCCGTGATTCGTCACGCGTCTCAACGAACATAAGTTATTTTATTGAAGACTCGTCCACACAGTCAGGCACAAGCATACCGGTGTTTTTCCCGCCATTCACAGATATCGAATAACGAACAGTCACCACACCGTGGGCTGCGGGCCGAGCACGTATACCGGCCGTGCAGAATCAACCAGTGATGCGCGTTTAGGAGATACGGCTTCGGCACCGATTTAAGCAGTGATTTCTCGACCGCCAGCGGCGTTTTCCCCGGCGCCAGCCGCGTGCGGTTGGCGACCCGAAAAATGTGCGTATCTACTGCGATCGCGGGCTCTCCGAAGGCGGTGTTCAATATTACGTTTGCCGTCTTTCGGCCAACGCCGGGAAGTGCTTCGAGTTCCTTGCGTTCGCGCGGCACGGATCCGCCGTAACTATCGACGAGAATGGCACAGGTCTTGATGATGTTCCTGGCTTTCGAGTTGAACAGTCCAATCGACCGGATATACGTCTTCAAGCCCTCATCACCCAGACTCAACATGGCCGCGGCATCCGGTGAAGCCGCGAACAGTGCGGGCGTTGCCTTGTTGACGCTGACATCGGTCGCCTGCGCGGACAGGATCACGGCGATCAGGAGCTGGAAATCGGAATCGTATTCGAGCTCCGTTCGAGGCGCGGGATGTTGCGCTTTGAGACGGCGAAAGAACTCTTCGCGATTGGCCTTGTTCAAGGCGCGGGTTCAGCCTCGGCGGCGGGAGACATGGCTTGGTCGCCGGCCGGCTCGGAACGCCACGCCGCGTTGATTCCTGCAGCGATCAAACCTAATAAAATGAGCGCGCCCGCAGACGATCCAGCGATCGGCATCGTCCCCAGGCTAGGCACCGCGTCGATAGTGGTCGTGGCGACATCGAGTAACAAGGTTCCGCTGGCGAGGATCTCGCGAATAGCGCCGAAGATTACCAGCGAAACCCAGATGAAAGCCCCTTCAACAAGCGTATCGAGGGTCGCTGCAGAGAGTGAAACACTTGTCGAGCGATGCTCCACGGAATCGAGGATGAGACAATTCGCCGCCACCAGCGCGAGATACACGCCGTAAGGCGCGACCATTTCGTAAAATTTCGATATCAGCCACGCGCCCCCTGCCGCGACGATAATCGACAGTGCGAGCGGATATAAAAGCGGACGCAAAGTCGTGGCGACTACGTATCTGAGAGGCGGAACAGCGATGCCAGCGAGGCACAGCACGAAAGTGAAGAACCCACCGAAGATCACCCCGTCCATGGCGGTGTCGGTAATGGCCAGAAGCGGGCATAAACCCAGCATTTTCGCGATGACCGGGTTGCGTTCGTAGCAGGCCGCAACACACCGACCACAGGTTTCTCGCAATCCCACGCCTATTCGACCCCGCTTGCTGATTTGCTCTTGGCCGTGCCTGCCGCCGTCAGGACCTCGTAGATCCGCAGCGCTCGAAATACGCCGTTCGTCACGGCGGTTTTGGTGATCGTAGCACCGGTCACGCCGTCGACCACGCCCTCGCCCGCCACAACCTGCCACAACGCGCCGTCTCCACCCCCGTCGCGATCGATAAAGCTCGCCAGAAAACGGGCGCTGGCGATCAAAAGCCCGCCGTAGGACGGTGTTTCAGTGTGCTCGGGGACGTCCACGCCGGTTACCCGGCCATCGGCACCGACACCGACGATCACGCCCATCGTGCCATTGTAGGCCTCTGGAACCGGCACTTGAATGGCATAACCCACCACATTCCTGCCCCGCAGCAGCGTCCAGTACTGTGCTTCGATCGAAGTCCCGAAAAGCACCGCATTCGATACGGTCCGGCGAGTGCCGATCAAATCGTTGTCGAATTCGGCATCGATGACCCCTTCGATGCGTTTGAGCCAGGCTGCTTCCATCGCGCGTTCGCGCGCAAGGTCGATTTTCACGCCCGCCACGGATAGCAGCATGCTCGACGCTGCCAGAACCGCGACGAGGACGGCGCCGCCGAAGATTTCTTTTTTAGCCCACATCGTTCGACGTATTCCGCCGCCCATATGGCAGCGGCCGGAAGATCCGGTCGAGACCAGGCACCAGCGCGTTCATGATCAATATCGAGAAGGCGACCCCATCCGGGTAGGCGCCCCACACCCTGATGCAATAGATCAACAGACCGACGCCGAAACCGAACGCCAGCATCGCCCGCGGCGCAGCCGGACTCGACACCGGATCGGTGGCAATGAAAAACGCGGCGGGCATCGCGGCACCGGCAAACAAATGGAACAAAGCCCCGGCCCGGAGTTCCGGGTCGAGTCCGGAGAAAATCAAGGCGGGTAGCGCGATACCCACGATGACACCGGCGGCGATACGCCACGAGATGATGCGCAGAAAACACAACCATAAGCCGCCGATCAAGTAGGCGAGGTTGACCCATTCCCAGGACCTGCCCGCAATGCGCCCGAAAACCGCATCGCCCAGCATTTCAGAACGCATCACCATCAAGGCCGCCTGGGTGCGGCTGAAATCCAGCACTGTGGCGCCGGATATGGCGTCGGTGCTCGCCTGGGGCGCGAAAATGTGGATCAAGGCCCCTAGCGGGCCGATGAAGTCGGCCTCCCCGCCGAGCACAGGCCATTGGGTCCCAACGACTGGAAAACTCACCAAGACGAAGGCGTACCCCGCCATGGCAGGGTTAAACAGGTTGCCGCCGATGCCGCCGTAGATGTGCTTGCCGACGATGACTGCGAACGCAACGCCCGCGATGGTGAACCAGAAGGGGGCGTAAGGCGGAACAGCGATGGTAAAAAGTGCCGCGAGAACCAAAACGCTCAGGTCCTTGATACCGTCGCGCCAAGGTTTGCGGCGCAGTCGAAGTATCGCGATCTCCAGTACGATTGCGACGAACGCCGCCAGGGCAAATTGAATCAGGATACCGAATCCCATAAATACGACGTGCAGTAGGACAGCAGGAATCAAAGCCAGCAGAACGTAGCGCATGATCTGCGCGACCGACCGGCTCTCTTTTACGAAGGGAGAATTAGCGGGTAAACGCATTACTCGGTCGGCACCGGCGGCTCGATTGCTATCAAGCCGCGATCGGCGCCATCCACAGCGGGCGGCGCCCCTGACCTTGCGGGACACGCATCTCAATACAATCGGTCGGGCACACAGGTGCGCAGAGATCGCATCCCGTGCACATATTCGAAATCACCGTATGCATTCTGCCGTTGGCGCCGACGATCGCATCGACCGGGCAAACCCGGATGCATTTGGTGCACCCGATACACTCTCTTTCCACGATCTCGGCAACAAGCTTCGTAGACGGACTCCCGTCTCCGCCGGCGGCTCCCGGGTCGCGGCCCAGCATGGATGCCAGCGCGCGGCGCGTTGCATCCCCTCCTGGAGGACATAGCGAAATTGATTCGTTCGCATAAACGATGGCATCGGCGTATGGCGCACACCCATCGTAGCCACACTTGCAACACTGAGTTTGCGGTAGGAGCGCATCGACGCGGCTGACCGCACTGTCCGCCCTGCCAATCCTACCAATCCGCACGGTATGGGCGAGCCAAACCGCCGCCAGGCCTGCCAGAATCGCGATCGCGAGCATCAATAACATTGCTATTGACCGCTCCTAGCCCGCATTACAACGTACGCATTCCGGTAAAACCGAACAGGGCAAGCGCGATGATGCCCAGGGTAATCAGCGCGACCGGCGCGTCTCGAAATGGATTGGGAACGTCGGATCCAAGCAATCGCTCCCGCAACTGTGCAAATACGGCGAGTACCAAAGTATAGCCGCAGGCCAGCGATAAGGCGTAGAGAGTTGCGCCGGCTGCACTGTTGGCGGCATTAGCGGAAATCAGAACGATACCCAGTAAAGTGCAGTTGACGGCCATCAGCGGCACAGTGGCTTCCAGTAGACCATGAAGCTTGCGCAGAAAGATTTCGAGCAGTTTCGCTGAATAGAAAATTGAGATGAATAGTCCCGTTATTAACAGCGGTAACACGACGATCACATGGCTTTGCGTCGATGCGATCCAATAGCCGATGAAGGCGGCCGGGGGCGCCATGATGATCGTGACGGCACCCAAGCCCAATGCCGCGTCGAAGTTGCGCGATAGCGCTAGTGCGGGACACAAACCGATCAGATACACCAGGATGATGTCGCCGGTCAGCCCCCCTGCCATCGTTCCGGTCACCTGATCTGCGCTATTTCACCCGCATGCCGGGTACGGCGCCAGTATCGGGTTCGAGGAGAAAGATGTCCTTTCCGCCGGGACCGGCGCCTAATACCATGCCCTGCGACACCCCGAACTGCATCTTGCGCGGCGCGAGATTCGCCACCATGACCACCTGGCGCCCGATCAGGGTCTCCGGCTCATAGGCCTGCTTGATTCCGGCGAATACCTGCCTTACCTCGCTGCCGACATCGAGTACCAACCGGATCAGTTTGTCTGCACCCTCTACGTGGTGCGCGTCTTGTATCCGGGCAACTCGCAAATCGATACGCGCGAATTCCTCGATGCTGATCTCCGGCTCGAAAATACCGCCGGCCACCTCGGCATTTTCGTCGCCGGCTGCGTCTTGTTCTTTGCTCGCTTCTATCATCTGTCTGACTTTTTCTCCGTCGACTCGCTGCATCAGCGGTTTGAATTTTCGGATTCGCAACTCGTCCGGTACGTTCTGCGCATCAGTCCAATCAAGCTCTGCGCCGCCGAGAAAGAATTCGGCGTTACGGCAGGTAACCGGCAGTACGGGTTTCAGATACACCATCAGGATCCTGAAAAGGTAGATACCCATGCTGCAGACTTGCCGCAGTTCCGAGTCGCGCGATGTTTCCTTGGCGATGACCCACGGACGGCGTTTGTCGATGTACTGATTGGCGCTGTCGGCCAGCCCCATGATCTCACGCATGGCGCGGCCGTACTCCCGCGCCTCGTATTTGCGCGCGATCGAATCCGCCGCTTCCTGAAATTGCGTCAACAACTCGGGCGCATCTATTTCGGCACTGAGTTCGCCGTCAAAACGCTTACTCAGGAATCCCGCGCAGCGGCTGGCGATATTGACGACCTTGCCGACCATGTCCGCATTCACCCGCGCCTCGAAATCCTCGAGATTCAAATCGATGTCTTCGATGGCCGCATTTAGTTTGGCGGCAAAGTAATAACGCAGATACTCCGGATTCAGGTGCTCCAGATAAGTACGGGCCGCAACAAAAGTGCCTCGCGCTTTGGACATCTTCGTCCCGTCGACGGTGAGAAAGCCATGAACAAAGACATTGGAAGGCAGCCTGAAATCCGCGCCGTACAGCATCGCCGGCCAGAACAGCGTGTGGAAATACATGATGTCCTTGCCGATGAAGTGGATCATCTCGGCGGCGCTGTCCGTACCGCAAAAGGCCTCGAAATCCAAGCCGTCGCGCAGGCACAGGTTCTTGAAGCTCGCGAGGTACCCGATGGGAGCGTCGAGCCATACGTAGAAGAATTTGCCCGGATGATCCGGTACTTCGAACCCGAAATACGGCGCGTCCCGTGATATGTCCCAGTCCTGCAATCCTACTTTGAACCATTCGTTCAGCTTGTTGACGACGCCTCGTTGCAGGTCATGTTCAGCGATCCAGTCCTTCAGCATATTCTCGAAGGCACCCAGGGTGAAAAAGAGGTGCTCCGATTCCTTGAGCTCGGGCGTCACACCGCTCAAGGCCGATACCGGATCGAGCAGATCCGTCGGCGCATAAGTAGCACCGCAAACTTCACAGCTGTCGCCATATTGATCGGGTGATTTGCAGCGCGGACACGTGCCCCGAATGAAACGATCCGGCAGGAACATCTGTTTGAGCGGATCGAAAGCCTGCCGAATCGTGCGCTTTGAAATGAAGCCCTTATCGCGAAGGCGCGTGTAGATCAGTTCGGAGATCTCGCGATTTTCGTCCGTATGCGTCGAATAATAGTTGTCGAATTCGATGCCAAAGTCGTCGAAATCCCGACGATGGCTCTCACCGACACGCTCGATGAGCTGCTCCGGCGTCACTCCTTCCTGCTCCGCTTTGAGCATGATCGGCGTTCCGTGCGCATCGTCGGCACACACGTAGTAACACTCGTGTCCCTGCATTTTCTGAAACCGGACCCAGATATCGGTCTGTATGTATTCGACCAGGTGGCCGATGTGTATCGGCCCATTGGCATAGGGTAGCGCGCTGGTGACGAGAATTTTTCGCTTTTGCTCGGACATGTCGATGGAATTGGACGCGGTTGCAGGGTTTATTGATGGGCTTGTGATTAGCAGCCTGTCGGACCCTTGAACTTCGAGGAGCGCAGTTTATCAGGCTGGTGGAAAACTTGGTTTTTGCCAACCTGTCCATCCCCATCAGCGGCCGCCGGAGAAGATCCTGCAATGCCCAGTCGACCATCCAGAGTGTTTGCGGCTTCATCAAGGACGTAAGCGTCGCCGCTTCCTGACGACAAGCACCGGCGAGAGTCTTGACCCATGGTGTAAAATACAATTCTGGAAAGGACCCGAATTTATGAGTCAGACAGAAGATCGAATCACACAGGCGCTTGCAGCCGAGCCGGACCCGTATCTGGGCATGGATCTGGTAGCTGCAAAGGCCATTACGGGAATCGAAGTCGAGGGATCGACGGCCACCGTCAAGATCCTGCTCGGTTTTCCGCTCGACCGTTACCGACCAGAACTCGAACAACGCCTGAAAGAAGCCGTTGCGGACATCGACGGGGTCGACATTCGATTCGAAATCTCCGCCCGCATCGTAACGCGCGAGGTGCAAAAAGGAATCAAACCACTGCCGGAGGTCCGTAATATTATCGCGATCGCGTCGGGTAAGGGTGGGGTCGGCAAGTCAACCACTGCGACCAACCTGGCTCTCGCCTTGAAACAAGAGGGTGGCAAGGTCGGCGTGCTCGATGCCGACATTTACGGCCCGAGTCAAACGCGCATGCTCGCGAGTCACGGCCGGCCTGCAAGCCGGAACGGTAAATCCATGGAACCGCAGATCAGCTACGAACTGCAGTCGATCTCGATGGGCAACCTCATTGAAGACGATACGCCCATGATCTGGCGCGGTCCGATGGTCACCGGCGCGCTGGAGCAACTCCTCAACGATACCAATTGGCGTGATCTCGACTATTTGGTCGTCGACCTGCCACCGGGCACCGGCGACATCCAGTTAACGCTTTGCCAGCGGATTCCAGTGAGCGGTGCGGTGATCGTAACTACGCCGCAGGACATCGCGCTGCTCGACGCCCGAAAAGGACTCAAGATGTTCGAAAAGGTCAACGTCCCGGTGCTCGGGATCGTCGAGAACATGAGCGTACATATCTGCAGTCAGTGCGGTCATGCGGAGCACGTGTTCGGCCAGGGCGGGGGCGAATCCATGGCGAAACAATACGGCATCGACCTGCTGGGATCACTGCCGCTAGACATCGCGATTCGCGAAGGCGTCGATAACGGACGCCCGACCGTCGCGATCGATCCCGAATCCCAAATCGCGGAAACATACCGTCAGATCGCGCGCAAGATCGCGGCCCGGCTAGCGTTGCAGGCGAAGGACCATTCGGCAATGTTTCCCAAAATCGTCATTCAAAACAATTGAACGAGACGGACGGGGAAGCTGTGAGGTGCCGGTAAAGTCCGATCGCTGGATCAGGCGAATGGCCGAATCGCACGGCCTGATAGAACCATTCGAGCCTCAGCAAATACGGAAAGTCGGTGATGCCAAAGTCATTTCCTTCGGCACGTCGAGCTACGGCTACGATTTGCGTTGCGCACCGGAATTCAAGATCTTCACCAATATCAACACGACGATCGTCGATCCGAAAAATTTCGATCCTGCAAGCTTCATCGATGTTAACGCGGACGTGTGTATTATTCCGCCGAATTCATTTGTACTGGCGCGCACGGTCGAGTATTTCCGCATCCCCCGCAATGTGCTCACGATATGCCTCGGTAAATCCACCTATGCGCGCTGTGGAATCATTGTCAACGTGACGCCACTGGAGCCGGAATGGGAAGGCCATGTTACGCTCGAATTCTCGAATACCACACCCTTGCCCGCAAAGATCTATGCCAACGAGGGCGCCGCACAGGTGATATTTCTGGAATCCGACGAGGATTGTGAAGTGTCTTATAAAGATCGCGGCGGAAAGTACCAGGGACAAAGTGGGGTCACCCTGCCAAAAGCCTGATCGCTTCTACGGCGTAATCCGTGCACCGCGGCCGCCTTCGTGCAATAGGCGGGCTCAACAGGCTGTCGTGTTGCACCTTGCCGTTATCAAGCGGTGTCTTCAGCGCCTTCAAATCTCTCCTCCCTCAATATCTGCGATTGTTTGCGAACGATATGTTGGATGAGCATGTCCCTGTCTTCTTCCCGAATTTCCTCGAACTCGATCGCAATCGCAAATCCGCCGCCGTCGTTTTGTCTGCAATCCACTACGCGCCCGATCGCCCGCATCGGGTGATTTGTCGGCAGCAGCACCAGCTCGATTGCGCGCCAGGCGCTCAAGGCGAGCGGCGTGGTAGCGATCAGCGCAATGCTCCCGCCGCTGAGATCAACCCGGGTCGGTTCGTTCTCGTGGTATTCGGATCCGCCCGAATACGCACTCTCCAGTGACACGACACGTTCGAGCAAGGTTAATTTTCTATTGATGAGGTCAAGCGCCTCGGCGACGAGATCATGCAGGCGCAGGTCGATGCCCAACAGGGCCGCATGCAGGTTTTCGACCTTTATCTCGTTGAGAAAGATGAATTTGCGCTCTTCTTCGAGCATATCTTCCTGGACCACGCGATATTTGATCAAGCCCCGTTTTTGGATTCGGAAATACCGTCGACGTTCTGTTGTCATGGTCTTAGCTCCGCTTGAAGATGATGGTAAAAAAATGTTTTCCTAACATTTCTTACCTCGCTGCAACGATAATGCGGCGTCCGTTGCACTTCATTCATCAAGCACACATTTACTTGATGCTCCATTCGTGTGCGGTCGAAATAAAGGGCGCGGTCCATCGTCAGGCCTCACGCCCCTTCTATTTCTTCGCGTATCAGGTCGATACGGGATTTGGTTACTCCGGGACCGGTTCTTGCGCCGTGGATTCCGCCGGCTCGTCGAGGGCGCTTTCAGGCTCTTGCCGGGGTGACGCCCGGACTTCGCGGGATTCCGGTGACGCCAATTAAGCCTAAAAGGGTCGCCAGATCCACGTCCTTTCCTTTCTAACTATTTGAAGTTAAAGGCAGCTTCCTTAACCACTTCCCATGATTCGTCGCACGCGCGACACGCCTGCCGGTTAAGCATTGATATCGGTGCTGGCACGCCAAACTTTAGTTGAGAGAAACTTGGAAAAGAGTGATCGGCGGGCGATTTTACTCGCCGGGGCGGATCTCGGGATAACGGCATCGCCGTACGGAAATTCAGCCGACCTCAGCACGCTCCAGCGGCGAGGTGCCCGAGACAGGGAATTTCAGGTTGGAGCACAGCGGCAGGATAGTGTGGACGACTCAACTCGCCGATGCGCGTACGCGAGATAGCCCGAACAGGAACCCTTAAGCCACCTTATTCGGAATGATCGAAATCGAGCGCCACCGAATTGATGCAATAACGCCTGGAGGTCGGTTCCGGCCCGTCGTCGAAAACATGGCCGAGATGCGCATCACATTGCGCGCAGACCACTTCAGTCCTGGCCATGCCGTGGCTGTCGTCGGGGCGCAAGATTAATTGGTCCTTGTCGACACCCCGCCAGAAACTCGGCCAACCGCTTCCTGAATCAAATTTGTGTTCAGATCTGAAGAGTTCGGCGGCACAACACACGCAGCGGTATATCCCATCCTCCTTATTCGCGTCATACCGACCGGAGAAAGGCGGTTCGGTCGCTTGATGGCGGCATACCTCAAAGGTTTCGGACGAGAGGATTTCCCGCCATTCGTCCTCGGATTTCGTGATTTTACTCATCCGTACTCGCTCGCTTGAATCCAACCCGGAATATCGCGGTCCCGGCGCGGTTCACCGGTTTTGGCGTGACTTCAGAACCGTTTCCGGAGCAGCGCGATGGGGTTATTATACGAGCGTTTGAGGGTTGGTGAACACGGCATCACGCGCGGTGACGGTCGCAGCCCAACACTAGACGATCAATCGGGAGATCAGATGTGAGGGTCGCACTGCTCGAAGACGATTTGGATCAGGCCGCGCTTTTTATGTTCTGGTTGAAGTCGGCCGGTCACAGCTGCGAGCATTTTGACAGCGGCAAGCCGTTTATTCGCAATATCAAGCACGACAGTTACGACGTTCTGATCCTCGACTGGATGGTCACGGACGTGGACGGATTCAATATCCTGCGCTGGATCCGTGAAAACTTCGACTGGCCTATTCCAGTGATCTTCGTCACCGCCAAAGATCAGGAAGACGACATCGTGCGAGCGCTTGAGGAAGGCGCCGATGATTACGTGGTCAAACCCGCGAAACAACGCGAGCTTCTGGCTCGCCTGACGGCCGTAGTTAGGCGAGCGGCCAACGTCGACGACAATCAGTCGACGATAGAACAGGATCCGTTTCTCATCGATCTGGGGAACCACCAGATACAACGCGACGGCGAGCGCATCGAGGTGACGCAGAAGGAATACGAACTTATCGTCTTTCTGTTCAGAAACATGGGACGTGTCCTGTCGAGAGGGCATATCCTCGAAAGCGTGTGGGGTCGTAATCCCGATATCAAAACCCGCACGGTTGATACGCACGTGAGCCGTATCCGATCGAAACTCGCGCTGGCACCCGATACGGGCTGGAAACTCTCCTCGATCTACCAGCATGGTTACCGCCTGGAGAAGGTGGCGACCGGTTGACGATAATCCGTTGTTTAATTTACCTCTATTGATATATTACTTTCGATTAGTTTGTTCTATTTAAAGGGCGAAAAAAAATGCTCGGTGTCGCCCTGGGGATTGGGGGAGGGAGGATCGGGCGTCCACCGAGCGCGCCAAGAGCATTGAGAGGTATCCTTGACTTAGTCTCAGTGTAGTCGCTCGTCGCGGCTTTCGCTGTGACTCCATTCACATTCTGGAGCGCCAGCCAGACCGATCCCAGGGTCTGTCCGCCGAGCGGTTCACTCACCGGCTCCGTCCCACAGGCGGGCGGCACCCCGTACGCCGCTGCTGTCGCCGTGGATTGCGCGGCGCACCCGCGTGGTCACGACATCCGAGAAAACGAAATCCGGCAACAGGTGCTCGACGTCTTCAGACAGGGACGGAATATTCGACAGTCCGCCCCCGACCACGATCGTGTCCGGGTCGAGCACGTTGATCACGGTCGCCACCGCATGGGCGAATCGACGCGCATAGTCTTCAAGCACCGCTCGGGCTGTCGCCTCGCCACGCGCGGCTAGATCGACGATCGCCTCCACGCTGTCGGACGGGCCCCCACCGTGCTCACGGTAGCTCCGCACTAAGCCCGCACCGGACAGATAGGTTTCGATGCAATCCTGTCGGCCGCAATAGCATGCGCGCCCGCCCCTTTCGACACCTATCCACGGCGCTGGATTGTGACCCCACTCGCCTCCGATCGCATTGGCCCCACGGACTAGGGCACCGTTCGCGTAAATGCCACCGCCTGTCCCCGTCCCGACGATCACTCCAAACGCAACCGCGTCTCCTGTCGCCGTCCCGTCGTAAACCTCCGAGAGGACCAGGCAGTTTGCATCGTTCTCCGCGCGCACGCCCCGGTCCAGACGCTCCTCCAGATCGCGCACGAAGGGCTTGCCGATGAGACACACGATATTGGCGTTCTTCACCCTTCCGGTCGCGAGAGAAATTGCACCCGGCATCGACAGACCGACCGAGCACCGTGTCCCAAGATCCGATTCCATGCCGATGACGAGATCGGTGATGACCGAGCAGATGTCCGGATAATCGCGCGGCGTGAGGACGCGGCGCCGTTCGACGATTTGGTCCCCATCGCTAAACATGGCGCCCTCAATTTTGGTGCCGCCAAGATCAATTCCAATCCGCATGTTGGCCCCCGTTTAAATTCCGCATAGGTTTGCGCGCCGCCGTTCGCTCAGGTTGCGATACGCTTTTTGGCGCCGTCGTGTGCGCTACTGTAGAATTTCACCTAATACCCGCAACCGAGTCCAGGTCGAGAGACCAGCCATGACCGCAGAAACAGGCCGTCCACGCCGAAAATCAATTCCGGTACGCATTGGCGACATCACCGTCGGCGGCGACGGCCCAATCGTCGTGCAGTCGATGACGAACACCGATACCGAGGATGCCGTCGCCACCGCCAGGCAGGTTCAAGCGCTCGCCGCGGCAGGCTCCGAACTCGTGCGCATCACGGTAAATACGGAGAAAGCGGCCCGCCAGGTCATCCGAATTCGCGAATTGCTGGACGCAACTGGAAGCAAAGTTCCGTTGGTGGGCGATTTTCACTACAACGGACACGCTTTGCTCACCAAGTACCCGGACTGCGCCGAAGCACTCGACAAATACCGCATCAACCCGGGGAATGTCGGATTCGGCCGTAAAAAGGACGCTCAGTTCGCCACCCTGATCGAAGCCGCGATCGAACGCGACAAGCCGGTCCGTATCGGCGTGAACTGGGGCAGCCTTGATCCAGCCCTCGTCGCCAACATGATGGACGCCAACGCGGCGCTACCCGAACCGCGCGACGCCAGGGAAGTGACCCGCGATGCCCTCATTACCTCCGCCCTGGACAGCGCCGCCAAGGCCGAGGAGCTAGGGCTCGCCCGGAACCGCATCATTCTGTCGTGCAAGGTCAGCGGCGTCCAGGATCTCATCGCCGTGTACACCGCACTCGCGGCGCGTTGCGACTACGCGCTCCACCTCGGCCTGACGGAAGCGGGCATGGGTTCAAAAGGCATCGTCGCTTCCGCCTCAGCCATGGGTATCCTTTTGCAACAGGGGATCGGCGACACGATCCGGGTCTCCCTCACGCCCGATCCGGGCGGGGACCGAACCCGAGAGGTCATCGTCGCCCAGGAATTACTGCAGACGATGGGCCTCAGATCGTTCACGCCGCTGGTTATCGCGTGTCCCGGTTGTGGACGAACGACGAGTACTGTTTTCCAGGAACTCGCCGGCGATATCCAGGCCTATGTACGAACGCAAATGCCCGCCTGGCGCGAACGCTACCCGGGCGTAGAAGATATGAACCTGGCCGTCATGGGCTGCGTGGTGAACGGCCCCGGAGAAAGCAAGCACGCAAATATCGGGATCAGCCTGCCCGGCACGGGCGAAGCACCTTCCGCCCCCGTATTCATCGACGGCGAAAAAACCGTCACCCTGCGCGGCGGCAACATCGCCGAAGAATTCAAGCGCATTCTCGATGACTATGTGCAATCGCGTTACGGGGACGAAACACAGGCGCCGACTCGAATAGACCTTCCCGCCACGTGAATCCGGTTGAATGCCCCGCATCGGCGCTGACCGCGTGCTGCGTCTTGCCGCGCCTGGTCGGTCCATTGCCAGAGGATTAGTCCATGCCCTCTGCATTGGCAACGCTGACGCGAGCTTTCTGGGGGATTTGCAGTTTCCGTCTAGCCCCGCAGGACATTCCCCGCACTCCGGCCCTGCTCGGCCTTACAACCATTTCCAACCTTGTTGTGAGCACGGCCATTAATCAACTCAAGTTGCCGTTGGGGTCCTCGATCCTCGTCGCGCTGCTTGAAGTGTTCGTGTTGACCAGTCTCACCGCCGCATTGCTGTTTTCTTTCGCTCGCGTAGCACGCACGGTGCAGACCCTGACAGCGCTAATGGGTGCCGGGACATTGATCGGAAGTTTCGTGCTCGTGTTGCTTTTATTGTTTCCGGCCCTGCCTCAACCGGCGCGTGTTGTCATTTTTCTGTGGAACCTGTTCGTCATGGCTCACATCTTGAGACACGCACTCGACACGCGGTTTATCATCGGCTTCTTCATCTCCTTCGGCTACGCAGTCTTTTTAATACAGTTGGTCGTCTTCATCGATCGCCTTTTGCGGGCCGCGGCCTGAGCTTCTGGCGAGCATGCATTCATAGATCGGATCTTAGGAATTGAACTGATACGCAGACGTGTAACGGAACGGCACAATAAAATCACAGAGATCACAGAGCACACAGAGAAAGAAAAATGACCGTTTATAGGTCACAAGATAATGGTTTGCTCTGTGTCCTCTGTGGTTCATTGCAACTGTAGCTGGGAACTGTGGGCCTGAGAACTAAGCTATGAGCATGCATTTGCATATCCTGGGAATCGGCGGCACTTTCATGGCGGGGCTGGCGAGACTCGCCATCGAAAGCGGGCACCGCGTGACAGGCTCGGATGCTGATCTTTATCCGCCGATGAGCACGCAACTCGAATCCCTTGGCGTCGAGGTGCACGATGGCTATGGTGCTGAAGCCTTGACACCCAAACCCGACCTGGTGATCGTCGGGAATGCCGTGTCGCGGGGTAACCCCGCGGTCGAACACTTATTGAGCGCCGGGTTCGACTACGTGTCCGGCCCCGCCTGGTTGAAGGACAACGTACTGCGCGGACGACACGTCATCGCGGTTGCCGGCACACACGGCAAGACGACCGTCGCCAGTCTTATCAGCTGGATGCTCGAACACGCCGGCCTCGCACCTGGATTTCTCGTCGGGGGCGTCGTCGAGAACTTCGGCCTCTCCGCGCGTCTCGGCGCGGGCGAGATATTCGTCATTGAGGCCGACGAATACGACACTGCGTTCTTCGACAAGCGATCAAAATTCATCCACTATCTGCCGAGTACTTTGATCATCAATAATCTCGAGTTTGATCACGCTGACATTTTTGCCGACCTCGGCGCGATTCAAACGCAGTTCCACCATCTAATCCGCGCTCTGCCACGGGAGGCTTTGATCGTCCGGCGGTGTCCGGACAAGGCGATCGACGATGTCCTCGAAATGGGATGCTGGTCGCGAACCATGACCTTCGGCAAGGACCCGGCGTGCCAGTGGCGATTGAATTTCGATTCGAATGACGCCGATTCGATTGGGATCATCCCACCCGGCGGTCAGGAGATCCAGACCGCCTCGCCCCTGCTCGGCCAACACAATGCCTTGAATACGCTCGCGGCCATCTGTGCGGTCAGCGACGCCGGGGTAAGCTGCGAGAAGGCCCTGTCGGCATTGCCGTCATTCAAGAACGTCAAGCGGCGTCTCGAGCTTAAGGGAGTTCGACGAGGCGTGCGGGTATTCGACGATTTCGCACATCACCCGACGGCGATCGCCGCAACAATAGAAGCGCTGCGTTCCTCGTCAGCAGATGGTCGCATCATCGCGGTGATGGAACCGCGCTCCAATACCATGCGAATGGGCGTACACCGGGAAAGCCTGGCGAGCGCGCTCGAACGTGCCGACCACATTGCAGTGTTTGTCGGCGAAAAACTGGACTGGGATATCGAGCGGGTGCTGGGCGTGCTTCGGCACTGCCGCGTGTACGGGGAAACGGTTGCGCTTGCCGCCGATGTCGCTGCGCTTGCGCGTGCGGGCGATCAAATCTTAATCATGAGCAACGGCGCATTTGATGACATTCACGACCGCATCCTCGAGGCCCTGGACAAGACACCGTGAGCGATACGCTACCCCCGAAGCTACGCGATCCGATTCCGCTGTTTCCGCTCGAAACAGTCCTCTACCCGGCCGGGTTACTGCCATTGAGGATATTCGAGCCGCGCTACCTCGACATGGTCAGCGAATCGCTGAGAAACGAAACGCCTTTCGGCATCGTGCCGTTCAAATTTGGCAGTGAAGTCGGCGCAACACCACATTTCTACCGCGTCGGAACCATCGCCACCATCGAATCATGGAATCAAGGCGAGGACGGCTTGCTTAACATTCAGGTTTCCGGCGGCAGCTTGTTTCGCGTCACCAACCACAGTACCCGCGTCAATCGGCTGCTGATCGGCGACATCGACTACCTGGACGAACCAATCGACGCGGTGATCCCAAAGGAATTCGAATATCTGGGCGGCTTGCTCGAGGAATTGTACGAGAACAAGCTCGAGCACTGCCCCTATAAAGGCTGGCACATGGACAGCGCGCTGTGGGTGGGTCATCGGCTCGCCGAGGTGCTTCCGCTGGACATTTCCGACAAGGTGGCCATTCTCATGACAGCCGCCGGAACCGATAAATTGTCGCGCATAGACGCGTATCTAAGGCAACGGAAGAAAAACCTCCCTGAACCCGCCGGTTAATCGGCGATACGGACTTCGGCACGCATGTTGAAGACATGCAGAATTTGTGCGACTTTTAGCCCAACGCTGGGTATCACTCACACACTCTTGCGTAAATGAAAAAAATAACAAGGTTACGCCAGCCGGCTGCAGCGCCGGCCCTATCCGCGCTCGCGCTGCTCACGGCGTTGACGGGCGGTATTGTGCAGGCCGGCGTGCTCGACGAGCGTGCCGGCAATTTCCAGTGGCGATTGTGCCCTGCCGTGCGCTTCATCCCGATCCGACCCGGATATACCGAAGATTCCGCCAATCCCGAAAGTACTGAGATCCGAGCCGACAGTACGCGCCTCGTGAAGGAAGGCCTTTCCCAGTTCAGCGGTGACGTCGAGGTCGTCCAGGGCGATCGCGCCCTGCGTGCCGAAGTGATCACCTACGACAACGACACCGGCGTATTTCAAGCCGAAGGACGCGCCCACATCTGGGAGTCGAGTATCATCTGGGCGGGCACGCGGGCGACCTACGATCTCAACAGCGAAGTATCGGTGCTGGATGAGGGCCGCTACTGGATACTCGGTGGCCGCGGCCGCGGTAATGCCGAACGACTTATCAACGATCCTAAAGCCGATGTCACCCTGCTCGAAGGCGTCGATTATTCGACCTGCCCGCTTTCCGACGAAGCCTGGCGCATATCGGCAAGCTCCATCAAGCTTAATCACAAATCAGACCGGGGTTCCGCCCGCAACGCTGTGCTTCGAGTTAAGAACATACCGGTTTTCTATTTTCCGTACGTCAACTTTCCCATCAGCAACAAACGCAAGACCGGATTCCTGGCGCCCTCGTATGGCTCGTCGAACGAGTCTGGTTTCGACGCGAGGGTCCCCTACTACTGGAACATTGCTCCGAATCAGGATGCGACCATTACGCCGCGGATCATGGCCGACCGCGGCGCCATGCTCGGCGGTCAATACCGCTATCTGCAACCTGACTTCGGGGGACAGATCGAGTTCGAATACCTCCCGAGCGATGATTTGCGCAATGACGAAGATCGATCTCTCGTTGCGTTCAGGCATCGGCATTCATTCCTGAACAATCGCGGCCGCGCGAACGTCATTATCAACAATGTCTCCGACGATCGATACTTCAGTGATTTCGGTAACAATCT
The DNA here is from genome assembly GCA_036339995.1 of Pseudomonadota bacterium. Classification (GTDB taxonomy): domain Bacteria; phylum Pseudomonadota; class Gammaproteobacteria; genus JAYYZW01. Next base: position 34,078 of record JAYYZW010000052.1, read on the forward strand.
CAGCATCACGAGCCAAGTCTTCATCGACCGTCAGATTGCGCTCAGTTACCACCAGGGCCTGTTCTACGCCTATGCTCTCGTTCAGGACTACCAGACAGTAGACGAAACGATCCCTTCGACATCGGAACCTTATGCACGCCTTCCGCGATTATTTCTCCGTGCCTTGGCGCCGAGCAATCAAT